>JACNHV010000182.1:7367-21724 GCA_014383445.1 Candidatus Desulfobacula maris | reverse complement strand
AAGGACTATGAACAAAAGGCTATTCCCCCCATTCGCAGATTTCTTGAAAAAAATACCAAAATCCGCGCCATTGTTACCATTTACGGTGTACCTTTGAAAATATCATCACCCGGATCAACACAAAAGGAAAAAGATCAATTAGCAATAATCAATCAGAAAAAACAAGATCTTGAAGTCCAGCTGGCCAGTGATGCAATCATTGATTTAAAGATCAGAAAAGAAAAATCAGACCAATTGGCCGCCATTAACAATACTCTTTCCACTCTAATAAAACGCCTGGACAAGGTGGCCTCATTTGATTCTGAACTGTGTCTGGTCAAGCTGGACAATTATGATCTGAATATGTGGCAGCCCAATCCGTATTACCTGGGGTTCAAAAACCAAAACCTGCAAATAAAAAAAGCAGACGTTTTAATGACCAGCCGGCTGGACGGTGCCAGCGCGGATATTGTCAAACGAATTATCAACGACAGTATCGAAGCTGAACAAGAAGGGGTAAAAGGGTCTGCTTATTTTGATGCCCGATGGAAAAATCCGGAAAAAAAATTAACCGGCGGGTATGGTTTTTATGACCAGTCTCTTCACAAGGCCGCCCGATTGTTAAGCAAAACCGGCACAATCAATGTGGTCATAGACGATAAGGAATCCTTATTTCAAGAAGGCCTGAACCTTGAAACAGCCCTTTACTGCGGATGGTACAGTCTGGCTCGATATGTTGATGCCTTTGAATGGCAGAAAGGGTCTGTGGGATATCACATGGCCAGCTCTGAATGTGCCACCTTGAAACAAGACAACAGTCAGGTCTGGTGTAAAAAAATGCTGGATAATGGCATTGCAGCGACCATTGGTCCTGTTGGAGAACCTTATATCCAGGCATTTCCCATACCGGAACTCTTTTTCGGATTTCTGATCGAGGGATACCTGACCCTGACCGAATCCTATCTGGTCAGCCTGCCCTATCTGTCCTGGAAAATGGTCCTGGTGGGTGATCCCTTATACCGGTTGAATATCATCAGATAGGATTTTGCTTTTTATCAAGAGAAATATAAAAAATTATTAAAGAGTTGAAATATTCACCCAGCCGGAAAAAACAACCCCACGGCAAAACTCAATGCCATGAAACTGGACAAAAGGTACAACATCAGCCTGGCCGTTGGCGGCAATATCATTGATGTATTGAAAACCTATAAATCCCTGGTGGGCGCCGAAGGCGGTAACTACTACTATTATGAAAGCCCGAAAAATGAAATTAACGACTGGCTCTTCAGGATATGTATGCCTTTAAAATTACTGCCCTGGAAGGGATTGACTGGGGCATTCCAGAGGTGACCCGGGTCATTTCATACAAAGACATGAACATTCCCATCAGGAACACGGGCAATTAACAAAGGAGTGTTTAAATGACACGGGTTCCTGTTATTGAAACGCCTGCTATTGAAACCAGGCAACTTTCCATCCAGTTTGGTGGCCATATTGCCGTCAATTGCCTGGATCTAAAGGTTGCACCACATTGCCTGAAATCTATTATCGGCCCCAACGGGGCCGGTAAAACCACCTTGTTCAACCTGATTTCCGGGCAGTATACCCCCACCTCGGGAAATATTTTATTCAATGGAAGGGATATTACCCGGATGGGAGTGGCAGACAGGACAAGACTTGGAATCGGTCGATCGTTTCAACTCACCAATATATTTCCCAGCCTGACAGTGCTGGAAAATGTTCGTCTGGCCCTCCAGGCAAAAGAGAATGTGGGAATGGTGTTCTGGAGACATTACAAAGCCTATCCCAAACTTTCCGAACATGCTTATGAATTGCTCAAACAGGTTATGCTGGCTGACAAGCACCGTTTTATGGCAAGCCTTCTGACCCATGGGGAACAGCGAAAACTGGAGATTGCCATTCTCCTTGCCCTGGATCCGGATGTCCTGCTCCTGGATGAGCCCACGGCCGGTATGAGCCTGGAAGACGTACCGGCCATCCTGGACATCATCCAGGGGATTAAGGAGACAAAAACCCGGACCATTCTCCTGGTGGAACATAAATTTGATATGATCATGGCCCTGTCCGATTCCATTGCCGTTCTCCAGGAGGGCCGGGTTATCTGCGATGATACACCAGACGCGGTTTCAAACAATGAAAAAGTGCTGGAAGCCTATCTGGGAGGAGGTGTGACCCATGCCTGACATGGTAGAAACCAAACCTTCGCTGCTTTGCCTTGAAAATGTGCACACCCACATTGACCAGCACCACATCCTCCAGGGGGTGAGCATGGATGTGGCTGCCGGTGGTGCCACCATCCTCCTGGGACGTAACGGGGCCGGAAAATCCACGACCCTGAAAAGCGTGATGGGCCTTCTGCCCGTTTCCCAGGGTCGGATTTTTTTCAATGGCCAGGCGATTGAAGCATCAAAACCCTATGAGATTGCCCGCATGGGCATGGGATTTGTCCCCGAAGACAAGGCCGTCCTGTCTACCCTTACTGTGGCTGAAAACTTCCGGCTCTCCATGTTCCGGGAAAATGAAAAAACCCATAAAAAACTGGCTGAGGTACTGGACCTGTTCCCTGCCCTGAAAAAATTCTGGAAAAGACAGGCCGGGTTGTTGTCCGGAGGACAACGGCAGATGCTGGCCATTGCAAGGGTATTGGTATGCGAACATACGCTTTTACTGATTGATGAACCCTCCAAGGGCCTGGCTCCCATTGTGGTGGACCAGCTGGCAGAATCGTTGATCCAGATCAAAGATAAAACCAAGGTGATCCTGGTGGAACAGAATTTTCGCCTGGCCCAGCAGGTGGGTTCGGATTGTTTCATACTGGATGACGGCAGGGTAGCCTTCAACGGCCCCATGGATGAACTGGCCAAAGATAAAATCATGATGAAAAAATATTTGGGGATATAATGAAAACAGATACGCTGAAATTTCAAACCAGAAATCGACCTTTCCAGCAGTATGCCGGCTGGATTATCGGTATCGGACTGTTTTTGCTGCCCCTGATTCAAATGGATCTGACCACTTACCTGACCTTGACCGTTGCAGGGATTTCCCTTGGCATGCTCATTTTTCTCATCGCCTCGGGACTGACCCTGATTTTCGGGCTCATGGATGTTCTGAACCTGGCCCATGCCGCTTTTTTTGCCTTTGGTGCCTATGCCGGATTCACGGTTTTGAACCTCTTAAACAATGCCGGGTGGATTGATACGGCCAGCCTTGCCCAGAGTCTGTTTTACCTGGCTCTGGCCCTGGGGGCGGCAGGTCTTGCCGGTGGAGGCCTGGGCATCCTCACTGAAAAAATCGTGATTAAACGGGTATATGGCAACCATTTGATGCAGTTGCTGGTCACGGTAGGGGTTTCCTTTGTCATCGTGGAACTTCTCAAGATGATCTGGGGGGTCAATGACGAGGTGGTTCCCGTGCCCATGGGATTTCAGGACGCTTTCATTATTTTCGGGGTTTTTATTGAATATTTCCGGGTGGTGGCCATTTTCCTGGGGATTACGATCTTTGCGATCCTTCAATATATATTAAAACAAACAAAACTGGGGATTATCGTCCGGGCAGGGGTTGAGAACCAGGAAATTGTAAAGGCAACTGGATATAATATCAGTTGGATTTTTACCCTGGTTTTTGCAGCAGGGTCCGCCCTTGCCGCCATCGGCGGCACCATGATGGCCATTTTCAACCAGGCAGTAGATCCTGGAATGGGAAACCAGTTCCTTATATTTGCCCTCATTGTTGTGATTATTGGTGGTTTGGGATCTGTAACGGGCAGCTTTGTCGGCGCGGTTATCGTTGGGCTTTCGTTCAATTATGTGGCTTTTCTGTGGCCCAAAATGGCCCTGGGTGTCAATTTCATGATCATGGCAATCATTCTTTTAATTCGCCCCAAAGGGCTGTTTGGCAAGGATTAGGATATGGATATCAAAGAACTCACAAGCCTGGAAACATCCGGAAAAAAAACTATCCAGGAGCTTACCATAGCAGGGATAATCTTTGTTTTTTTCATCATACCATGGATCATTCCCTCGTTCAGGGTCATGGATGTCCTGGCAAAAATAATGATTTTTACCATTGCCGTGGCCTCTTTTGATCTCCTTTTGGGATATACGGGAATACTCTCCTTTGCCCATGGCATGTTTTTCGGCATTGGCGCCTACAGCATTGCCCTTATCCTTTATCATTCAGACACACCATCCGGGTATCACATTTTCCTTGCAGCAGGCGCAAGTATTGCTATCAGCGTGGTGATCTCCCTTATGATTTCCTTTTTTTCCCTGCGGGTCAAGGCTATTTTCTTTGCCATGCTCACCCTTGCCCTGGCTGAATTTGCCCATATTCTGGGTGTACAATGGAGCGATCTGACGGGCGGGGCAGATGGAATTTCCTTTACCCTGCCCGGGATATTCAATTTTGGCCAGACATTGGGAACCCTGTTCAACACCCAGATCAATGGGCGGCTCATGGTCTATTACTTTATCCTGGTGATAGCCGTTTTCCTGTTTACAGGCATGCTGCGGTTTATCCACTCCCCTTTGGGCCGGGTATTAAAAGCCATCCGGGAAAATGAACAGCGGACCATTGCTCTGGGGTATAAGACCTTCAGATACCAGACCTGTTCCATTGTTTTTTCCGCCTGTATTGCGTCTTTGTCCGGAATTTTATTTGCCATGTGGCTCTGTTATGTAAACCCGGATTCCGTGTTTCATACAGCCATTATGGTGAATATCCTGCTCATGGTCCTTATCGGCGGCATGGGAACCTTATATGGCAGCCTTATCGGAGCAGGCTTTTTCATTGTCACGGAAAACTGGCTGCCGGGTCTGTTGAAATCCATTGCCGGCCTGGCATCTGACAGCGTCATCCTGGCAAACATGGCAGACCGGTGGCAGCTTTATTTTGGTATCCTGTTTGTCCTGGTGGTTATTTTCTTTCCCAAGGGGGTGATCGGCACCTTTCGGGTTATCCTGGACCGGCGACATCAACTCCATAGTTCATAAGGAATCCATAAATGAAAATCAAATCGGAATTTGTCAGCGTCAATAACCGGAGCATCCATGTGCGGGTTTACAACCCGGATGAAACAAAAACAATCGTCTGCTGGCATGGCCTTGCAAGGAATGGGTTTGATTTTGAAACCCTTGCCAGAGAACTTGCCCCCAATTACCGTGTTCTTTGTCCGGATACCCTGGGCCGTGGTCTGTCCCAATGGGCCAAAGACCCGGCAACAGAATATCATTATGCCAATTACCTGGCCATTGCCATGGGCATCTGCCGACATTTTAATGTAACCCAAATGGACTGGGTTGGTACCTCCATGGGGGGCATCATCGGTATCCTCCTTTCCAGCGGTCCCTTTAAAGGCAGGATACAGCGTCTGGTCATCAATGATATCGGTCCTGAGATACCGGCTGATGCCCTGGCAAGAATCATTGATTATGTTTCCGGGGAACAGCCCGGGTTTGATACCTTTTTTGAGTACCAGGATTATTTAAAAGAATTGTACGGGGTATGGGGTCAAAGATCCCCTGACCAATGGATCAGGATGACCCAGACCTCCCTTCGCCGCAACGACAGGGGGCAGTTCACTGTCCATTTTGATCCTGACATTATTCAGAAATCCGATGAAACCGTGCCGATAACGGACCTCTGGGAACCCTTCAGCCAGGTGACATGTCCCATTCTGCTCTTCCACGGCCTTTTATCGGATGTGCTGACCCTGGATATTGTGAACCAGATGAAATTGTCCCAGCCCAATATGAAGGTTATCACCATCAATGAATGCGGCCATGCACCCGGCCTCCACATCCCTGAACACAATGATCCCATATTAAAATTTCTGGCCTGATGGCCTGATGGGTTTGCACAAAAGTTCATAAGATTTGGTTAGAGATTTTCAACTATCCGAGATTGTTTCTTGTTTTAGGTTTTAAGTTTTAGGTTTTAAGATAAATCCTAAATCCTAAAACTTAAAACCATGCCTGAACGGGGTTCTCGTTCCGGCACTACTTATAAACAAAGGCCGGCAGCCATGTTACCAGTTCCGGCCAGATGATGACGAGAAAAAGGCCTATCAACTGCAAAATAATAAAGGGTACCACACCCTTATAGATATGAATCAGTTTGATCTCAGGGGGACACACCCCCTTTAGATAAAAAAGTGCAAAGCCCACTGGCGGTGTTAAAAACGATGTCTGCAGGGTAACTGCCACCAGAATCACAAACCAGAGAAGTTCCGGATTGGATACCACACCAAACCCGTTGATACTGAATCCCAGGGTTGAAATGATTGGAGCAACCAGGGGCAGGATTATGAGCGTGATTTCAATCCAGTCCAGGAAAAATCCAAGCAGGAAGACGCAACCCAGGATAATCAGTAAAATTCCGTGAGGCCCAAAGGGTATCCCGGTAAGTATCCTTTCAATAAATTCATCCCCGCCAAGGCATCTTAAAACCAGGGCAAATGTTGTTGCCCCGAGGAAAATTGCAAATATATAGGCTGTGGTGTTGAAACAGCCTTTCATTACATCAACGACAACAGAAAAATTCAGTCTTTTATTATACCAGGCCAGTATTGTGGCACCAAGCGCGCCAACCCCGGAGGCTTCCGTAGGTGTGGTAATGCCGGCAAAAATTGACCCCAGGACTGCTATGATAAGGAGCACCGGGGGCAGGATAGTCTTGAAAACATCCAATATCATTCGCCATTCAATTGGCCGCCTGTCCTTGCTAATGGGTGCGGCACTAGGTTTTAGCCAGCTGAAAATAAGAATATACAGGATATATAAAACCCCGAGCAGTAACCCGGGTATCACCGCCCCCATAAACAGATCCCCCACTGAAAGCCCCAGCTGATCCGCCATGATGACCAGCATGATACTCGGCGGAATAAGGATCCCCAGTGTTCCTGCACTGGCAATAGTACCAAGAGCCAGGGTTTTTGAATATCCCTGGTTTATCATGGCAGGAAGGGATAATAGTCCCAAAAGCACCACTGATGCCCCGATAATTCCCGTGGATGCGGCAAGAACAATCCCTATAACTGTTACTGTTACGGCAAGACCGCCATTGATTTTCCCGAAAAGCTCCTGCATTGATTCCATCATTTTTTCGGCAATACCAGATTTATCAAGCATCAGTCCCATGAAAATAAACATTGGCAGGGCCACCAGAACCCAGTTGTCCATGTATTTGAAAATCCGGTTCACGGACATGCCAAGAGTGAGGTAGTCAAGACCTGTCATTGTCCCGAACCATGTATCAGATATGGTGGCAATAAGGGTAAAAAGAACTGCAACACCACCTAAAACCCATGCGACTGGAAATCCTGTAAACAGGAAACCCACAAAAGTTAAAAACATTGCTATGACAAAATAATCACCTGTTTCCATCTGATCTTCCTTTTAGCATGGAGTTGAGAATTCGAACGGACCGTGAAATTGCAGCCAGAATCAACAAGGCGAAACTAACGGGGATAACGCATTTTATTATCCATCTGAACGGGAGGCCTAAAGGCGCATCAGAACTTTCATTAACCCGGAAGGATTCATAAAAAAAATCCAGGCTTTTATCAAATATAACAAAAGCAAATGGCAACAAAAGGAAAATAATTCCAAACAACTCCCATCTATTTTTCCATTTCTGGGTCATGCCTGCCTGGATGATATCCACCCTGATATGAGAATCGGTCACCAAGGCATAAGAAGCACCGATCATAATTCCAAGACCATAAAGATGCCATTGCAGTTCCTCTAACATCACCAATCCTTTGCCAAACCCATATCTTAATATGACCTGAAGAATAATGACCAAAATCAGTATCCCATTGCCCCACATGACAATATGACCGATGTGTTTGATAAAATTATCTGCTGCATCACATAATCTGTCCGATAACCCCTGGGCCTTTTGTGTCATAACAATACCTTTAGAAATTGGATATGCAAAAATTCATTAAACTTGTGCCGGAAAAATTGGCTTTCCCTGCACAAGTTTAATATCTGTACATCTGATCTGATCCGTCAGACGTTATTTATCAAGTCCCCTGGGTAGGAATGCGTAGTTCGTCCACATTGCATACTCGCTTCTGAAGGCTTTTAAGTCTTCCCATGTTTCCTTAAAAAACGGGCTGGTTGTTGATAATTCATCAGCAACCTCATACCAGGCCTTTTCAAAAGCAGCCAGAATTTCTTTTGAATAATACTTGTTCTGAACCCCGTGTTTTTCAACATTCTCGACCATTGCTTTTGCCTGGATTGCTTCTGTAAAGGCAAAAGCATCAGCTGTGGCAGCCTTGCAAATGATTTCCATAAGCATTTGCTGGCTTGGGCTCATACTGTTCCAGGTATTTTTGTTGATAAGGAGTTCGAACAGGGTGGCCTGCTGATGCCAGCCGGGAAAATAGTTCATTTTAACGATTTTATAGAACCCAAGCCTTGTATCAATTGCAGGCATGGAAAATTCTGTCGCATCAATGGCATTTTTTTCAAGGGCTGCAAAAATTTCACCGCCCGGTATCAGACTTACAGATGCGCCCAGTTTCTGAAGGACCTTGCCGCCCAGGCCATAATATCTGATTTTAAGTCCCTTGATATCCTCAACAGTATTAATCTCTTTTTTAAACCACCCGCCAGATTCAGGCGCAATAATACCGCAGGGAATGACATGAACATTAAAACCTGCATCATCATACATCTTCTGGTATAATTTTCTCCCATTCCCATAATACATCCATGCCAGAAATTCTCCGGCCTCAGGTCCGAACGGGATGGTTGAAAAAACGGAAGACCCGGGCATTTTGCCTTCCCAATACCCTGAAATCCCGTATCCTGCATTAACTTTTCCCGTTGATACGGCATCAAGGATTTCAAAGGGCGCCACCAATGTTCCCGGCTCATAAATTTTCATTTTCAGACTTCCATTGCTGGCAAGCTCAATTCTTTCTGCTATCCAGGTCGTTGTTGTGCCAAGGCCCGGCAGTGCAGCAGCAAATGTTGTGGGAACCTTCAGCAAAACAGGCTTCTCCTCTGCCAACAGCGGATTTGATGAAAATAACACAGCAATAAAGACAAATAACGATAACATTGTAATAAATCTTTTTTCCATTCTACTCTCCTTTACTAATTAGTTGTAAACGTACAAATGATACTAATTATGGTTTTTGGATATCTAAAAAATCAATATTCAATAAAAAGCCTCCCTGATGTTTTGTAACGATTTTTTTCAATACGTGAGCACACATCCGCCATCAAACAACAGGTCTCCGCCGACAAGATACCTGGCATGTTGTGAAAAGCCAAAAACGATCAAATTTGCCACCTCGATGGGGGTCATCATCTCCTTGACCCGGGATGTTCCCATCATGACATTTTTAATGACATCTGCTTTGCTTATGCCCCGTTGTTCTGCCTGGGCATCTATCTGCTTATCTGCCAGAGGTGTTTTGACAAACCCCGTGCTGACGGTAAATGATCTGATGTTTCCTTTTCCTTCGGCGGAAATAGACTGGCTCAATGCTCTGAGTCCAAACTTGGTAATATTGTACGCCGGCTTGTTCATGGTGCAGATATGCCCGTGGATCGAGGACATATTGGCTATAACCCCTTTTTCATCCGGGCTTTTTTTCATATATGGAATGACCAGCTTTGATAGTAATAATGGTGCTCTCAGCATCAATCTATGCATGAGATCATATTTTTCCATGGGGAAATCTTCAATGGCATTCACATGTTGAATTCCGGCAATATTGGCCAGATATTTAATCTGTCCGAGCGTTGACGCTTTTGTAACCGCATTTTGAACCTCATCGTCATCACACAGATCGGTTTTTATAAAAACCATCTGCCCACCATACTCTCTGGCGGTTTTCTGGGTGATTCTTCCTTCTTCTTCGTTAATATCAAGCCCAACCACCATGAGCTGGTTTTTAGCCGCAGCAATTGCCGTTGCCCTGCCTATTCCCGTTCCTGCACCCGTAATAATACAGACATTTGCCGTGTTAAAATTTTTATCTTTAATAATCAATGTTTCGTCTGAATAGATTTCAGGTTCTTTTATTAACATGTTTATCCTTTCAAATATGGATTAAGAAAATTTAAAATTCCTAAATCGACTGTCTATTTTTGCCTTTTTAAAATACCTTTAGAGCAAGTTTCAGGCCAGGCCGAAATGATAGATCTATAACCGCTTGAAATTTCAAATCATTAGAAAGGCTTTCCGGCTTGTATCAAGCACAGTTCATTGGTATTAAAACTTTTTATATTTTTATCGACTTTTGTTTTTTAAAGCTTTATAGTCAAAAAAATATGTAGCAACATTTATACATGTAGCTTTTTTAAGACGTCTTCGTCGATTTGAAGACATAGTTTATAAAAGGAAATCAATATGATTAAAGCTGAGAGTTCCATTCAAGAATTACAAAAACAAATTGAACTGTATCAACTGGTATTTGATAATATTAATGCCGGGAGCACCATAACGGATGCAGACGGTTATATCACCCATTTTAATAAGCCCTATGGCCGGTTTTTAAATCTTGACCCGGATACTCAGATCGGCAGGCATTGCACTGAAGTGATTCAAAACAGCAGAATGCATATCGTTGCCAAAACCGGAAACTCGGAAATCAATAAATCGCACCGAATAAAAGGGCATGACATGGTTGTTCAACGAATTCCCATTAAAAAAGACGGCAAAGTGATTGCTGTCTATGGTCAAGTCATGTTCCAGAATGTTGAAGAAGTAAAACAGCTTGCCTCAAAGCTGTCCGTGCTTGAATCAAAAGTCCAGCTGTTTGAAAAAGAACTGTTTGACTTAAGGTCAACCAAATATACATTTAATTGCATCATCGGAGAAAGCCCTGAAATAAAATACCTGAAAGAAGAAGCCCTGAAAGCGGCGTTAAATGATTCAACGGTTCTGGTTACAGGAGAAAGCGGGACGGGAAAGGAACTTTTCTCCCAGGCAATTCACAATGCCAGCCCGAGACGGTGCCACCCCTTTGTTCGGATTAATTGTGCGGCAATACCAAAGGATCTTTTAGAGTCAGAATTGTTCGGATATGTTGAAGGCGCCTTTACAGGGGCGAAAATCAAGGGGAAACCCGGCAAATTTGAGCTTGCCCACAATGGCACCATCTTTCTGGATGAAATCGGTGATCTGCCTATTGAAATGCAACCCAAACTGCTTCGGGTACTTGAAGAAAAGGAATTTGAAAGAATTGGCGACAACAAAATCATCAGATCTGATTTCAGGGTGATTTGTGCCACAAATCAAAAGCTTGAAGATCTGATGGAACGACAAAAATTCAGAAAAGACCTTTTTTATCGCCTGAATGTCATACCCATATATATCCCCCCGTTAAGAATGCGACCAAATGATATCATGCCCCTTGCCTGTCATCTGTTGAAAAAAATGACCATGGCAGCCAATCGGCCCCAAATGGAAATAGAAAAAAATGCAGAAACAGAATTGATAAGCTATTCCTGGCCCGGCAATGCCCGGGAATTGTCCAACGTTCTTGAACGGGCCATGTATTCATCAAACAACAACACCATTTACAAGGGCGATCTGCCTTTTAACCTGGATTACAACACACATCCCCCGGGAAAAAAGAAAAAGCCCACACTCAAAAATGTCCAGAACCAGGCCCAGATAAAAGCCATTTACCAGGCCCTTGCCAGGACAAATTACAACAAGGCAAAAGCGTCAAAACTGCTGGGAATCCACAGGACGCTGCTGTATAAGAAAATGAAAGAATACGACATCAAGCTTACGCCTGAATGATCAACCGTCAAGGACGTCCAATGAAAAACAACTCTTTTTTAAGGTTGACCGGTATCTTCGTTTTTGGGGTGGTGTTGTATGCTGCCTGTACGATCCCCTTCTATTTTGAATCCCCCTCCATGTATTACAAGACCGGAATGGACAGGCTCATGCTCAGAAGCGGTAAAATTTTCGGCATTATTACAACCGTACTCCTGCTTTTTCAAGTCGTTTTAGCAAGCCGGCTTCAAGTGCTGAACCAGGTTTTCACTGCCAAAAAATTATTTCAATATCATAGGACAAACGGTTTGATTCTTTTTGTTTCTGCCATGATTCATCCCATCCTTATCCTGGGTGCAGACCACTTTGTCTTTTTTCCGTTTGAATCCCGATACTGGCCTGAATTTATCGGCGTTTTTCTGTTAATGGTTCTCCTGCCCTTTGTGCTGTTGTCTGTCTGGCAAAAAAAACTGGGTCTGAATTACAACACCTGGAAACTGTTTCACAAAACACTTGCACCAGTTATCCTTATCCTGTTGTTCATCCATGCGATGAATGTGAGCCGGTCTTTTGAATCCGGGTGGCCGTTTTATCTGTTAAGCGCTGCTGGTTTGATCATGGTTTTTTTATTTGCCAGACGAGCCCTGCCGTAAAACCCTTCTTTTTTAGGGGTTTACACACAAGGGTTCATCCTTATGTTATATGAACGCTTGATTTCAAAACAGTTCCCTTTTGGGGAATACGATTTTTTATCCGAGCAGAAAAGGAGATTCACAATGAAACCATTATTTAAATTTTTCATCATTTTTATATTGTTTTTTTTCGCTTCAACGGCCAATGCATTTCAGTGGGATATTGATCCTGATCATTCTGAAGTCCGGTTTGAGGTGAAACACATTCATGCCAAGGTTTCCGGACAATTTACCGATTTTAAGGCAGATCTGTTTTTTAACCCTGATACGCCTGATCAAGGCAAAGTTGATTTTACCATTGCCGTCAAAAGCGTTAACACACACAATGGAAAAAGAGATAATCATTTAAGATCAAAAGATTTTTTTGATTCTGATAAATTCCCCAATATGACTTTTCATTCTTCTAAAATCACCCATATAAAGGATAATCTTTATGCTTTGGAAGGAATGATGACCATTAAGGATGTCACCCAAAAGATGAATCTTGAATTTATATTTTTTGCACCGCAGCAGCATCCGTTTGATACCCAAAAGTGGGTTACGGGATCTACAACCGGTTTTGTCGTTCCCCGGCTTGATTTTCATGTGGGAGACGGAAAATTCCTGAAAATGGGCGTTGTCGGCAATGAGGTTGACGTTACGATTTCAATAGAGGCGTTGAGAGACAAATAAAACAATGATCCGTATCTTTGCTGCATCAACCGCCTGGAAAAAATTCCAGGCGGTTGATGCAGCAAAGATACGGATGCTTACAAAATCTGCTTTAAGAAAAGTTTAGTCCGGTCGTGATCAGGATTTTCAAAGAAATGCACAGGGGTTCCTTCTTCAACGATCTTTCCTTCGTCCATAAAAATGACCCTGTCGGCAACTTCCTTTGCAAATCCCATTTCATGGGTGACACAAACCATAGTCATGCCTTCTCTTGCAAGGGTTTTCATAACATCCAGAACTTCACCAATCATTTCCGGATCAAGGGCAGATGTGGGTTCGTCAAACAGCATGATTTTCGGGTCCATTGCCAGAGCCCTTGCAATGGCCACACGCTGCTGCTGCCCTCCTGAAAGGTTTGATGGGTGTGCGAAGGCTTTATCTGCTATGCCAACCTTTTCAAGAATGGCCATGGCTTTTTTCTGAGCCTCTTTCTTACTTCTTTTTCTGACCAGTTTCTGGGTAATAGTGACGTTTCCCAGGATGGACAAATGAGGAAACAGGTTAAAGGACTGGAACACCATTCCCATTTCAGCCCGAACCTTGTTAATATCAACCTTTGGATCAAAAATATCCACGCCATCCACTAAGATCTGACCTTGTTCTGCAGTTTCCAGGCGATTGAGGCACCTTAGAAACGTACTCTTTCCTGAACCTGACGGCCCTATCACAACCACCACTTCCCCGGCTTCGATTTTATTTGAAACATCCACAAGGGCTTTGACCTCATGGGGGACAAAAAATGTTTTATATATATTTTTTACTTCTATCATTTTGTTGCCGTCCTCCGTTCCAGATATTGTATACACATGGAAAGCGTAAAGGTCATTAAAAGATACAGTATGCCGCACAGAATCCATAATTCAAAGGCCTGAAGGCTTGTTGTTATACCTTCACGGGTTGCCTTGGTCAACTCTCTTATGGCAATCATGCCAAGAAGGGATGAATCCTTTATCAAATTGATAAACTGCCCTGCCAGGGGTGGCAGGATGGTTTTCAGGGCCTGGGGAAGGATAATATAATACATGCATTGAAAATAGGTCATACCGCCTGATCGGGCAGCTTCCACCTGGCCTGGATGAATGGCCCCGATTCCTGCGCGGACTATCTCAACCACATAGGCGCCGGTAAAAACAGAGAGAGCTGCAATACCATACCATTCCGGATCAATAATACCGAATCCATTCATGGCGAGAA
>JACNHV010000182.1:0-6878 GCA_014383445.1 Candidatus Desulfobacula maris | reverse complement strand
GGTGCTTTATACCATCTCCACTGATACTCCACAGTAACAGTTGCATAATATACGGCCCCGATCACCAGCAGCATCAAAGCAATAAAACCTGCCACTGAAGCCCAGTAGGCAGCCGGATTACTCAGCCTTTGAATATTGGATATTTTTTCGTCCATATATTTTTTATACCTTAACCTTAGGATAAGCTAAAAAAAGGGCCGGCAAAGAAATACTCTTGCCAGCCCTGAATATTTCTTTATAGTCAAATGATTAGTTGCCGACCTTATCAAACCAGTCTGTGCTCTTGAACCATTTATCATATGATCTTTGCCACAGTCCGTCACCTTTATACTGAAACAAGAAATTGTTCAGGTAATTCATAAAGTCAGGATCACCCTTTCTGATAGCCATTGCAAGGGGTTCATAGGTAAAAGGAGTGCTCAGGGCAATAGTTTTCCCTGCGCCTTGCTGAGCTTGAACTTTTTCAATAAAGGGAAGGTCATAAATCAATGCGTCTGCATTGCCGGACATAACTTCAATGGCAGCTTCTGCTTCTGATTCATAGGATTTGTAGTTTGCCCTTGAAATCATTTTCTGGGCAGCCTGTTCACCCGTTGTTCCAAGTCTTGAAACAATGGTGTATTTAGGATCATTCAAATCTTTGTAGGATTTGACAGTACCTTCATGCTTTTTATTTAAAAGAACTGCCTGGCCGACTACAATATAAGGATTGGAAAAGTTGATCTGAAGATTTCTGGACTGGGTAATGGTCATACCACCAATAATAATATCAAACTTATCTGTAACTAACGCTGGAATAATCCCATCCCATGCTGTGTTCACAGGAACCCATTTTACACCCATTGATTTGGCAAGAGCCTTGCCCAGATCAATATCAAATCCCATGAAGCTGCCATCTTTTGCAGTCATTTCAAAGGGCAGGTAGCCGGATTCAAAACCAACGCGAAGCTGTTTACTCTGAAGAATAGATTCAATAGTTGATTTTTTGGCCAATTCAATATCATCGGCAAATACAGGTGCTGATACGAAAACAAAAGCCATTGCTAACAATAAAATTAATACTTTTTTCATTTTTCCCCTCCTAGGTTTAAAGTTTGACTTATTTTGGCAGCCGAAATCTTTATTTTAGCAACCCTTTTAAAGTCATTGTTAAAAACAAAATCCTTATTACAAATAAGACTAATATTTAGCACAATCATTTGAAATAGCAAGACTTATTCAAAAAAGGTTTCATCTTTTTAGAAATAAGCTATTTATTGCCTTGACTTTTATATGTTTTTTTTAATAATCGTATAATCAATACAATACTAAAATAGTATTATTATAAAATATTCCAGCATCAACAATGCCCATGTATATGAGATTATGGAAAAGTTAAGAGACATTATAAGCAATAGTTATAATGGATATCTAAAAGAGATTGAACATCTTGTTCAAAAAATCCATGGCACACCGGAATTGTCTGAGCAGGAAACCCTGGCCTGCAATCTTCAGGTGGCACTTCTTGAAAACTGGCAATTTGATGTTGAAAAAAAGTATAAAGGTTTGGACACAGCTTTTAATGCGGCTTTTGGTGAAGGCCACCCCAACATATGTATCATGTCTGAATATGATGCTCTACCTGGAATCGGGCATGGTTGCGGTCATAACCTGATAGCCGGTGTTGCCCTTGGAACCGGAATTATCCTTAAGGAATTAATGGCTAAAAACCATCTTAAAGGACGTGTTACAGTCATGGGAACACCTGCCGAGGAAAAGCGGGGGTGTAAAATTGACCTGATTCAGGCAGGGGCTCTTGATGAGGTGGATATTGTGCTCATGGCCCATCCGTCTGATCATCCGACTTCTCAATCCATGGAAACGGCAGGCATCATGCAATTTTTGATCAGTTTTACGGGACGATCAGCCCATGCCGCCGCTGCGCCGGAAAAGGGGGTGAATGCACTTGATGCCGTCCGGCTGATGTTCAACGGGGTAGATGCCTGGCGACAGCAGCTTCCTGAGACATCCAGGATTCACGGGGTGATAAAAGACGGGGGCAAGGCGCCCAATATTATTCCAGACTATGCCCTGGCAGACTTTTACTTTCGATCCTTTGAAATGGATTTTTTGTTGTCCATGAAAGAACGATTTAAAAATATTGCCAGGGGCGCAGCTCTCATGACAGACACAACAGTTACAATAGAGGAAATAAAAAACACTTACAAACCAGGAAAACCAAACCTTGAACTGAACAAAGCATTTATGAAACTCGCAGAAGAATATGGCATGGAACCGGAATGGCTTGCGCCATCAAGAGCGTCTTCTGATTTTGGGGATGTGACCTATGAAGTTCCGGCAATGCACGCCTATTTTAATATTACAGGAGATAAAAAAGATATCGTTATCCATTCTTCCGAGTTTACTCAATGCGCATCTTCTCCATTTGCCATGGAACAGATGGGAAAAACATCAAAAATTTTATCCCAAATAGGATATATGTATTTAACTCAAAATGATTTCCGAAAAAAAGTCCAGGAAGACTGGAATAAAACTCTTAACATATAATGAAGACAAAAGAGACAGCTCTTCACAATTTAAGAATCCTGACTGTGTCGGATTTTATTGACAAGTCATTAACTCAAATGGTTGAAGACAAAACCCTTGAACCTGTGGATCTCATCATCTCCTGTGGTGATCTGGATCCGGAATATCTTTCGTTTTTAAGGGACAGGCTTGATAGGCCTTTGTTTTATGTAAAAGGAAACCACGATCTCCGCTACACATCATCCAATCCTATGGGGTGTGAAAATATTCATGAAAAAATTGTCCGTTTTAAATCACTGAATATTCTGGGTCTTGAAGGCTCCATATGGTATAATGGCGGCATGAATCAATATATGGATAAAGAGATGCAAAAGATCATCTCTGGCATGTGGTTTTCCCTGTGGCGAAAGGGGGGGGTCCACATGGTTGTCACCCATGCACCGCCACGACACATTCATGACGCTGAAGACCGATGTCATATGGGATTTGACAGTTTTGTAAAATTAATAAACAAAAGAAAACCAGATTATTTTATCCATGGTCATATGCACAAAGACTTTAAAACCCAAGATGAAAGAATCACAGCAGTAAATTCGACAAAAGTGATTAACACCTGCGGATTTACCATTTTAGAGGTCTAACCATGACAAATTTTTTTAAAAATCTTTTTTCATCAAAAGAAGATGAGCCCCAAAATCATATCAGTTCATTTAATGAACAGAAGACCCAGGAGGAGGATGTTCAATTCATCGACCACGGTATTAAAACCGTTGACCTGGATCATATCATTGGAAGTGTGGGGAAATACCATGATTTTGATTCCCAGTTCCGGCCCAAAAAACATGTATTGGAAAAACGGTTTTTAGATATTAAAAAGGCCATGCGTGAAGGGAAAGACCTGCCTCCGGTAAGGCTATATCAGATCAGAAATGATTATTATGTACTGGATGGCAATCACCGTGTATCTGCAGCAAAAGAGCTGGGCCGATTTGATATCCAGGCAAAAGTGGTAGAACTGCTCTCTGCAAAAAATACCATGGAAAACCTTTTATATCTTGAAAGAAATAAGTTCTACAAAAAAACGGGATTGCCTGAAAAAATTGATTTAACGGAAGCTGGAAAATATAATTTCCTTGAAAAACAGATCAAAAAACATAATGACCATCTGACCAATATATCCGGCGAGGAAACCGAGTTTAAAAAGGCTGCCCAGGATTGGTACAACACCATTTATACGCCTTTAACCATCATCATAACCAATGGAAACCTGATAAAGTATTTCCCTAAAAGAAGTATTGCCGACCTTTACACCTATATTACCTACCATCATTGGGAAATAACCTCCACCCGGCAATATGGTATTGGAATTGACCGGCTGATTCCGAGGAGTATGGAAGCCTTCAGAACTGCCATGCTCGAAAAAGCCACGCCGGATTATCCTGAAATGAAACGAAGCATAACTGCTTTTGTTCTGATAAATATTAACACATCAACACACGTAAAGATCCTGGACAAATTATTTGCCATAAATGAAGTTCAGGAGGTTCACTCTGTTCATGGAACCATTGATATCCTTGTGAAAATAATTTTGAAAAGAGATTTTCTGGCATCTGACGCTGAAATCATTGCAGAATTCGTAGATCAACGAATACGAAGAATACCCGGAATAAACCGGACCCAGACTGTTATCCCCGGAATTTCAAGGGTCAAGGAAGGCTTTATTTGTTAAGCTATGTCCAAGGGGAAAAAAGTAATCACGGCCGAGAACGTAATTTACCTAATTCACTTTAAATAAGGGTTTCCTTTATTCCATTAAAACGCTTTTTCAGGCATGTCAACAATTTCTCGCTCCTTGCGTAAAAGTATATTTGTGCGCGCCAATGTGTGGGGAAGGGTCGTATCTGTAAAATATGTAGCCTGAATAATTTTACCCCTTAAATAATCAACAGGCTTTTTCTTGTGTAAATCATGGGCAATCACTGCCATATCCAGCAATCTCCAGATAATGGTTATTTCACTGAAACACAAAAGGGCAGGGTATGAGCAGGATGCCCATTGCAATGGGTCATCAACCATCTTATCTCCTAATTGTCTTGCAATTTTAAAGAGGAGTTCCGCTGCCCGGGACAGTTCCTGAATCCTTTTATCAAGCTCAGGGTTTTCGCATGGTTTTGAGGTAAATTTTCGTATTTCAGCCTTGTACGCGGCAAAAGGCTCCCCTCCTTTAATGTTCATCTTCCGGCCCATGAGATCCATGGCCTGAATTCCATTTGTACCCTCGTAAAGGGACATGATTTTTACATCCCTTAAATATTGCTCCAAAGGATAGTCTCTGCAATATCCATATCCACCAAGGCATTGAACAGCCAATTCACAGACCTTAAAGCCCGTGTCAGAACAATAGGCCTTTATTATGGGAGTCATAAAATCACAAAGATTCTCATAATGATCTTTTTCTTCTCCTTTGGGAAGTTCCAGGGCAAGATCTGACCAGAATGCCCCTGAATAAACCATGGAGCGCATACCGTCAACTGCACTTTTCATCCACAAAAGCATGCGACGAATGTCAGGATGATTTATAATGGCCTGCTCCCCTTTTTTGATGCCTGCCACATCCCTTCCCTGGATTCTTGCCTTCGCATAATCAAGGGCGTTTAAGTAAGCAGTGCTTGCAATGGTAAGGCCACTTACACCAGTGCTGATCCTGGCAAGGTTCATCATTTTGAACATATGGGCAAGACCCTTGTTTTCTTCGCCACACAGGTATCCCACACACTCGTCATTCTGACCAAAGTTGAGGGTACAGGTAGGTGATCCATGGAGCCCCATTTTTTTTTCCACCCCTGTGCAAACCACATCATTGGGTTTGCCTATGATTCCATCGGATTCAAGCCTTGTCTTTGGTACAATAAAAAGGGAGATGCCCTTTACCCCCTCGGGCGCACCTTCAATTCGGGCAATAACAAGATGGATAATATTTTCTGTTAAATCATGATCTCCCCATGAAATAAAAATTTTAGAGCCCTTGATTTTAAAATGGTCGCCTTCACGGCTCGCACTAGTTTGGATTGAGGCAAGATTAGAACCTGCATCCGGTTCTGTGAGACACATGGTTCCCGCCCAGGTTCCATCAAACATTTTTGGAACAAAGATATTTTTATATTTATCATTACCAAAACTTTCAATAAGATGGGCAGCGCCGTGGGTGAGGCTGGGTGCCATATTAAAGGATTGACAGGCCCCATACATGAAATCGTTAATAATAATTCGCATCATATGGGGAAAACCCTGCCCCCCATATTTTATATCTCTGGATGCTGCTGTCCATCCCTGGAGGCCATACGCCTTAAACGCTTTTTTAAATTCAGGGGGAGCGGATACACCGTCGTTTTCAAATTTGACCCCCCATTCTTCACCAATGTCCTGCAGGGGATCCACAACGCCCATGGCAAAATCCATTGCTTCATTCACAACCATATCCAGGGTTTTTTCCGTTAACCCGATATAACGATCCAATGAACACAAAGAACCATAATTCAATTGATTTTTTAATATAAAAAACAGATCTCTTTTATTTACTTTAAAATGCCCCATATAATTTCTCCGGAAAAAATTTCATCAACCCGCCTTCCCTGATAAGGTCTTCATGATGGTTGTACATGACTGCATCCCAGGTATTTAAAAAGAATTTCATGGGTTCGTGAACATTTTCCTTATCAGAAAAAAATACCCCCTGCTGGATGATATCCTGTTTGCTCATTCCTGCTTCAAGCTTTTGAATGATTTTTTCTTCCCCATATCCACTGTAAAATTCGTCATGGAATCCGGTTCCACATAGGTAATTTCATCTGTAATTTTTGTTCTTTTCAAAGAGCGTTAATCCCTCTGCATTAATTGTTTAACCTGTTTCTCCAGATCCAGCAGGGTTCTTTTCGCCTCAAGCCCACCGCCAAAACCTGTCAGGTTTCCATTTTTTCCAATAACCCTGTGGCAGGGTATGATGATTGAAATCGGATTTTTCCCGTTTGCCATACCAACCGCTCTTGATGCCTTGGGGTTTCCGATTCTTTGTGCAAGCTGTCCATAGGATATGGTTTCTCCATACGGAATTTTCACAAGTTCCCTCCACACCGTTTTTTGAAAATCCGTACCCTGAACGTTCAATTCAAGGTCAAACCTTGTCAATTCTCCTTTAAAATAGGCCTTAAGCTGATCTATTGCCTGTAAAAATAATTCCTTTTTATAGATCCAGTCTTTTTCAGGTTCAATCCGTGTCTTTCCAAGGGGAAAATGAAGACCTTCAAGCAATTCATTGCCGGTTAATAAAAGGTTTCCTGCAGGTGATTCAAAAT
>JACNHV010000060.1 GCA_014383445.1 Candidatus Desulfobacula maris | reverse complement strand
AAAAGCCCGGAGCTGCAACCCCGGGCTTTGATTGCGAACTTCCGCCGATAGCCGGAAAGCCCACACCAACTATCTTATTTCTACACCATTTTCCGGATATCAGCAAGACCGGAGGATGCCTTGGATTGTTTTTAATTTCAATCACATGTCATTGGTGTGAGTTTCCATTTTTTCTCTGCCGGGCGTGCTGGAGAGGCCATGCCTATTGTTGTGAAGATTGCCGTAAAGCCGGGAACCTTAAAAACAGAAGGGAAGCCCAGAGAAGATACCGTCAGACCGAGAAGGGGAAAAAGCAGCACCGGGAAGCAGAAAACCGCCGCCGGTATCGTAAAACTATCAGCAAATCAAAAAAGATGGATGATACATCTTCAACAGTGCTGCCGGTCTGGTGTACGACAACAATAATATGGACCCGGCATCACATTTTGAGCCTTCAAATCAAACCATGCTGTAGATTCTGCTGCTCTTTGGGTCAACTTGTCACACAATTCCCCAGGCGGGGATATGGATAAACAACAAACCGGGAGGTGCGGCATGATAAAAAAGAAAATCCTAAATCCCTCAAGGGTTCGTAGTATCAAAGACGGGTTCAGTTTTATTCCCCATCGCTTTCTTACGGGTGGCTTCTGGAGTGCATTGAATTCTAACGAACTGTTATTGTACTTTTTCCTGGTCCTGGCCGGTGATCGCAACGGTCTGAGTTTTTACAGTTATGATAGAATATGTACTCTGCTTGAGATGCAATTGGACCAATACATCCAGGCACGAGACGGATTGCTGAAAAAGAATCTGATTGCCTTTGACGGCACCATTTACCAGGTGCTTTCCTTGCCGGTTAAACCCATACCGGTCTCTAAAGATGAACGATCTTCTGATAGAACCAATCAACCGGAACCGGTTGGAAATATTCTGAACAAGATACTCTTGGAAACAAGCCATGGCTAAACTGACATCCATAAAGAAAGCCGGTTATAAAATGGATCAGGTCCGCCAAGAATATCTGGACTACTTTCAAAAAATCCAGCAAAGTGGTCCAACACAGATCGGAGCTATAACGAGGGTTCTTAAAGCCTTTGAAAGCTTTCTACAAAAAACCGGGGTAGAACTGACCGGCATTAATATCGAACATGTAGATGAGTTTTTAGCAATGTTTAATACATCGTATGCAAAAACGACTCAACGCCTTTACAGGTCCTACTTGAGGTGTTTCTTACGCTATCTGTATAACGAACGAAATTTAATCAGGCAAAATCTGGCAGAACTTTTGATCGGTCCTCCAATGTTTGCCAAAGCCAAACCGCCGCAATTTTTAAGGCCCGGTGAAATCCGCCGACTGTTTGATCATTTACCCCACTCAACGGCCTGTGAGCTCCGGACTTATGCCCAGGTTCACCTGGCATATTATCTTGGCTTGCGGCCCATTGAAATCAGCCGGATCACTCTGGATGATATCTCCTTTACCAAGGGGTTATTGAGTTTAAAAACCAGGAAGAACAACCATCCCCTTCAAATGCCGATCCCCGAAGATACACTGAAAGCAATAACTGCTTATATCATCGGAGGCCGCCCCAAAAGCCACTACAGGTCTCTTTTTTTAATTTTCTGGCCGGACCCCAAACCCATGAGTGCGAATCTTACCGGATATTATTTGACAAAGGCATTGCGGGATGCAGGTCTTCCTGGTACCGCCTATTGGTTGCGGCATACATTTGCACAGAACATGCTGGAAGCAGGCGCCAGCATTTTTGAGATCAAAGAAATGATGGGACATGACACGATTGAATCCACAAAAAAATATCTGGGCATCCATAAAGAATTGATGCGGAGGGTGTTGTTTAATGAAACCATTTAAAAGCGTGTTGAACAGAGAACTGGAAGCCTTTATTGCTCACCGGAAAGGACTGGGGTACAGCGATCGCCTCATCAGATCGCAGCTTCGGACCTTTGACAAATATGTAAAGGTGCAGCCAGACCCTTCAAGTATTTGGAATCCCCATTTTTATGTGAAATTCAGAAACGAAATTGGACTTGAACCGTCTACTGTAAATACCACCTTGTGTACTGTTCGATGTTTTTTTGAATATCTGAGAAGAAAGCACAATCACTTCAATAATCCATTAAAAGACGTTCCCGGTCTCCCCCAGCGTGCGTTCATTCCATTTATATTCTCACCGGAACAAGTTGAGTTGCTGTTGGATGCAGTGTGTGGCCGGATCAGGCAAAAACAAAAAATATTCCTTAGAGATCTCGGTGAGTACCTGGTGATACTGCTTCTGGCCCGCTGTGGATTAAGGATTAACGAACCTCTGCGTTTGAAGCTGAAGGATTATCGTTCGGATGAAAAAACAATTTACATTGAGAAAACCAAATTCAAAAAGGACCGCCTGATACCGATACCCAAATCCGTTGCACAACAAATTGATAATTATCTGTCAAGCAGAGCCGCTCTGATTGAACATGATATGAATCCCAATCTGTTCATCAGATGGGTTAAAAGCAAACGTGGCGAACAGCGTATTCGCATCCTCTTCCACGATGCCGTACATCAAATCGGCATCCGCAGTCCCAGGAGAGTCATCGGCGACACCACCTTTGGAAACCCGACTCCGCATAGTTTGCGACATTCTTTTGCCATCAATACACTCAGGTCAGCCATTGCCCGGAAACAGTCGCCTTGGAATGTGCTCCCAGTACTTGCCGATTATATGGGGCATGTGGAATATCGACACACCATGAAATACCTGAGAGTGGTTGATGCCGAAAGCAGAACACGCCTTCTCAACTTTGCAGGCACCAGGAGGGACGAATCATGAGACTGGCCAGTTGTGTTATTAAATTTTTTAACGAATACCTGCTCCATATCAAAGGATGCAGCCCCAACACCATTAAAAGCTACCGGGATACCCTTTCTCTTTTTTTACCATTTGCTGCCGGGTATCACAGGATAAAAATAGAATCCTTGAAACTTGAGCATCTTACAACGGATTTGATTTTGGATTTTCTCAACCAGCTTGAATCCGGTCGTGCAAACACGGCTAAAACCCGTAACCACCGTCTGGCGGTACTGAAATCCTTTGCCAAGATGGTTCGTTTTATCTATCCTGAACAACAGAAATTGACCGATGCTATCCTTGCCTTTCCTCAAAAACGCAGCCAACGAAAATTGATCGGATTTTTATATCCCCAGGAAATTTACAAAATCTTCAATATGATCAGGCTTACTCAAAAAGAAGGGTTCCGGAATTATACTCTTTTACACCTTCTATATGACACCGGCGCCAGGGCAACGGAAATTGCCACACTCCAATTGGATTATTTTGATTATGAAAACAAAACACTGGCTATCCTCGGAAAGGGCAATCGATATCGGCAGCTTGAACTTCTTCTAAAAACGGCTGAACTTGTTCATCAATATATTGCAAAATACCGTTGTCCACCCACTGCCATTTGCAAAAATTACATATTCATTAATCAAAGAGGAACAGCCCTGACTCGCCATGGCATCAATCGCATCTGCAAGACCTACTTTAAACGGGCTTTAGACCCCAAACGATTATCTCTCATGCATCCTGTGCACAGCTTTAGGCACTCCTGCGCGGTCCGGATGGTATCTGAAGGAAAGCCCTTATCTGAAATTAAAAATCGCCTTGGACATTCTAATGTTCAATCTACAATGATCTATCTGCAACTGGATTTGAATCAAAAACGACAATTACAAGAGGATTTTATCCGGTTTACCCGGCAGCACCTTAAGTCCGATCCTAAAATTGATGAGCTGGTTCAATGGGAAAACAAACAAAATGTTCTTGAGTGGCTGGACAGCCTTTAGATATCCATCAGGTTTTTCAAAGGCGACCCGATGGACGGACAGGAGCAAATTATTATGTTGACTCTTTTTTTACAAATTTGTTATATCTTTTGTAACATGCTGTTTTTTAAAACAATTATTATTTCCATAATCAAAACCGGCTAAGGCCCTGTTATCAAGGCTCCGGGGCAACTCACAACATAATGCAAGAATCATTGACTGTTAGGCGAGCTTAATACTGAGCACTGGAAGATGAAATAATGGGGCTTCAATCGAATTTTGAAACCCCCTATAGCGCTCTGATAAATTGATACATGTTCGCTCTGATAAATTGAGACGTTCGT
>JACNHV010000070.1 GCA_014383445.1 Candidatus Desulfobacula maris | reverse complement strand
CAATGGGGGTATGTATGTTTAAAAAGAAAAATAAAACCAGCAAAATCATGTCTGCCGTTGAAGCACTCAAACTCATAAAAAGCGGAGATACTGTCACCACCAGTGGATTTCACGGTTCCTGTGTAGCCGAAGACCTGATCATCACACTGGGACAAGAGTATTTAAAAAATCAAACCCCAAAGAATCTCACCCTTGTATATTGTGCAGGCCAGGGCGATTTCAAAACAACGGGTCTCAGTAATCTGGGACACCCGGGACTGGTTGGGAAAATAATTGCCGGTCATTTTGGCGGGTCGCCTCTGCTTTCCCGGTTCGCGCTGGACAATAAAATTAAGGCTTATAATTTTCCACAGGGCGTTCTGTCTCAAATGTTTCGGGATATTGCAGCCCATAAACCGCGCACCATTTCCGCCGTGGGTCTTGGAACCTTTGTAGACCCAAGGCTCCAGGGCGGCAAGGTAAATTCCTTGACCACTGAGGATATGATTGATCTGATCGAATTTGATGGTAAAGAATACTTATCCTATAGGACATTTCCCATTCATATCGCCATATTAAGAGGAACCACGGCAGATGAACTGGGGAATATCTCAATGGAAAGAGAAGCATTGACACTGGAATCCCAGGCCCAGGCCATGGCTGTTAAAAATTCCAATGGAAAGGTTATTGTCCAGGTCGAGCGTATTGCAAAACAGGGGACCTTAAGCCCGAGAGATATTGAGATTCCCGGGATTCTGGTAGATGCCGTTGTTATAGGGAAGCCTGAAAATCACTGGCAGACCTATGCTGAGCCATATAACCCTGCCTACAGCGGAGAAACAAAAGCACCCATGGCCCTGGTTCCAGCGCTTGATCTGAATATTCGAAAAATAATTGCCCGCCGTGCTGCTATGGAATTGCGGCCGGATGATGTGATAAATCTCGGCATTGGTATGGCTGATGGCATTGCCAATGTGGCCAACGAAGAAGGAATACTTGATGAATTTACCTTGACGGCAGAACCCGGCATAATCGGCGGCATGCCGGCCGGGGGCTCAGCTTTTGGTGCCGCTATGAACCCCCATGCCATCATTTCTCAGCCCTCACAATTTGATTTTTACCATGGCGGCGGTCTTGATATCTCTTTTTTAGGGCTTGCCCAGGTAGACAATAAAGGCAACAGCAATGTCAGCAAGTTTGGTCCAAAATTTTCCGGGACGGGAGGGTTTATTGACATCTCCCAGAATGCCAAAAAGGTGGTGTTTTTAGGAACCTTTACTGCCACTGGACTTGATGTGCAAATTAATGATACCTCCCTTACAATAAAGACTGAAGGGAAAAACATTAAGTTTGTAAACGAGGTGGAACAGATTACCTTTAGCGCCCAACAGGCCCTGGATACGAAACGACCGGTTCTCTATATAACTGAAAGGTGTGTTTTCATACTGACGGATCAGGGACTCATGCTCACTGAAGTTGCGCCGGGGATTGACATTGAAAAAGACATTATGGCCAACATGCAATTTAAGCCCATAGTGGCAGATAATGTAAAAGCAATGGATATAAGATTGTTTTCCAAAACTGCAATGGGGCTTGCAAATGATATCTTCTAAAATTTTTAAAAAAAACCAAAAAAAAATGGGAACCAATGACTTTAAATAACAAAAATACTTTGAGCAGCCAGATCATCAATAAAGCCCTGGATTTTGGCGCTTGTCTTGCCGGAATCGCGAATATTGTTGAACTCAAAAAATCTCCCTCCCATCTCATATCAGAGAAACTAACTGAATTCGGCGGTGTGGGAACCAAACAGGTTAAAGGCAAAAAGCAAGGGGAAATCCATTGGCCTGAAAATGATAGATCAGCTGTTGTCATTGCAATTGAACACCCTTTGGGTGCCCAGGATATGGACTGGTGGCTCAAAGGCTCCAAAGGCGGGACAAAGGGGAATATCAAATTGATCGCTGTCTTTTCCAAACTGGCAGACTGGCTTGAAAAAGAAAAAAAGATTCCGTATATCAAACTTGCCTATCATATCGAGCATGGCGCTGTTTTCATGAAAGACGCTGCTGTTCTCGGTGGGCTTGGATGCATCGGGAAAAATAACATGCTGGTTACACCCCGATTCGGACCACGGATTCGTCTCAGGGTCATGCTGCTGGATGAAGATCTGCCTTCCACTGGAATCCTGGATTTTGACCCTTGTACTGACTGTAAAGAGTATTGCAGAAAAGCATGCCCGCAAAAAGCCTTTAATACAAAGATTTATTCAGCCCGGGAATACGGACAGAATGAGTTGCCTGGAAGATCAGGGGTATACAGCCGGATTAAATGTAATATCCAGATGGAAAAAAATGCAGAAAAAGGCAGGGATGTTGACATTGAAGGCAGTGATAAAAAAGGACTTGAAATCAGATATTGCAGGATCTGTGAAATGTCCTGTCCCGTTGGCAGGTCTTCATAGAGCTTGCAGCAATGTCCATCCAGCGATGGAAAGGCAAACCACCCGAAACTAGTTACAGCGCAGGGGACTACTATCTTTTGTTCTCATTTATTATCAAAAATGATATACTCGTTCACTCGATGTGATTTAATGTCGGAATTTAAAAATACTTTTGGATGGAAAACAAATAATGAAAAATTTTAAAGTCAATGGTCTGCCCCTTTTAATCGGAAGTCTTCCCATGGACAGTCATGAGAAAGCGACAAAACTTGTTCTTGAGCACACTCCTGATATCCCGCTATGGGTACAATTGCCTCATAACAAGGAAGAAGGGATGATCCCTCAATTTCTTCCAGGCCTGCCCGGATTCAGCCATAACTCGGAAAAAAGCCTTCTTGACACGTCAACGCCTGAATTTGATGAAGAATTTCTTGCTTTTTTTGAGGAATATTTATCTGTAACAGAATCCAGAGCTGATCTTGGCACCTCACGATTTGCCCTATCCGGTACAAGGGGAAAAGGTTTTTTTGAGTTTTTAAAACAGATCGATGAAAAAAACCGCCTTTTTATTGCATTGAAAGGTCAGGTAACAGGCCCCATAACTTTTGGAACTGCCGTAAAAGATGAAAATGATAAAGACATCTTTTACAATGACCTGTTAAAAGATGCCGCCATAAAAAAACTTGCCCTGAATGCCAGATGGCAGGCCCATGAATTTTCAAAAAGAGGGGCTGTCCCTATTATTTTTATTGATGAGCCTGCATTGGCCGGATTTGGAACCTCTGCATATATTACCATTACCAAAGAAGACGTCATTCAAAGCATTGAAGAGATCATCCTGGAAATACATGCTGAGAATGGTCTTGCAGGTGTCCATGTCTGTGCCAACACAGAGTGGGATATGCTGTTGGGCTCAAGGATTGATATTATCAGCTTTGATGCATATTCCTTTTTTGATAAATTTATCCTTTACCCTGAAATGATTAAAGCCTATTTAGGGCAGGGGAAAATTCTTGCATGGGGGATTGTCCCGACATCCAAAGCTGAAGTGGTTGCAGCGCAAACCAGCCAGGGACTTGCTCAAATGCTTCATGCCCAGATGGATGAGTTAGCAGGCAAAACCGGGATTGATAAAGCAACCATCATCTCACAGTACTTTATTACCCCGAGCTGCGGTACAGGTTCTTTAGATCTTGATTCTGCCAAAACAGTATTAAGATTGACCCAGGAAGTGTCAAAGGTCTTCAGACAAAACTAAAACAGTGTAAATACTATTGATTTTCTTTTAAGGCTTCTGCTGAAAAATCTTTGGAACGTCTTTCAAGATCTTCAAAATATAAAGGATAGCTTTTCTTTGACTCGGTAATAATCGTTTCCCATGGAAGATCAGCAAATGAACCATGGTCCTTTACATATTCCATATGCTGGTTCCCTGATTTATCATAGGGATGGAATATAGAATCTGCAGTTCCATCAAATTCCAGAGGTTTTACATTAAAATTATCGCAAAGCGTAAGGTTGAATGCAGGAGTTGCCTTCACCCATTTGTTGTTTAAAAATAATTCAGTATAGCCATGGTAAACATAAACATCTGTTCCCATTAATCTCATTAACCGCTTTGTGGTCAGATGATTTTTAACATCGGCAAATCCAAGCCTTGCAGGTATTTTCTGGCTCCTGGCACAGGCAGCCAGAAGAACGGCCTTAGCTACGCAATATCCATATTTTTTG
>JACNHV010000349.1 GCA_014383445.1 Candidatus Desulfobacula maris | reverse complement strand
CCGCAATCTATTGCAAGTATTGTTTTATCGACCAAAATAAGGCTCCTTAAAATTTTTGCCACAGGTCTATGTAAGTATTTTTTTCACTTGCCCAGTGCGCTTTATTTTATGATAGAAATGGTTTGCATATTTTTTTAATTTTATCAAGATATGCTTTGCCACTATTGAAAATACTTTACAAATTACAAACTATGGAATATTGGTTGCTGACATATAGAATGGTTTGCTTTTTCCGGACATATAGATTAGTGCCCGAAAGAGCTGGTATAGGCATTTAAAAAAAACATAAAATGATTTTTTGTCGTAATGATTTTTTAAAAGGAGTTTGAACCAATGAGTATTGATGAGTTTTCAATGGATTTTTTTTCCTTAAAGGGAAAAACAGCCATTGTGACGGGCGGTAACAGCGGACTTGGGCTGGCTTTTTCAACTGCTTTGGCAAAAGCCGGAGCCAATCTTTTCATTCCAAGTGCTGTCATGGATGATGGACAGGCCAGGCAATTAATTGAAAAACAGGGAAATGCCGTTGAATTGATTAAAAAGGATATTACGGAACCAGGAGCTTCAATAGAAATTATCGAGGCTTGTGTAAAAAAATTCGGGACAGTTGATATTTTAATCAATAACGCTGGCATTTGTATATTAAATTCAGTATTGGAATTTGACCGCAAAGACTGGGATCCCATGATTGAAATCAATCTTACGGCGGCATTTAAATTAAGCCACGAAGCCGCCAAAATAATGATCCCCCAGAAAAGCGGAAAGATAATCAATATCTGCTCTCTGTTTTCTTATCTGGGAGGGCAATGGTCTGTTGCCTATGCCGTAACCAAACATGGCATTGCAGGACTTACCAAAGCCTATTGCGATGAACTGGCCCAGTATAATATTCAGGTAAACGGCATTGCACCAGGATATTATGCAACGGAACTCACCACTGTGACAAGGAGTGATCCTGAAAAAAATAAAAGGGTGCTGGATCATATCCCAACCAATCGCTGGGGTGAACTCCAGGATTTGATGGGAACTGCTGTATTCCTGGCAAGCCGGGCCTCTGATTATGTGAATGGTCATGTGCTCGTTGTTGACGGGGGCTACCTGGTACGATAGGTTTAAATAACGACTCATTAAAAGGAATCATAAATGACATTAACAAGGGAAGCTATTGTCGAGCATCTAAAAAATATTGTTGGTAAGGAACGTGTGATCACGGATGAGCAGGTATTAAAGGAAAACAGTCACGACCGGTATAAAAAGTTTGAAACGATTTTTGGTGTTTATACCACTCCGATTCCTGCGGCCGTGGTAAAACTTGCAGACACAAACCAGGTTTCTGATGTATTGAAATTCTTGAACGAAAATAAAATCAACTCTGTTGCCAAGACCGGAGGAACAGCCACAGAGGGTGGTCTGGAAACCATTGTTGAAAATTCAGTGGTTCTTGATGGCTCGCAAATGAATCAAATCATTAAGATTGATGAGACAAATATGCTGGCAACGGCCCAGTGCGGCGTGAATCTTGGCGAACTGGAAGACCGCCTCCGGGAGCAGGGCTTTACCACGGGTCATTCCCCGCAGTCCAAACCCCTGGCCCATATGGGCGGATTGGTTGCAACCCGCAGCATTGGTCAGTTTTCCACTCTCTATGGCGCCATCGAAGATATGGTCATCGGTCTGGAAGCGGTATTTCCCAATGGTGAGATCACCCGGATTAAGAATGTTCCGCGCAGATCATGCGGTCCGGACATCCGCCACGTGATTATCGGTAACGAAGGCGCTTTGTGCTATATCACGGAAGTAACGGTTAAAATTTATAAATATTTTCCTGAAAACAATGAGTTTCTTGCCTGGGCATTGGATGACATGACAACGGGTTTCAAGATTTTGCGGGAAGTCATGGTGGAAGGGTATCGCCCTTCAGTTGCGCGCCTCTATGATGCAGAAGACGGAACTCAGCACAGCTTTGACCAGTTTGCAGAAGACAAATGCGTTCTCATGTTCATGGCAGAAGGCAATGAGCACCTGGCCCGTGCCACGGCCCAGGGTATTGCACAGATTGTTGAAAAATATGACGAATGCCGGAAAATTGACAGCCGGCTCATTGAGAACTGGTTTAACCATTTAAACTGGGGACCGGAAAAAATTGCTGAAGAGCGTGAACTCATCCGAAAAAACCTTCACATCGGATTCACCACGGAAGTATCGGGCAACTGGGACTGCATCAACACCATCTATGAAAACGCCATCAAACGGATCCGAGAGGAATACCCCCATATTGAAGATTTAACAATGTTAGGTGGCCATTCTTCCCATAGTTACCAGACCGGAACCAATCTGTACTTTGTTTATGACTATGATGTAAAGGACTGTAAACCCGAGGAAGAAATCAACAAGTACCATATCGCTTTAAATGCCTTGATCGTGGAAGAAACCCTGAAGGCCGGAGGTTCAATGGTTCACCATCACGGTATCGGCAAATACAGAACACCCTGGACCAAACAGGAACATGGCTCTGCATATTATATTTTAAAAGGGCTGAAGGATCAGTTTGATCCCAATGGTATCATGAACACAGGGACCATTTACCCGGTGGAATAATGAAAATTGCGGTCTGTTTTAAAATTATAGCAGATTACGACCGGTTGTCCGGCAAAGATTGGGAATGGGATGAATGTCGCTTTGTTGATATGAGTTTTGTCAGACGCGTTTTTAATTGTTTTGACGAAAGTGCTTTGGAAACAGTTTTAAAGCTTTCCCGACAATTGGAAAACGTATCAGATACTGTAGAGCTCACAGCATTAACAGTGGATGATGAGCAGGGTGACCTTTTTCTCAAACATTTAATGGCCGTTGGTTACGACCATGCCGTGCGAATTTGTTGCAACAACAGACTGGACCTAAGGTTTAATCCATTAGTTATCTCTCATTTGATTTCAAGGTACATTAAACAAGAGGGTCAAAAACTCGTGGTTCTGGGCATGCAGGGGGGGGAAGGAGACAATGGCCAGACGGGATTCCTTGTTGCCGAACAATTGGGATGGCCCTGCATTCGAGAGGTAATTGATGTGGTCAGGGCCGAATCACCTGACTGCCTGAAAGTTTTCAGCCGGATTGATGGGGCAATTTTGAAGCAAACTATCAAGTTGCCTATGGTGTTGATCATGGGCCATTCCCTGAATTCTCCCTATCTTCGTGTTCCAACCCTGAGACAGAAATTAAATGCTAAAAAAAAGCAATTGACCATTGTGTCCAACATTGAGCTGGGTCTTGATAATGATGCATTGCTCAACAAAGACAAAACTCTTATGGATTTATACGGGCAAAAGCCAGGGAAATCCTGTGTTTTTCTGGAGGGCAAAACTGCTCAAGAACAGGCCCAGCGACTTTATGACCAATACCTCAAAGAGAGGCTGTCGTGATGAAAGCCGCTCTTGTGCTGTCTTTTGACACAACTTCATTACAACAGCAGGTCCATGAAATCAACTTAATGCTGAACAATATTTCGACCGGGTTTTCCAGTGTAGAGTTGTGGCTGTTTTATAAGGATCGAAAACCTGAGTTTTTCCCTGAAATCTCCTGTCCTCTGTCAGACATTAAACTGATAAAGGTGGATAATGCTCATTCGCCGGAATCTTATCTTCAATTGCTGGTACATTTAATGGGTCAATATCCAATCGATTTGTTAATGTTCAGCAGTGATGGATCAGGCGAAGAGCTTGCAACTCGTCTGGCATATCGCCTTAATGGCAGTTCCTGTCTGAAGGTTGAAGACTGCAGTTTGACATCGGCTAAGCTTGAGATAATAAAACCCGTGTATGGAAACAATCTAACAGCACGATTTGTTTTAGAGTCTTCCCCCTATTGCCTGTCCGTGGCAAAACAACCATGCAGTCCGGTAAAGATGACCCAGATGGAATTTTTAAAAATGGAAACTATCACATTGGATCAGACTCAACCCTGGTGGGTAAAAGAGACTCTTACCATTTTGGATCCGCCCAAAACAGGACTTTCGGATGCAGATCTGGTTCTCGTGGTTGGCCAGGGAGCAAAAAACAAAGAAACCGTGGATATTTTGAAGGGCATTGCAAACACCATTGGTGCCCAATTTGGTGCCAGTCGTCCCGTGGTGATGAATGCCTGGGCTGATATGAACCGATTGATCGGCGCATCAGGGTTGATCATATCGCCAAAACTATGTATTGCAGCGGGTGTTTCCGGTACAGGTGTTTTTAGTGTGGGTATTAAAAGCAGCGGATTTATTGTGGCTATCAATATTGACAGCAAAGCCCGGATTTTTCAAATTGCCGATGTCGGCATTGTTGGCGATGTGCAAGCCGTTCTTTCTGAATTGGAAAAGGTGATCTTGGTCGAGAAAGACAAAAAGGATTCATCACATGGTTTCATCGAGGACAGGACACAATGAAGCCTGATAAGCAAGAGAAGCCAGGGAAACCGGATAATTTAATTCAAGCCTTGGAAGACCGGCACAAAGATTATTTAAATGATGAGTCTCGCACCTCTGGAAAAGCTGAGAGCATCTCTTTTCCGGAAAGCGAAACACAAATTCAGGCCATTGTAAAAACCCTGCTGGAACTAAAAACACCCATTACAGTGCAGGGCAGAAGGACTGGAATTGTGGGTGGAGCTGTACCTGTGTGTGGTCATATTCTAAACCTGTCAAAAATGACCAGGGTAACGGGCCTGGAACTTGATCAGGATGGTAAATTTTCGATATGTGTTCAGCCGGGGATAAGCCTGTCAGAGCTTGATCAGCAGCTTTGCAGCCGTGGTTTTGACTGTGCTGGCTGGGACAAAAACGCTCTTGCTGCTTTAGAAGTTTTTAAAAAAGCAGGTAGATATTTCTGGCCGCCTGATCCATCGGAAAGATCAGCATCCATTGGCGGCATTGCCGCCAATAATAGCCGGGGTATCTGTGCACTTTATTATGGAGCGGCCCGTCTTCATATCAAAAGTATTCGCCTGGTTGATGTCAAAGGAGAAATTCATTCAATCACGCGAGGTCAATATATTTTTTCAAAAGGAGTCTGCCCTTTACCAGGAGGGGGCCAACTCCGGCTGGATCTGGCTACCCTTCAAAGCCAAACTTCAGAGAATCGTATGGATCTGAACGATCTTTTGGATCTGTACCTGGGCAGCGAAGGCATGTTAGGCGTGATTACGGAACTGACCTTATTCCTGCAGCCTTTTCCCAAAGAGCTGTGGGGCATTGTTTTTTTCTTTGAGAGCCAGTCCCGGGCCGTTAATTTTATTCAAGGGATTGATCCCAAAAAAAACCGGCAAAAAAAGCAAAAACAAAAAAAGCAGCAACAAAAAACAGAATCAGACAATGATATTGTGGCAATTGAGTTTATGGATCAAACCACACTTGAGTGTATCCGGGAATATAAACAAGGGAACAGCCAGTTAAAGCAATTACCGGATTGGGATAAAAGTCTCACCTCGGCAGTGTATATGGAAATCCGCGGAAACATCGCTGAAGAGGTTGAAGCCCTGTCTGAAAAGCTATTGGAAACAGCAGTGCAATGTGATTGTGATCCAGACAACACCTGGGCCTTTTGCGGTGAGATGGAAATTGAGCGGCTTCGCATTTTCCGTCATGCTGCTGCTGAATCCGTCAACCTGTTCATTGACAAGGCAAGGCAGAAAGATTCCAGGATCACCAAACTTGGGACTGATTATCGCCTTAAAAACACCTCTTTGTCTGAAGTGCTTGATATATATTGCCGGGATCTTCGAGCCCATGGACTAAAAGCCGCTATTTTCGGCCATGCTGGTGACGGGCATCTCCATGTCAATATACTGCCACAGGATTATCAGCAATTTGAAAAAGGGCGGTCACTTATTAAAGATTGGGCAATAAAAATCTTATCTAAAGAAGGCAGTGTCGTGACAGAGCATGGCATTGGGAAAATTAAAAAGGATTTATTTGGATCAATTCCTTTACCCCAACGTTTGAAAATACTTTGCAGCGTAAAGCAACAACTTGATCCCGATGGATTATGGAATCCCGGCAATATGCTGGATTCGGATTGACAATAAAATAACGACGACAATAACAACAACAATAACAACAACAATAATAATAATAATAACTTTAAATGGAAACCAAAGAATGACTGGAAAATATCTGATGGGGGTGGATGTCGGCACCCAAAGCGCCAAGGTGATCATAATAGATCTGGAAGGAAATATTATTTGTGAAGGTTGCCAGGCATTACGGAAAATGGATATCCCGGCACCGCAACTGGCAGAACATCCGGATGACGACCTTTGGGATGCGCTTAAAATTGCCTTTCATCGTGTGATGACAAAGTTTAATGATGAGGTTAAAGGAAATGTCCATGATATTCTATCCATGGGGATCTGTATCATTCGCTGCTGCCGGGTACTTCTTAAAGAAAACGGCGAACTTGCCTGGCCTGTGATTGACTGGATGGATAAACGCCTAAATACACCCTATGAATATAAACCCGCCTATGGGAATGTCAGATATGTCACTACAACTTCCGGCTATATCACCCATCGGTTGACAGGTGAATTTAAAGATACCTGCGCCAATTATATCGGATGGTGGGCAATGGATGACGACACCCTGGACTGGAGTACGAACGAGGAGTTTATCAAAGAATGCAATGTACCCAGAAAGATGCTGCTGGATGTGGTCAAACCAGGGGAAATACTGGGGTACCTGAGCCAAAAAGCCGCAGATACGATCGGGCTCCCGCCCGGGATACCAGTTGTTGCCACAGCCCATGACAAGGCTGTGGAAGCTTTAGGCGCGGGCTCTTTAGCCCCTGGTATCGGACTTATTTCTTTGGGGACTTATATCGGGGCTCTGGTGCATGGTCATGAAAGAAAGAAAGATGCAAAAACCTTCTGGACATTCCAGGCATCCATTCCAGGCCGTTACCTGTATGAATGCATGGGTGTTCGACGCGGCATGTGGACCATCAGCTGGTTTTGCGATCAATTTGGTGAAGGCATCATGAATGAAGCTAAAAACCAGGGGATAACCATTGAAGAGTTATTCAACCGGGAAGGTGAGAAAATCCCGGCCGGCTGCGAAGGACTTTTGACCGTACATGACTGGGCTCCCCCGCCGGCAGCCGTGTATAGAAAAGGCGTGATGTTTGGATTTGACGGACGTCATACCCGGGCTCATATCTATCGGTCCATTCTGGAAGGTATTGCGTTTACAGTGAAAAACCATATGGATAAAATGAACCAGGAGTTGGAAATGCCTATCAAGCACCTGATCATTTCCGGCGGTGGCGCCAATAGCAATTTATTCATGCAGATTTTTGCCGATGTTTTCGGGGTCCCAACCAGTCGCAATAAAATGAAAGGCTCGGCATCCATCGGTTGTGTCATCAATGCAGGCATGGCTGTTGGAGCTTTTAATTCTTATGAAGAAGCTGTAGAAAAAATGGTTCATAAGGATGATGAATTTAAGCCCAACCTGGAAAACACTCGGTTTTATAAAAAGCTTAATGACAAGGTGTACAGACATGTCAACCAGCATTTTGACCCGATTTTAAAAGAGCTTAGTTTATTGGTGGATTAGGCACTAAAATAATAAGGATATTTTTTTATGTTTCAACGAATGATCGGTTTCAGTGAATTTGAAATAAATAAAATTCATAATGCAGCCATGGAGATTCTTCAGGATGTCGGGGTCGCTTTTCATGATCCGGAAGCCTTGGAAATTTTTAAGGCAAACTGTTTTAAAGTCCACGGGAAAACTGTTTTTTTTAAGGAAAAACAGGTTATGGAATATCTTTCAACTGCACCATCCAGGTTTATTGTCCGCGCAAGAAACCCTGAAAAGGATGTGGCCATAGGGGGTAAGGATTTTGCACTTCTTCCCGGATGGGGAGCACCTTTTATCATAGACAATAATGGGGATCAGCGGGATGCATTGATGGAAGATTATATCAATTTCTGCAAACTTGTACATACATCCGAATACCTTGATATGATGGGCTATCTAATGGTAATGCCTTCTGATATTCCTTCAAATATTTCCCACCTTGATATGTTTCTGGCCAATCTTTTGTATACAGACAAAGCCACCATGGCAAGCCCCCAGGACAGGCAAAAAGCCGTTGACAATATTGAGATGCTAAGTATTCTCTGGGGCGGAAGGGATAAAATTCAAAATAAGCCTGTCACTGTATCTAAAATCAATCCCATCTCTCCTTTGATTTATGCTGAAGAGATGGCAGGTGCTCTCATAGAATATGCGCGCCTGGGGCAACCATTGCAGTTCCCCAGTGTTGTCCAGGCCGGCAGCACAGGTCCGGTTACAATTCCCGGCTGCTTAGCCATCCTTACAGCAGAAACACTGGCAGGTATTGTCCTTGCCCAGATAATTAATCCAGGGGTACCTTGTGTTATTGGCAGCATTTCCTGTTCAACTGATATGCGAACTGGCGGCATGGCCCTGGGGGGTTCAGAGGCCATGATTCACATAAAGGCCATTACCCAGATTGCAAATTTTTATGGTCTTCCGTGCAAATCCGGTGGATCACTCACAGATTCATTTTTTCCTGATATGCAGGCCGGGATTGAGTCTTCCATCAGTCTGTTTTATGCTCTGGCATCAGGAGTTAACATGATGGATCAGGCCTGCGGCATTTTAGCCTGTTTCAATGCCATGAGTTTTGAAAAATTTTTAATTGACGAAGAAACCTGCGGATATGTGAGACGTATTTTAAGGCCCATGGAAGTGAGCGATGCCACCATTGCCATGGATCAAATCAAAAAAGCCGGCATCGGAGGCTCTTACCTGACATTCCCTGAAACATTTTCCCAGTTCAAAACAGAATTTTTTATCCCGAAACTGGCTGTACGGGGTGGATATGACAATTGGCAAAAAAAAGGTAAAAAGCAAATTTGGGAAAGAGCAGCAGAATATAAAACCCAACGCTTGTCATCCTATGAAAAGCCATTTCTCGACCCGGATATTGAAAAGGAATTAAAGGCATTTGTGGACAAACGCAAAAAAGAAATAATAAAGGGAAAATAAAGACCGCCTTATGAGGGCTGATGAACCATCATGACGTCTACTGCTACACAGCCGGTGGCACTGACTTTAATCGGATTGATATCCATTTCTTTAATGAATTCCCCCAGATCATAGGCCAATACGGAAAAATTGGCAAACGCTTCAGCCAATGACTGTTTATCGCAAATCTGTGTACCCCTTATGCCTTCCAGCAAAGGTTTGATTTTTAATTGATTGATCATTGCCAAAGCCTCTTTTTTCCCAAAAGGGGGCAGTGCTATCTGCTTATCTTTAAAGATTTCAATAAATACCCCTCCACTGGCAATCAATACCAACGGACCGAATTGAGGATCTTTGATGCAGCCAAAAGCCACTTCAACACTGCCGGTTTCCATGCGGGTGACCAAAACCCGGTCCCCCAGTCGATTTGCCAAATCCGTATAGGCATCAAGAATTTGCCGATCTGTTGCCAGATTTAATTTGACGCCTCCAACATCGGATTTGTGTAAAATTCCCGGCATGGCTGTTTTAATTGCAACGGGATATCCGATTTTGTTTGCCGCGGCAATGGCTTCATCTGAACTTATGGCCATATGAGCAATCTGGACAGGGATCTGATAATCCTGCAAAAGGGACAGACTTTCCAATTCATCCAGGGGCTTGGGTTGTTGCAGTCGATGGAGCCATTTATGCTTATGACAATTGTTTTGAACGACAAAAAAGGCCTTTTGATCCTGTTTTACGTGTGACCTTTTTGTTATGAAATCCCGATAGTCAAAGGCATGCTTGATGGCTTGAAGCGCAGGAATTGTACCGCTGAGTACGGTAATGCCGGATGATTGAAGCCTTAGTGCCAGATCCTGGGATTCACTTCCGATATGATTGGTCATAACGACGATGGGTTTTTGGGTTTTTTCGGAAACCTTCCGGCAGATTGACGCAAATGTTTCATGCAGCCAGAAACCTGAGGTGAGATCTGCTACTAAAAGTGTAATGGCTGTGTTTTTATCATCAACCAATGCCTGCAGACAGTTTTCATAGATACTTTCATAATTATTCCCAGTTCCCCAGGCATCCAGGGGGTTGATGGGATATAATCCTGCATCAAGGTTTTCTTTCAGTATGTGGATGGTTTTTTTGCCGATATCTGCAAATTCGACCTTCATGTCGCAAGCCAGATCCATCAATACTTCTCTTTCACCCCCTGAGTCCATAATAGCTGCAAGGTGTCCGGGCAAAATCTTTTTATCCATTGATAATAATTGGCAGGTGGCTGCTAACTCTTCCAGACATTTGACCTGAATAACCCCATAACGGGCAAATAATGCCTGAAATGCTGAATCATTCCCTGCAATGGCACCTGAATGGCTTACTGCCAGTTTTGCAGACGCTTCGGTCCGTCCCACTTTTAATACAACAATGGGGATTTCTTTTTTTCTGGCTTTTTCCAGGCCCTGGGTAAAACCCTTAGGATCTCTGACAGATTCCAGAAAAAACGCCACAACTTTTGTGCCGGGCATATCCAGTGCATAATCCAGATAATCAGACGCTGTGGTAACCAATTCCTGGCCTGTGGAAACAGCCAGGTTAAAATGAATTTTTTGATCGTTCCACAGCAGCGCCGTTAACCCTGATCCTGACTGGCTGATATATGCAAAGGTTCCTTTTTGGAAAGATCTTGCAATATGCTGAGGAAAGATTCTTAAATTGATATTCAAATTGTAGAACCCCATGGCTCCGGCCCCACAAATCGGCATATTAGCCCCCTTGGCAAGTTTTGCAATTCTCTGCATCAGGGGTGGATCCACATCCTCCTCAAGAAAGGCGCTGCCAAATAATACGGCAGAACCGATTCCAAGCTGGATTGCCTCTTTTAGCTGTGTTTCCAGTCTGGCATTACCAATGGCAAGGACAACCAGATCCACCTTTTCGGGCAGGTCTGCCAAAGATGAATAGCATTTGATTCCTTCAATCTCATCGTATTTAGGGTTCACGCAGTATATGCGGCCCTTATATCCGGAACCCAGGACTTCTAAAAGCATATCATTACCAGCAACATCCGGTTTTGTTGTAGCACCGACAAAGGCAATGCTTTTGGGATTTAATAAAGGTTCTAAGTTTTGTTTTTTATTGTTTTTCATGGATATCAAAATAGTTTAAATTTTCCCAGGCATTTTCCAGTTTTAATTCGCCATTTTCCAGCTTTGTGACAATGTCCACGGCAGTCCGCATAAAAGGAACGTCAATGCCAACCTGCTTTCCAAGTTCGATAAATTTCCCATTGATCTGATGAATTTCACATTTTCTGCCTTTTTCAATGTCTTGCAGCATACTGGCAACACCGGATCTGAAAGGAGAATAAATAGGTGTCCAATAATTGTATATGACATCATCCATCTGTTTTTTTGTAGAGAATCCCACATTTTTCATAAGCGGTTGAAGCCCAAATATTTTTTCTGGATGGATTCCTGTTTTTTCAATAATAAGGCCAGCTTCACGTCCCAGGTGCGCAATGCAGGCCATGGCTTCATAGGAGTCCAATATTTTCCCATTGTTACAGCCCAAAACAGCAGACATAGCGCTAAAAGTTGAATTGTCCGTAAGTTTTGAAAAGCGCACACCAAGAATATTCGTTGAAATTTCAGATTGGCCGAATTGAGAAAATACCTTTTGTATTTGTTTTGTTTGTTTTGTAATTTGTCCATCCAGCCGTCCAAAGGTAATCCTTAGAGAACCTTGGTCTGATGTCAATTCAGACACCCCCGGCCCAAGCCAGGTAGCGCCAAATTCAACTCCACCTCCCATCACCCTGTCAGGTCCGACGACTTGCCGTGAAATATTCTCAGGAATACCATTTTGCAGGGTCAATACAATTGTTTGATCATGCATATGCCTCAGAGCTAAAGTAAGAGACGCTTTTAGGGTTGTTTGCTTTGTCGTTGAAATGATCAGGTCATATTTGCCAGTCATTTGATCGGGCATGATGGCTTTGACCGGAATTGTGGAATTCATGAATCCCACAATCCGGGCCCCATTCCTATTCAGAGCATCTACGTGTTCTTTGTTGGAATCAACAAGTTCAATATCTTCTCCGGCTTTACTGATAAGGGCACCCAATATGGTTCCTATGGACCCTGCTCCGATTAGCACGATTCTCATTTTTTCTCTTTCCCTGGTCAGTCTATTCAAAAATTGATAATAATTAGTTCTTATCTCAGATCCAGCTTTTTTCTTGCTTCCGCAGAGGTCGCCAATCTTGCCCCCAGTCTTTCAATAATCTCTTTTGCCAGTTCCACCAATTGAGCATTCGTCGCCAGAACACCTTTATCCAGGTACAGGTTGTCTTCCAGGCCAACCCGGGCGTTGCCTCCCATGATCACTGACTGAGCAAGCATCGGCATCTCCTGCCTTCCAATGCCGAAAGCCCCCCAGACAACACCTGTGGGCAGTGCATCGAACATGGTAACCAGATTTCTGGTGGTGCCTTCTGCCCCATAAGGAATTCCCATACAAAGCTGAAAAAGTGCTTTTTTGTCCAATAGATTTTCTTTCATCAATTGTTTTGCCTGCCATATATGCCCTAAATCAAAAGCTTCAATCTCCGGTCTTACTCCGGCTTGCTGAATTCTTCTCGCACTTTCTCTGAGCATGTCCATGGTGGCAATATAGGCGGTAGTACTATAGTTGAATGATCCACAATCCAAGGTGCAGATTTCCGGTTTGATCACTTGAATATGTTGTACTCGTTCCGCCGGAGTAATCATGTCAGATCCCGGGCCGGCCATGGCAGGATTTTCTTTGCTGGGAATCAGATCTCCTCCCATACCCGTGGTAATGTTCAAAATGATATCCGTGTCACTGGCCCTGATCAATTTTGCAGTTTCTTTATAAAGTTCCAGGTTTCTGCCGGGAAGGCCCGTTTTTGGATCTCTGACGTGAATGTGGGCGATTGCTGCACCAGCTTGTGCTGCCTCAATTGCGGCTGTCGCGATTTGTTCAGGTGTCACAGGTATTCCCGGATGCTTATCTTTGACATCACTTCCACCGGTCACAGCGCAGGTTAAAATAACTTCTGTATTCATATTCTTTCCTCTATGCTTAATATTAGCCCTCTCCAAAGGGTTTCAATCATTGCCGGGAGGCCGAATCATTCATTTATATTTTAATGGCTGGATTTTATCATCAAAACTTTTATTTCACAATGGGGAGTCTCCCCCATTGATTGGCAAAAATAAATACCCATTTATTGATTTTTTTGTCAAGCCAAACTATGGCCGTCATAATTGAGTCTTGATTCACTATTGCTTTCTAAAAAAATATTTTTATACATAACCAATTGATATCATGACTGATTTTATCGAATCAATTTTGGAAACTCCTGAAACTATAAGATATATTCTTTTATTACAAGATGTTATCCGATCATAATAAAATCATATTTGACTCAAATTTTATTTGGTACCAATTGCTATAATTTAATAAATGCTATCAAATCAGTGTATTATAATTTTTATATCCATCTGGCATACAATTTGCTCTTTCACATCTGCACAAATTAATATGTTTCCATTATACTTTAAAGTGTAATAAAAAATCTTTTACTATCAGGAGGTAAAATATTGGTTTGATCCCCATGCCGGGGTGGAAGTAAAAACACAGACAGCCCACCGGCTAAAGGCGAAACAGATCCTTTAAGTATAAAAAAATACAAATACGCATTTGACAAACCTATTTGTGTTCGATATTGTTCTTGTTAAAAATAGAAATAATAAAAAAAATTAGGTTCATCTTATGAAAAATGTCTTAATGTTAATTTTCAAACGCTGTGGAGCAAGCCTGATAACGATATTTATTATCTCGCTTATTATTTTTATTGGTGTGGAGATGCTGCCCGGGGACGTGGCTGAAACCGTTCTAGGGCAAGGTGCAACACCTGAGACTGTAGAGCAATTTCGAAAAGCACTAAAACTGGATTTGCCCCCGCATATCCGATATGGCGCATGGCTGAATGATTTTGTACACGGTGATTTTGGCAATTCACTTGCCAATGGCAGGCCTGTTGCAGGGTTAATAGGCTGGCGGCTTGGCAACACTCTGTTTTTAGCCCTTTCCACTGCCATGATTGCAATTCCTCTGGCACTTATTTTAGGTATGATAGCGGCATTTTATCGAAATACCTTCTTTGATAAGCTCATCTCAACCACCACCCTTTCGTTTATTTCTTTCCCGGAATTTTTTATAGCCTATATTCTGATCAGTCTTTTGTCCGTTAAATTTAATATTTTTCCAAGTCTGGCCGTCATTGATCCAGAAATGGGGCTTGGCAGCAGAATATATGCCATTGTACTGCCTTCTCTGACACTCACCTTTGTGGTGACAGCACATATGATGCGCCAGACAAGGGCGGCCATAATCAATGTTTTAGCCAGTGCATATATTGAAATGGCAGAGATCAAAGGGATCAGGCGATTAAGAATCATTGCTCTTCATGCATTTCCCAATTCTTTGTCCCCCGTTATCAATGTTATTGCCGTCAATATGGCATATCTTATTGTGGGTGTTGTAATTGTTGAAGTGGTGTTTGTATATCCGGGCTTAGGGCAATTATTGGTTGATTCCGTTGCCAAAAGAGATCTTCCTGTGGTCCAGGCTTCAGGATTGGTTTTTTCCGTAGTTTATATTTTTCTAAATCTCGCGGCTGATATTTTGTCCATGCTTTCCAACCCGAGACTGAGACAATCCCAAATTTAAAAAGGAGCCCCTTAGTGCTTAAGTTATTACGACAATCCCCCCTTTCAGCCCGAATCGGTATGGGTATCGTTATGCTGAATATCCTGGTCGCTTTATTTGCACCCTTGATCGCACCTTATGGAGAAACCAGTGTGGTCGGGGATGTCTGGGAAAGTTCTTCTGCCAAATTTTATATTGGTACGGACCATCTTGGAAGAGATCTTTTAACCCGAATGATTTACGGTGGAAGAAATACAATTGCTCTTGCATTTATCACCACGGCTATTTCATTTCTGTTAGGGTCATTTCTAGGCTTTGTTTCTGCTGTTAAAGGTGCCTGGACTGACCAATTGTTAAGCCGGGCAGTTGATATTATCATGGCATTCCCAACCCTTATTTTTGCTTTGATGATTTTATCCGTTCTTGGGTCATCCATCCCCACCTTGATATTTACCATAGCCATTTTAGATTCCACACGGGTTTATCGATTATCCAGAGCAGTTGCCATGGATATTGAGGTAATGGAATTTGTAGAGGCAGCCAGATTAAGAGGTGAAGGACTTTGGTGGCTTATACGACATGAAATCCTGCCCAATGCCCTGCCACCGCTTGTTGCAGAATTTGGCCTGAGATTCTGTTTTGTATTCCTTTTTATCGCTTCTTTAAGTTTTCTTGGATTAGGCCTGCAACCACCTTTGGCAGACTGGGGCGGAATGGTCAGGGAAAATTCCGGAGCTATTACATTCGGTATATTTATCCCTTTAATCCCGGCCGGAGCCATTGCCTTCTTAACCGTTGGTGTCAATTTAATTGTTGACTGGTTTTTGCATTTATCAAGTGGACTGCACGAATAGAAAGGAATATAAGATTGAACAATTTGCTGGAAATAAAAAATTTGTATCTTGAAGCCTTTTACGAAGAACAATGGCAACCTATTGTACATAACATAAGCCTTGATTTGAAAAGAGGAGAAGTCCTTGGGCTTATTGGTGAATCCGGTGCAGGCAAATCCACAATCGGCCTGGCTGCCATGGGATATGCACGCCAGGGGTGCAGGATAGCATCCGGATCAATAAATCTTGACGGCAAAGAATTGTTTGGAGCGTCCCAGGAAGATTTGAGGGTGGTCAGGGGATCAAAGATTTCTTACGTGGCCCAGAGTGCGGCTGCATCCTTTAATCCAGCCCATCGTGTTATAAAACAATATTCAGAAGCACCTGTCCACCATGGGCTGATGAACCATGCTGAGGCTGAGAAAGAAGCAGTTGAGATCTATCGACGTCTGTTTTTGCCCAACCCGGAAAAAATCGGATACCGGTATCCCCATGAACTTTCAGGCGGCCAGCTCCAGAGAGCCATGGTGGCCATGGCCATGTCCTGCCATCCGGAGATTATTGTATTTGATGAACCCACTACTGCACTGGATGTAACAACCCAGATCGAAGTTCTGGCAGCGGTCAAGGAAATAACAGAAAAGATGAACAAGGCTGCCCTGTATATCACCCATGATCTGGCTGTTGTGGCCCAGGTCGCTCATAGAATCATGGTATTAAGAAACGGCCGGCTTGTTGAAATAAATGAAACAAGGGAATTGATTAAAAATCCCAAAGAAAAATATACAAGGGAATTGTTAAATGTCAGATCCTTAAGGGAAAACAAAACGATTCATGAAAAAATGGATGTGATTCTGGATATCAAAGATGTGGCCGCAACTTACACAGGATATGATAATGTAGTTGAGGATATTGATCTGACAGTCAGAAAAGGTAGAACAGTTGCTTTGGTCGGGGAGTCTGGAAGTGGGAAAAGCACTGTGGCAAAGATTATTACAGGCCTTCTTCCCGCCATTAATGGCTCCATAAAGTTTCTAGGAAAAGAACTTCCCCGAAAATTGAAAGACAGAAAAAAAGATGACTTAAGAAAAATGCAGATGATATATCAGATGCCGGATACTGCGTTAAATCCCAGACAGACTGTCAGACAAGTAATTGGCAGGCCCCTTGAATTTTATTTTGGGATACGGGGTAAAAAGGCTGAAGATAGAATCAGGGAGCTTTTAGTAGATATCGAACTTGATCCGGATCACTATATTGGTCGCTTGACCACAGAACTTTCCGGCGGAGAAAAACAGCGGATCTGCATTGCCCGCGCCCTGGCTGCTGAACCAGAGCTGATTATTTGTGATGAAGTCACATCTGCCCTGGATCAACTTGTGGCAGAAGGCATACTGGATCTTTTGCAGGACCTGCAAAATAAAACAGATATGGCTTACTTGTTTATTACCCATGATCTTGCTACAGTCAAAGCCATTGCAGATAAAATTGTTATTATGCTTCAAGGCAAAATCGTTGAACAAGGTGAAAAAAAGGAGATTCTGTCTCCGCCCCATCATGAGTATACGGACAAATTGTTGGCATCTGTTCCTGAAATGGATCCGGATTGGCTGGACAACCTTTTAGAAAAACGTGCTTCAACATTTATTTAATTTAACAATGCAACAAGGAGGAGAAAACATGTCAGAATTAGAAAAGTTAACTAAAATGTTTAATCAAAACAAAATTAGTAGAAGGCAGTTTATTACACAGGTTTCAGCGCTTGGTCTTGCCGCTGCTGTTTCCCCTGCTCTGCTTGCAGGCACGGCCCAGGCTTCTGTTCCTAAAAAAGGCGGTCGTTTTAGAATTGGTATTACCGGTGGCTCCACTACAGATTCCATGGATCCTGGAACACTGACTTCCAACATGAACCAGAACATCAACTGGCAGATCAGAAACAATCTTGTTGAAATCGATCACAAGTTTAATGCCATCCCTGAACTCGCCGAGTCCTGGGGCGCATCTGCGGACGCTAAAAAGTGGACATTTAAGCTGCGCAAGGGCGTAGAATTTCATAATGGCAAAACCATGACATCTGAAGATGTTATCTTTTCCATAAACCATCACCTTAGTGAAGAATCCAAATCTGCAGCCAAAGGTAATATAAAAAGTATTACAAGTATTAAAGCAGATGGACCCAATGAAGTTGTTTTTGAACTTTCCGGCGGAGCTGCGGATTTCCCATTTCTCCTGGGTGATTATCATTTGACCATTTGTCCGGCCGGAACAAAAGGACCGGAATTCGAAAAAGGCATTGGAACGGGCGGTTATATCCTGGAGCAATGGGAACCTGGTGTCAGAGCTTTTTCAAAACGCAATCCCAATTACTGGAAAGAGGGAAGAGCCAACTTTGATGAAATTGAGACCCTGTCCATCGTTGATACCAATGCCAGAACAAATGCTTTAAAAACAGGTCAGATAGACTACATGGACCGTGTTGAGCTTAAAACAGTCCACCTCATGAAAAAGATGCCCGGTATAACGGTTCATGCTACAACAGGAACAGCACACTACACCATCCCCATGATGGTAGATCAGAAACCTTATGGGAACAATGATGTCCGCACGGCGTTAAAGCTTGCCATTGACCGTGAAGCATTGGTAAAACAAATTCTGCGGGGTTATGGAGAAGTTGGCAATGATCATCCCATTGCACCGGTAAATAAATATCATGCAAAAAATCTGGAGCAAAGAAAATATGATCCGGAAAAGGCCAAATTTTATATGAAAAAAGCAGGCATGCTGGACCATGTCTTTAATCTGCATGCTGCAGATGCCGCATTCTCCGGAGCTGTGGATGCTGCTATCCTTATCAAGGAACATGCAAAAAAAGCCGGCATCAACATAAATGTTGTCAGAGAGCCTGATGATGGTTACTGGAGCAATGTCTGGATTAAAAAAGAGTGGTGCATGTGTTATTGGGGCGGGCGAGCAATTGAGGACATGATGTTCTCTGTTGCATACTCAGAAGGCGCTCCCTGGAATGATACACATTGGAGCAATAAACAGTTTAACGAAATTTTGATAGCGGCAAGAGCAGAGCTTGATAAAGAAAAACGCCGGAAAATGTACTATGATATGCAGGAAATATGTAGAAATGACAGCGGAACCGTTGTTCCTATGTTCAATCAGATGGTTGAAGCCAGTTCAGATAAGACCGCACATGGAGATATCTCAGCGGCCATGGCTCTGGATGGAATGAGAGTTGGTGAGCGTTGGTGGTTCAAATAATCATATCTTATAATTAATTAAACCTTAAACAGGCCGGGAGTAATACTTCCGGCCTGTTTTTGTTTTTTAATTAATTTTTTTTAATACAATGTCAGGCCTGCCCGTTAAGCTGGCATAAAGGGTTCTTCCCATAAAAATCGGATCACCGCTGGCAGTGGTTGGGATCTTGTCGCGGGTTTCCAGGGTAACTTCCTGACAGCTGGTTCCGGAAACCTGTGCCCTTTCCCTCACAATCCTGACCAATTTTGTTCTGGCAAAACGGTCTGCATTTTTAAAGCTTTTAAAGTGACGTGTTCCTGCAATCCCTTCCACTATAAACTCGCCCTTGTCCCCGGGTACAATTCGTAATTGTTTGTTTATGACCACATTAGATGTAATGGCACCTATGGCATTGGCCACATCTGCATCCTCCGGCAGGATGGCTTTTGTGCCAAGGGGTTTTACTGCTTTGGAAAGGAAAAATTTAGTGGGAGCGCCTATGCCGATAACGGGACGTTTAAGCTTAATGGAAACCTCATAATGAGGATTTTCATGGGTCAGCAGATTATCTATCAGGACTTTACATACGGGGCAGGTGTTTATCGCTTCAGGATCTGTCTCATCATCCAACTGGCGTTTTAAAAGTTCAATGGTTAACAGGTTAACCCCCATATTCAGAAGATGCCCGGTCAATTCAGGCATCGATTTTTTAGTCAGAAAGCAAAACATCTGGCAGTATTCTTGAGCCATCTGTGTGTCCCATTTAATAAACTGCCCTGTGATATGTAAAAGATCCGTTAAGGTAAGTCCGCATCTCTGGAGGATAAAATTTTCTTCAAGTCGCTTCAAAGGAAGGCTGAAGTCGGCGAGAACATTGGTTTTTTGAACAAGTTCCTCAATGGAATGCGGTCTTGCTGTAAGCAGGGAAACAATTTTTTTTTCCATGGAGGTCAACTCAAGCTGCTTTATAGAGCCTGTCAAAGCAAGAATCTGCATTTTCCGGGTGGTGGTGGCATGGCGATGCAGATTCTGATTTAAAAATTGTAACGCCTCGTAAGTCCCTGGGTACATTTGACCCAGCCAGGCAATTGGAGCCACTCTTTTGGGACCAATGGAAAATTGTCCCTTTGTAAATTCGATTAAACTGTCTCCGCCAAGGCCTGTCGTTCGAATTTCAAGTGCTTTCACATGGGTCCTGTGGCCCCCGACATTTGATCCTTTTTCATTGAGGTTTACCAGGTTGTCGGTGAGGGCAGCAGTATCCGTTGTTGTTCCCCCCATGTCCACGACCAGAGCATCCTTGATTCCCGTCAGATGTCTTGCACCTGCAACACTGGCAGCAGGACCCGAGAGAATGGTTTCAACGGGTCGTTGTTTAGCCATGGTTGAGCTCATTAATGTTCCATCACCTTTTACCACGACGATTGGGGCACGAATACCAAGTGATGCCATGACTTTTTCAAGATCCAGAAGCAGGCTGGCCAGTCGCGGGATAATCCGCGCATTGAGCATAGCAGTTATAGCCCTTGTTTGAAAATTTAAGGTGTCAGATAATTCATGGCCACAACTGACAAAGAGGCCCGTGTGTTCATGAATAATTTCTTTTACACAGATTTCATGTTCAGGGTTAATGGATCCTGCAAACCCAGACACTGCAAAGGCTGTTACTCCATGATTTTCAACCATTTGTAACGCTTTTTGTCTTACTTCATCCGGATCAATGGCAATGACCTCTTTACCCGTGATTTCCAGCTGTCCTTTAATAACAGATTTGGGATGAAAGGATATATTTTTATCAATGCCAAGGCCATAGGGCGGCATGAGAATCATACCGACTTTTTGACCTTCATTTTCAACAATGGCATTGGTTGCAAGGGTTGTGGACAAGGCAATTAATTCCACCTGGAGCAGTTTTTCCTGATCCAGTTTTTTTAATGCGCTGTGAATTCCTTTAGTAAAATCCCATTTTGTGGTCAAGGATTTGCTTTTGCAAAGGGTTTTATTCTCTTTAAGGTCATAAATCACAGCATCCGTGTAAGTACCTCCAGCATCAATACCCAATCCGATTTTGATATAGTTGTCCATATGAATTTTCTGACCTGGGATTTTTATTTTAGAAGCAGTATTATTCACTATTGTTTTAAAATCCAGGATGGGACTGGCAGACAGCGTGGATTGTATTGCATCAAACCCGATCACATGTTCCGGCGGTACAAACAGGATGTCATCCGTGGAATTAAGGACTGTGATCATTTTTTCGATTAAGGCTTGCCCCCCCTTTATTTTATCATACTTCCACTTGTATTCATTGGCCATCTCCAGGGCGAATTTTTCATATTTGGGGGATGTTTTTGCGCCGGTTTCAATAAAAGCGACCCTTTGATAGTGTTTCTGCCATGAATTGAGAAAATCAAAGGTTTCCTGGGCAGCATCTTTGCCATGCTCTTCAACCAGATCATTGAAGTTTAATTTTTTCTCCCCAAAATAGGCCCATTGTTTTCTCTGGGACATGGGTTCGGTTTTTTCTTCACACCATCCAGCTGAAAGGTAATATGTTCCTGGATATTTTTTAAATTCACTTTTGTATTTCTGATCTCCTCCCAGGAACAAGGCTACGCAATCATGCACTTTGGGAATGGTCAAGGGAACGCTCCGGGATTGAATGCCAATGGTTCCTTTGCCGCAGATACCATACCCTATGATAATGCGTTGGCACAAATTTGTTGCTGAAATTTCATCAATGGCAGCCTGAAGTTTTTCCTTGAGCAGTTTTGGATTGTTGTGAAGCCCAGCTTCCAGGAATTTATATTCAATATCAAGCCCCAGTTTTTTGGCACTGTGCTTCATATCAATGGCCAGAACAGCACATCCAATTGCATAAATCTTTTTTTTCAAAATATTACCCCGATCATTTATTCTCTATTCATTTTTTAAACTGTGCAGGTCTAATCTGGTACGGGAAAAGCCGTGTGTCAAGGCAAACCAGATAGAAATTTGTTTTTATTTTAAAAAGGTATCTCCTTTTTCAAAATCACCTTCTTTGAATCGAC
>JACNHV010000244.1 GCA_014383445.1 Candidatus Desulfobacula maris | reverse complement strand
AATGGCAAGAATATACTTAGTATCTGAAGACATGATCCCCCTTTTTACAGGTTTTTTGTATTTGCGGCGGACTTCTCAAATAATATACAATAGCTACCAAAAAAATACGGGATAGGCAACTGTGATAAACACAAACTCAGTAAGAACCACAACTCCAGATAATATCCCTTCGATTATTGAATAAAGAAGGTGGAGCCCGAATATCTTTTTTTCATTTATTTCCAGATCAGCAATCTTCAACTTCTATCCTCTGGGCTTACCAGTTGTCCATTTTTCATTCTTAAATTTTACCCATGTTGTTGAGCTTTTTTATCGTATAAGAAAAATCATCTTTATATACACAAGTTTCATAATTTTTTAAAGTTTATCATTTCTGAAAATACATTTGATTTGGAATATAATATATTGTAGACTGATTTTTATTGAAATTAGCTGGGATATTAAAAATGTTCTATGGTTTTATCAGGGCATCTCATAGGATGATATAAGAAAAACAGGACGGCGGTCCATCATGGCAAAAATATTGATCATTGATGACGATGAAGGAATATGTAAAGTCTTATCCCGGATGGCAACAGGTGGAGGCCATGATGCAGTTTCCGCTTTGACCATAAAACAGGGGTTAACGGCATTGCAGTCAGCAAAGTTTGATGTTGTTTTTTTAGATGTGAATCTGCCCGATGGCAGCGGCTTGGATATGATACCCATGATAAAAAAAATGCCGTATTCACCTGAAGTCATTATCATAACAGGTCTTGGAGAACCGGATGGTGCTGAAACTGCCATCACGCTGGGGGCATGGGATTATCTTTTAAAACCCCTTTCAATTAAACCTTTAACCCTCACGCTCAAACGGGTCCTTCAATACCGCGATGCCTGTGCGAAAAATTCAATAGCTTCTTTTGACATTAAACTGGAAGGGGTTGAATCCAGCAGTCCCATTATGAGAGAGTGCCTGAAGGCCTTGTCCCATGCCGCTAAAAGCGATGCAAATGTCCTGCTTACAGGGGAGACTGGAACGGGTAAAGATTTTTTTGCAAGGGCGCTCCATAACAACAGTAACCGGGCCGATAATAATTTTGTGTTGGCCGACTGTGCTGCCCTGCCAGGGTCACTCGTGGAAAGTATGCTGTTCGGCAGTGATAAAGGTGCTTATACGGATGCAAAACAGTCTAAGATTGGCCTGGTGGAACAGGCTGACAAAGGAACGCTTTTTCTTGATGAAATTGGTGAGCTTCCCTTTGTCAACCAGAAAGCCTTTCTTAATGTGCTCGACACCCATGAATTTCGCCCCATTGGCGGCAGACATGTGATAAAAAGCGACTTTCGCCTGATTTCAGCAACCAACAGAAATCTTCCGGATCTGGTTGAAAAAGGCCTGTTCAGGAAAGATCTTTTTTACCGGCTTCATGCATTTTCCATTGTTTTGCCGCCGCTAAGACAGTGTTTGGAAGATATCGAGCCTTTGGCCTTGTATTGCATGTATAAAATGTGCAAACGAATAAAGGCGGCACCCAAAGATTTTTCTTCTGATTTCTTTGAATATTGTGCCGGCTATGGCTGGCCTGGTAATATCCGGGAATTGTTTAATACCATAGAAACGATGATTCTAAAAACACCTGATGAACAGGTCTTATTTCCAAAACATCTGCCTGAGCATATCCGGGTCAAGGTGACAAGAACTTCTGTTGATAAGGGAAATAAGCAGCAGGAAGATAAAAAGAAAGATAAAAATGGTTACACGGATACATTTTTATCTTTTAAGGATTTTAAGGCAGCCACCCTTGAAGAGGCGCAGAAAAAATATTTTTTATCATTGATGAACTTTACAGGGGGTGACATCAAAGAAGCCTGCCGGATATCTGGTATAAGCCGCTCCGGCATTTACAATTTTTTGAAAAAATATAATATCACCCGGGCCGGCTGGACCTCCCCCTGACAGGCTAATGGTTTAAACACAAGTCCAGTTTTTTAGACTCATGTCCCTATTTTATGTAAAATCCTCCCTTTAGTTGCCCTGCCTGCTATTTAAATATTTCCATAACTAACTGTAATAATAACATTATATATATTTTTTTGTTTTATGGCATGATTATGGCATTATAATTAAAACGACATGGTAAAAAAATGTCCAACCTCTTTTTAACAAACAAGCATAAGGATAAAAAATGGCAGAAGCCAAACTGTTTTTGTATGCAAGAAAAATAGATGATATTTCAAAACAACTTGAAAAAGCTATTAAACTCTTTGTCCCTGAAACGAACATTGAAATCAGACTGTCCATAGATAGCCTGTCCGACAGCCTCAGCCATTCCGCAAACCATAACACCATTGCCATCCTTTTGGCTGCCGGCAAAAAGGATCTGGATGATCTGCTGACTATTTACGATCTGCTCGTTACTATTCACTGCATTCTCATTCTTCCTGATGACGACATGGAAACGATTGCTAAAGGGCACAAGCTTTATCCACGGTTTATAAGCTATACGAACAGCGACTTTAAGGACACGGGCGCTGTTCTGGAAAAAATATTGAAGACCATTAAATGATTGCTGTTTTATTTTGTTCAAGGAGGTTGGAGCCAAGGCTTACAATAAAATTAATATAACAATTATTACATAAGCAACGGAAAGGCGGTGAAAAAATGAAACCAACTGGTAAAATTATCCTGGCTGCCGGTTTAACCCTGATCCTTCTGATCGCAACGCCTCTGTGGGCTCAACCGGGTACATTAAAGATCGGTCTATTGGCTCCCATGACAGGGTCTCCGAATCCAGACTGGGGCAAGAAACAGGTTGTCGGCCTGGAGATGGCCCTTGCCAGGGTGAACCAACGCGGGGGAATAGGGGGTAACCCTCTTGAAGCCGTGATAATGGGCACCAGCAGCGACCCGCAACAGGGTGTGGCAGCCTATCGGAAAATGGCTGATGAAGATAAGGTTCTCGTTATTATTGGTCCTTTGTTCACCAACATATTCATTGATCTCATTCCCGTCACAAACGAGAAAAAAGTGGCGATCATTGCCACTGCATCCGCGACTCCGGGTCTGAGCGATCTGGGCAAATGGCCCTATGCCTTTCGAATGACCGTAACATCGGACAAAAAAGAGGGTCCTTTGATCAAAAGCTGGGTTGAGGCAAACACGATTAAAGATGTGGTGATCCTGTACGACCGGGAATCCGTTGTAACTGCTACCATAGCAGAAAAAATCTGGCCGAAAATCATGCAGGACCTGAATGTCCGGATTTTATATGAAAATGATCCGATATCGTTTCCCGAGGGTCAGACCGATTTTGCAGCACTTGTCCAAAAAGCCCTGACCTATTCACCCTCCGGCATTGGTATTTCAGCCATGTCCCGGGAGGCCGGACGATTGATTAAAGAACTGCGCGGCCAGGGATACGGCAAATCCATTCTGGGCGCCAGCACCACGGCCAACCCCAAGGTCATTGAAATCGCAGGCGCGGCTGCCGAGGATCTGTGGTCCATGAGCCTGTTTTATCCGGAAGATCCAAATCCAAAAGTCAAACAGTATGTCGAAGACTTCAAAAGAAAATGCACAGACCGATACCCGGATATGAACTGCGATTCCGAACAATATGATGTGGTGGTTCATGACATACTGCTGTTTGTGGCAGATATCATGAAAAAAAAAGGGATCACGGGTGATTCTGAAAAACTTCAGCAGGAGCGGGATAAAATCCGGGAAGGCCTGGCTGACATGGGTGTCTGGCGGGGGACGGCCGGCATGATGGCCTTTGACCGAATGGGTGACGGCATTCGCACGGTTCACATCCTGAAAGTAAAGGATGGAAGATGGCAGCCGGTTAGATAAAATATCAAATTGCAAGACGACACAGGAGAATAGATGATGGACCCTGAACAATCAATTTCAACCCGAAACCTGGGCGGCCGGACCCCTTTTTTTCGGGGATTGCGCGGATCTTTGCTTGGATGGTTCATCCTTCTGGCCCTGATTCCCATGGCCCTGGTGAGCATCCTGTCCTATGACCGTGCCCAGACTGCCCTGACAAAAAGCGCCCAGGAAAAACTCAAGGTAACCAGGGAGATCAATAAAAATATCATTTTGACCCTGTTTAATCGATGGAACTCAGAGATCCTGTTTGTCGCCCAGATGGAATCCCTTAAGAGCGATATTGCAGACATATCAGCCGGGTTCAGTTTTATGGGGCCTGAACAGCTGAAATCGCTTTATTCTGCCAAACCCGACCTGATGGATGCCAGGGATGGAAGTGCTTACAGTGCCGTGCATCAGGAAGAACACCGCTTTTTCAAAAGCTATGTCCAAATCCAGCAGCACGAGGATGTGCTGCTCATTGATCTTGCCGGAAACGTGGTTTACACGGAAAAAAAAGGGCCGGTTTTCATGGCAGGCCTGATCGCAGGACCTTATCAGAAGAGCAGCCTGGCCCTTCTGTACCAAAGCCTCAAGTCGGCCGGGCCCGGAGAGGTCATTATTGCAGATGCAGCCCTTTTTGAAACAGATGCAGCCATGTTCATGGGCACACCTGTTTACAGGGAATCGGTCTGTCTGGGATACCTTGTCTTTCAAATCCCCTTAAAATATATTTCCCAGCGCATGGCGCTTCGCCAGGGCATGGGCAGAACAGGCGAAATCTACCTTGTAGGACCGGACATGCGCATGCGTTCCAATTCTTTTAATGATCCTGTCAACCGGACGGTAAAAGCCTCTTTGTCCGGGACCATTGCCCGGAACGGGGTGGACTCAAAAGCGGTTCGGGACGCGCTGGCTGGAGAATCAGATGTGTGCATTGTTAAGGATTACCGGGGCAAAAAAGTGCTCAGTGCCCACGCCCCCCTGGTATTTAACGAGCTTACCTGGGCCATCCTGTCTGAGATGGATATGGACGAGGCCATGGCTCCGGCCATGGCCCTTGCAAAGATCATTGCCTGGCTGGCCGTGGTCATCGTCCTTCTGGTTCTGGCCCTTTCCCTGCTGGTCTCCGGCCGTATCGCAAAACCCATCCGGCATCTTACAAACTGGGCCCGTAAAGTCACCCAGGGCGACCTGACCCTCATGGAAATCCAGGCCCCTGAAAACGAAATCGGCATATTGAATCAAAGTTTTAAAGATGCAGTCATCTCCATGCAGGCGGCGCGTGATAAAGAGGAACGACAGAATTTTCAAAAGACCGGCCTGTCCAGACTGGATGACCAGATGCGGGGGGTGCAGGACCTGGATGTTCTGTGCCGGAATATTGTCACCTTTACTGCCAAATACCTCCAGGCCCAGGTGGGGGCCTTTTACCTCAATAACGGGGACGGTGTTTTCAGTCTAAAGGCAAGTTATGCGTATAAAACCCGGAAAACCCTTTCCAATGTGTTTAAAAAAGGCGAAGGCCTCATCGGCCAGGCAGCCCTGGAAAAGCAGTCCATCCTGATCACCCATGTTCCGGATGACTACATGGCCATCACTTCAGGACTTGGGGGAAAACAGCCTGGAAACATTCTGGTGGTACCCCTTGTTTTCAATGATGCTGCCTTAGGCATTATGGAACTTGGCACCTTTGAGACCTTTTCCCAAGACCAGCGGACTTTTCTTGAAGACAGTGCTGAAAGAATAGCCATTGCCCTTGATTCAGCCACGGCACAGCAGCGATTGCAGATAACCCTTGAAAAAAGCCAGCACCAGTCAGAAGAACTGCAGACCCAGCAGGAGGAACTCAGGACGGTTAATGAAGAACTGGAAGAGCAGACAAAAGCCCTGGAAATATCAGAACAGAACCTGCGGGTGCAGCAGGAAGAACTTGAAGTGTCCAATGAAGAATTGATGGAAAAAAATGAATCTCTTGAATTTCAGAAGCGGGAAAATGAGAAAACCAGACGTGAAATTGAACTAAAAGCAGAAGAACTGGCCATTGCCGGCAAATATAAATCCGAGTTCCTGGCCAATATGTCCCATGAATTGAGAACCCCTTTGAACAGCATGATGCTGCTTTCAAACATTCTTGAGGAGAACAGGGAAAAAAATCTCACCAAGGACCAGCTGGAGTCAGTCCATATCATTTACCAGAGTGGAAATGATCTGCTTTCTCTCATTAATGAAATCCTGGATCTTGCAAAGATTGAATCCGGCAGGATGGATATTCTGCCAGAAGAATTATTAATTCAGGATGTGGCGGACAGCATCACAACTCAGTTTAAACACATGACAGATGATAAAGGGCTTTCTCTTTCCATCAGTATCCATGACACAGCACCTTCAATCATCCATACGGACAGAAAACGGCTGGAGCAGATTATTAAAAACCTGATGTCAAATGCCATCAAATTTACGGAAAAAGGCCAGGTTCAGGTTGCTTTTTGCCGGCCGGCCAAAACTGTTGACCTGTCCAGAAGCGGCCTGGACCCAGACCATGCTGTTGCCATAAGAGTGGCTGATACGGGGATTGGTATTTCAGCCACAGACCAGAAAATTGTGTTTGAGGCCTTTCAGCAGGCTCAAGGCGGAACGGCAAGACAATATAGCGGCACAGGCCTGGGACTTTCCATCTCCAGGGAACTTGCCCGCCTTTTGGGAGGGGAAATCCAGCTGACCAGCGAAAAAGGAAAAGGGTCTGTGTTCACGATTTATCTTCCCGTCAGATCCGGGACACGGGCTGTGGAATCGGTTCCAATTAAGTCTGTTTTCCGCACCCCTGACACTGAACTCATGGGCCGATCTCAAACAATGCAGACCCGTCTACAATCTTCCGGATCCATTGCTGATGACCGCGATACCATTGACCAGGATGACAAAACCATCCTGATTATTGAAGATGACCTGAAGTTTGCAGGACTGCTTTTAAAACTATGCCATGAAAAAGGATTGAAATGTCTTACCACACCTTTGGGAGAAGAGGGGCTGGAACTTGCTGAAAAACACCTGCCCAAAGCCATTATTCTGGATATCAAACTTCCCGGGATTGATGGATGGACCGTGCTTGAGACCATAAAAGAAAACCCCATAATCCGGCATATTCCTGTCCATATCATGTCTGCTGATGAACCGACCCTGGATGCATTCAAAAAAGGGGCCATTGGTTATTTGAAAAAACCGATAAACAAGATTGATCTGGATGCAGCCTTTCACAAGCTCACTGATCTGTTTTCCAAAGCCGTCAAGAATCTTCTGGTGGTGGAAGATAATGAGTCCTTGAGAAAAAGCATCATAAAGCTCATTGGAAATGGGGATGTGCGCTCAGAGGGTGTGGCAACGGGAAAACAAGCCATACAGGCCCTGAAATCAACCCCCTTTGACTGCATGATCCTGGACCTGGGACTTCCTGATATGACGGGATTTGAACTGCTGAAAAAGCTTGAAGCCCAAAAAGATCTGACCATACCCCCTGTCATTGTCTATACGGGCAGGGAACTGACCCGGGAGGAAGATCTTCAGCTTCGCAAGTATTCAGAATCCATCATTATCAAAGGTGTGAGATCGGAAGAACGGCTCCTGGATGAAGCATCCTTGTTCCTGCACCGGATGGTCAGCCAGATGTCTGAAAAAAAGAGACAGATGATCACAAGCCTGCATGATACGGAAGCCTTGTTCAAGGACAAGACCATTCTTGTGGTTGATGACGATATGAGAAACGTCTATGCCCTGTCCAAACTGCTTGAAGAGAAAGGCATGAGGGTTTTAAAAGCAGAGAACGGAAAAAAAGCCCTGACTATTTTAGCAGATATTCCAGTGGTTGATCTGGTTCTGATGGATATCATGATGCCCGTAATGGATGGGTATGAAACCATGAAACAGATCCGGGAACAGGAAAAATTCCAGAAACTGCCCATTATTGCATTAACGGCAAAAGCCATGCGGGAAGATAAAATGCACTGTATTGCCGCAGGCGCCAGTGATTACCTGACCAAACCCGTGGATGCGAACCGGTTGAGCTCGATGATGCGGGTGTGGCTTTACCGGTAGAGATAAGAAAGAAAACTATGAAAGCAATTGATATTGAAAATATAGAGATTACCCTTCTGCTGGATGCCATTTTTAATCGGTATGGCTATGATTTCAGACACTATGCAAGGGCATCCATTGAGCGCAGAATAAGGCAGCTTAAGGGAAAATCCGGCTGCACAACCATTTCTGAAATGATCCCTAAACTCCTGCATGATGAATCCTTTTTTCAAAAATTTGTCCGGGAATTTTCAATTCCCGTCACGGACATGTTCCGGGACCCGTTTGTCTATCAATGCATCCGCAAACAGGTGGTTCCCATCCTGAAAACCCATCCGTTTGTCAAAATCTGGCATGCGGGATGCGCCACGGGTGAAGAAGCCTATTCTCTGTCCATTCTATTGAAAGAAGAAAACCTGTATGACAGATCCACCCTGTTTGCCACGGATTTTAATGATACTGCCCTGGATATTGCAAAAAAGGGGATATATGCACTGACCAATGCAAAAACATTTACAGCAAACTACCAGGCTGCCGGAGGGATCTCCTCTTTTTCAGAATACTACCATGCCCGGTATGAGGCCATGGCACTGAACAATGCTTTGAAAAAAAATATTACCTTTGCCAACCACAACCTGGTTACGGACAGTGTGTTTGGTGAGATGCATTTTATCCTGTGCCGCAATGTGCTCATCTATTTTGATAAAATACTTCAGGATAGAGTTCTCAAGTTGTTCAGCGACAGCCTGGTCCACGGGGGGATACTGTGTCTTGGAACCCGTGAAAGCCTGAAATTTTCCACCATTGCCGAAAAGTTTTCCATCATTGATGAAACGGCAAGACTCTATCAGAAAAAGGCGGTATAATTGTTATGCATTCAAAACAGGGCCATGATATGAAAAAAAACGGGTATAAAGCAATTGTCATGGGGGTATCGGCAGGCGGCCTTGCCGCTCTTTCCAGACTGTTTTCCGATCTGCCGGAGGGGTTTGCCCTGCCCCTGATTGTTGTCCAGCATGTTCACCCAACAGCGGACAGACAGATATTTGACTATTTTAACAGCAACTGCCCTCTCACGGTAAAAGAGGTAGAAGATAAAGAAAAAATACTTGCCGGATATGTCTATTTTGCCCCGCCGGATTATCACCTGCTGGTGGAACGGGACAAAACCTTTTCTCTGTCCATTGATCCCCGGGTGACTTATTCCAGGCCGGCCATTGATGTGCTGTTTGAAAGTGCCGCATATGTGTGGTCATCCCGTTTAATCGGCATCCTTTTGACGGGTGCAAGCAGTGATGGTAGCCGGGGCATGCAGTTGATCAAGGCTCATGGGGGATTGACCATTGCCCAGGATCCGGCAACGGCTGAATATCCCGTCATGCCCCAGTCGGCCATTGATGCCAACGCAGCAGATAAAATCCTTTCCCTTGACGGCATTGGAAAATTTTTAAAAACTTTGTCAAAGACAGGTTATCCAGACAGGCAAACAAAGATTCAAGGACAGGCAGATTTTATTTCAGATGTGGAGACTTGATTGTGAAGAACCAGCAAAACATTTTGATTGTGGATGATAAAGAGCAAAACCTGTTTGCCCTTGAACGGATACTCCAGCGTGTTGATGCACAGATTATCCGGGCAACCTGCGGCAATGATGCCCTCACAGCGTCTCTGAACCACGAGTTTGCCCTGGCCATCCTGGATGTGCAGATGCCTGGAATGGACGGGTATGAGCTGGCCGAGCTTTTCAGATCAGATGAAAAAACAAGACATCTGCCCATTATTTTTCTCACGGCCGTGTATTCAGACGAATATCACGTGTTCAAGGGGTATGAGGCAGGCGCCGTTGATTTTTTAACCAAGCCCTTTCAATCCGAGATCCTGCTGGCCAAGGTCAGGATTTTTCTGCAGCTGGAAGATCAACACCAGCGGCTTAAAAAAATCATTGACCTGGAAAAGACCAAAAATCACCTGGAAAATATCCTGCTGTCCATGAGTGATGTAGTTTTGGTACTATCCAGGGATGGAGTCATCCAGACCATCAATGAAGCAGCTCTGTCTCTGCTGGGGTATCCGCGTGGTCAGATCATGGGACTGCCTTTTTGTGATCTGCTTGCAACGGATGAAGTCTTCCCCTGGATTATTTCTGAAAAAAAAGAGTTTGCATTAAATTATATGGAAAATCCAACATACCATAATATAGAAGCAAATATTTTGACTAAACACAAAGAGGCAATACCTGTATTGATCTCCGGGTCTGATTTTCATGACAAAGATAATCTGCTGCTGGGAACGGTCATTGTTGCAAGAGACATCCGGGAACGAAAAGCCCTGGAACAGCAGCGCATTATGACAGAAAAGATAACGGCCCTGGGAATGCTGGCAGGCGGCATGGCCCATGAACTGAACAATCCCCTGATGGGAATAAACGGGTTTATAGAATACTGTCTTAAGCACACACCAAAAGAGGACAAGCGCCATGAAATCCTGGAGGATGCCGGAAAAGAGACCAGGCGCTGCATGGATCTGGTTAAGAATCTGTTAACCTTTTCCCACACGGAACCGCTGTCTGATGAACAGTGCCAATGGGTGGACATTGAAACTCTTTTTGATCGCGTACTCAGACTTTTGGCCTACCGCATTGAAAAAGACAATGTCCTGGTGATCAAACAGATTTCTGTTGACAGCAATACCATTTACACACAGGGAAACAGCCTGCAGCAGGTATTTCTCAATTTTATGACCAATGCCCTGGATGCGGTGAGCAATAATGCTGAAAAAAAAATCTGCTTTACCGTGGATCGGATTCAGGACAATGTCAGGATAGTGATCTCAGATACGGGTACAGGTATCCTGCCCGAGCACATGGACCGGATTTTTGATCCCTTTTTTACCACCAAACCCGTGGGCAAAGGAACTGGGCTCGGGCTTTGTGTTTCAAAGAGTATTGTTGAAAGCCTTGGCGGTAAGATGTGTTGTGAGAGCATGCCCGGAAAAGGGACGAAATTTGAGGTGCTGCTTCCGGGCAGAAAAAATGAAAAATTGAAACAGGAGGGAGATAAATGATCAAACGCATTCTGGTAATTGATGATGATGAGGCAATCCGGAAGGTTTTCCTCCTTGCCCTGGAGGGGACTTCCTTCCAGGTGGATACAGTGTCATCCGGGGAAAAGGGGATAGAGATGGTGCAGGAACAATCCTATGATCTTATTTATATTGATTTAAAGATGCCCGGCATGAACGGTGTGGATACCCTGAAAAAAATCAGGAAAATAAACCCTGACATTCCAGTGTATATCATCACTGCATACTATGGTGAATTTGCAGACCAGCTGACCAAGGCACAGGCTGATGGCCTGAATTTTGAACTCATGATGAAACCGCTTACCATGGATCAGATTGTCTGCCTGACCCGGGGCATCCTTGAAGGATCAACCCTTTATTAATCAGTTGAATAGCGAGGATAAAGATATCTTATGGACGAATTCAAACTTTTTATTTCAGGAGAGACCGCCAAAACGGATAAGATTTTTTCTGCTCTTGAATTCTGCCTGACGGCTGTGTTTGGCGATGCCTACAGTCTTCAGAAAATTGACGTGATCAAAAATCCCCTCATGGCACAGGCAGACGGTGTCATGGCCACCCCCACCCTGGTCAGGATGAATCCGCCAATGAAAAGGGTTTTAGGTGATTTCAGTGATATGACCAAAATCCTTGAAAGTCTGAATATTCATATGCCCCTGAACAAAGATGCATCCGCAAAGGAGTGATGGTCACAATGAAAAATGAAAAAAAAAGGATCCTGTTGCTCATCGGAATTATGGGAATCGTTACGTTGACCATTAGCCTGCTTGTGTTCCTGATGCTCTACCAGACCGCTTTCAATGAGCAGGAAAAAAGGCTGACGGAAACGGTGCAGAGTCAGGCCCGGATGATGGAAGCCCTGATGGAGCATGAAACCCTGTCCCATAAAGGGGATACAAAAATCCGGGCTGCAGCCGTGATTGAACAGGTAATAGAGGGCCACTACCGGTATAAGGCGCTCAGTAAAACATTTGAATTCACCCTTGCCCGGCAGGAGGGCGACCAGATTGTCTTTCTGCTCAACCACGGGCCCCGGGAACAAATTGCCCAAAAACCTGTTCCATTTGATTCCAATCTGGCTGAACCCATGCGCAGGGCGTTGTCGGGGAAATCCGGCACACTGACCGGTCTGGATTATCAAGGTGCCGTGGTGCTTGCTGCGCATGAGCCCGTGGCAGGGTTAAACCTGGGTCTTGTGGCCAAGATTGATCTTTCCGAGATCCGGGCACCCTTCGTCAAAGCCGGAATGGTTGCCACCGGCATCGGGATGGTATTGATTTTCCTGGGGGCGTGGCTGTTTATCAAAGTGTCGGAACCGATCCTGGTGCAACTTCAGGAACAGCTTGTGCAGATGGAAACGCTGGTGACATCCCTTCAGGGCAGCGAAAACCAGGTCAGGCAGATCATCCAGAACAACGCAGATGCCATTGTCGTCACCGTTGACGGCATCATCCGGTTTGCCAACCCGGCCGCTGAAAGGATTTTCGGAAGGGCTGTTTCAGATCTTGTGGGAAAGGATTTTGGATTTCCCGTTCTTGAAAAACAGAGTGTGGACATCCATATCCTTCACCCTGCGGGACAACAGGTTACGGTCACCATGCGCGCCGCATCCACAGAGTGGGAAAAAAACCCGGCCCACCTGATCTCCCTTCACGATATTACCCAAAGGCTTAAGATGGCAGAAAAACAAAAAAAACTGGAACAGCAACTTGTCCAGGCCCAGAAAATGGAGTCCGTGGGGCGCCTGGCCGGCGGCGTGGCCCATGATTACAACAATGCGCTCACCGCAATCATGGGGTTCACTGAACTGGCCATGATGGATGCAGAGCCCAAAGGGCCTTTGCATGACGATCTTAATCAGGTTCTCAAGGCCGGCAGACGCGCACAGGACATTACCCGGCAACTTCTGGCCTTTGCCCGCAAACAGACCATTGCCCCTGTTACGCTTAACCTGAACCCCACCGTGGAAACCATGATCAAAATGCTCCGGCGCCTCATCGGGGAGGACATTGATCTTGTCTGGCTACCGGGGGAAAACCTGTGGAATGTTAAGATAGACCCTTCCCAGATCGACCAGATTCTGGCCAATCTGTGCGTTAATGCACGGGATGCCATCAAAGGTGTTGGCAAAATCACCATTGAGACTCATACAGTGGTCTTTGATGAAGCCTATTGTGACGATCATGCCGGGTTTATTCCGGGTGAGTTTGTTCTGCTGGCCGTAAGCGACAATGGCTGCGGCATGGACAAAAAGATACTGAACCAAATTTTTGAACCCTTTTTCACCACAAAAGCCGTTGACAGGGGAACGGGCCTGGGGCTTTCCACTGTCTATGGCATTGTCAAACAGAACAACGGATTCATCAACGTTTACAGTGAACCAGGCAAAGGCACGACCATCAAGATCTACCTGTCCCGGCATACGGGCAAAGCAGTTGAGAGACCGGCTGAAAGCATGGAAGAGATCCCCCGGGGCCATGAAGAGACCATCCTGGTGGTGGAAGATGATCACTCCATCCTGAAACTCACGGAAAAAATCCTCAGCAGCCTGGGCTATACCGTGTTAACGGCAGACACGCCTGAAAAGGCCGTAACACTGACCCGGGAAAATACAGACCCAATTCACCTGATCTTAACGGATGTGATCATGCCTGAAATGAACGGGCTTGAACTGTCAAAACAGATAAAATTACAGTTTCCGGATCTAAAATGCCTGTTCATGTCCGGATATACGGCCAATGCCATTGCCCATCACGGGGTACTTGACGAAGGGGTACATTTTATCCAGAAACCATTCTCAAAAAAAGATCTGGCAGTGATGATCAGGCAGGTGCTGGATGAATCCTGAAAAAGGAAGACGCTTGTGAAGAACACCCCAAAAATTCTCATTGTGGATGACAAACCGGCTAACCTGTTCAGTCTTGGACAGATTCTAAAGGAAACAGGCGCGCAGATCATACAGGCCTCAAATGGTAATGAGGCCCTGGCCGCTTCCCTGAACCATGATTTTGCCCTGGCTCTTCTGGATGTTCAGATGCCGGAGATGGACGGTTATGAACTGGCTGAGTGGCTGCGCAGTGAACAAAAAACAAAAGAACTGCCCATTATTTTTGTGTCGGCCGTCTATTCCAGTGATTACCATGTGTTCAAGGGGTATGATGCAGGAGCAGTGGATTTTATGGTCAAACCCTTTAATCCTAAAATTTTATTGAGCAAGATAAACGTTTTTCTTCAACTGGATCTGCAGAAGACCCTGTTAAAACAATATAGTGAAGCCCGGTTTCAACGACTGATCGAAAGCATGACTGATGCAGTCATCATAGTGGACAAAGAGGGAATTGTCCAATTTATCAACCCGGCCGGGGAAACTCTTTTTAGAACCACCTCCTCGAATTTTCTGGGAAATCCCTTCGGCTTTCCTATGGCTGAAGATGAAGGGATGGAGATCTCACTTTTTTCACGGGATGAAAATCCTGTGACGGCTGAAATGCGCGTAGTGGAAACGGATTGGAAAGGAAGTCCTGCATGGCTTGCCTCCATCCGGGATATTACAGACAGAAAAAAGATGGAGAACAAACTTGTAAACGCGTTTGATGAATTGAAAAATGCCAATCAAAAAATTCTTGAACAGCAGGCATCCGTCATTGAAGAAGAGCGGTTAAATGTGCTTCTGCAATTGTCCGGTGCAACTGCCCATGAGCTGAATCAGCCTCTGACAGTCATTCTTGGCAATATTGAAATTCTGGAAACGTTTTATGACCTGCAGAAAAACGAACAAAAAACCCTTTCAGACATCAAGACCGCTGCAAAAAATATAGCTGATATTGTTAAAAAAATTCGAAATATTCGTTATGATCAGATCAAACCAAATGCTGCTGATTCATACATTATTGATTTTAATCAGAAAATTCGTATTCTCTTCATCGAGGATGAAAAGGAAGAATACCTTCTGTTAAAAGAGATGTTAAGTGCCAACCAGTTCGTTGAATTATTCCATGCCAAAAATATTGAAACTGCATTTTTAAGGCTTGAGACAGAGTCTTTTGATATTATTCTTCTTGATTATCTCCTGCCGGATGGAACGGGTTTTGATTTTATGAAAAAATTTAAGGCCGCGGGATATGATACGCCCATTGCCGTTGTGACGGGACAGACAGATGAAGTTATTGCCTCGGAAATCATCCGGGCAGGAGCCCTTGATTATCTTCCCAAAAGCCTGCTCACTGCTTCTTCTGCTATCCGCATGATTGAAGGAATCCTCCAGAAATCAAGCCTTCGGTCTGAATTAAAACTTGCCAACACCAAACTGATTGAAATGGCAACCATTGATGCATTGACACATCTGTATAACCGCAGATTTTTTAATGATGCCATAGAAGCAGAATTCGAGCGGTCCCGGCGGTATAAGCAGGAGATGCTGCTGCTGTTTGCTGATCCTGATCATTTTAAGAAAATAGCAGATACCCATGGTCCCATTGCCAGCGACATGGTACTTAAAACCCTGAGCCGGTTTTTGCTGGAACAAAAGAGAAAAAATGATATTGCCTGCAGGTTTGAAAATAAAAGGTTCAGTATTATCTTTCCCCATACCAGCAAACAAAATGGGTTTCATGCAGCAGAAAAATACAGAAAGAAAATTGAAAAAAACCTCTTTTCACATAATGAGGTCCGATTTTCCCTTACGCTCAGTATGGGAGTTGCTTCCACCCAGGATGCATCTTCATGTGAAGCGCTCCTGAAAAATGCGGATAAGGCGCTTTATCAGGCAAAACAGGAAGGCGGGAACAGAACCATATTGTTTTAAAATCACGTTGACCAGAGGATTAAAAGAGATAGAGAGGGTTTAAAAGCAAAATTCATCAGTACAAGGAGGAAACCATGATCAAGAAAAAGATTAATAAAAAAAGCGTTCTGCTTGTTTTTTTCTGTGTGATATCTGCATTCTGCGTATTATTCATGCCTGCAGCGGCTGCATTTGGAAAAAACATACATATCAGCATCCTCATGGCCAGTGATGTCCGTGTGACAACGGTGGATGGCTTTAAAAACGGCCTGGTCGAACATGCAAAAGAAGAGGGGCACACCTTTACCTATACGGATAAAAATGCTGCTGGTGACCGCAAGGCGCTGCCGGGCCTGGCAGAAGAAATCATTGCCGCTAAACCCGATATCGCCGTTGCTGCCGGGGGAATAGAAGCCGATGCCCTGAAAGATGCCTCATCCGGAACGGGTATTCCCGTGATTTTTCTGTCTGTCTCATCTTCGGTTAATCGGGGAATTATTGCCAGCATGGTCAGTTCCGGTAATAATCTGACCGGCATTGAGACCAACGATACCCAGCTGACGGCAAAGCGCCTCTGGTATATCAGCAAAATGCTCCCCAGAGCCAGACAGGTTTTCTGCTTTCATGTTCCCTCCATTGCACCATCGGTTGAATCCATTGCCATTGCCAGACAGACGGCTGCCGAGCTCGGGTTTGAGCTGCAGGTGGCAGAGGTGGAATCTGAGGCAGATATTAAGAAAGCGGTTGACTCTTTGTCCCGGGCAACCGTTGATGTGATCCTCCAGGTTCCCGCAGCACCCGTTGACAAAGCCCTGGGTTCCATTATCTTCCCCAGGGCAATGGCTGAAAAGATCCCGATATTCGGTTATGGGTCAAACAGTCTGGACAATGGTGCCTTTGCCTCCTATGCCGGCTCAAGATATGCCAATGGCCAGCAGGCTGCCCGCCTTGTCCATAAAATCGTCAATGGAATTCTGCCCAGTGACATTCCCGTGGAAACCCCGGAAAAATTAGAACTGATTATCAATAGATCCCTGGTTGAAAAACTGGGCTTAAAACTGCCCGGCCGGGTATGGAGCATGGCAGATCAGATTGTTGATATAAATTTCTAATAACAGGAGAAAAATTCATGAAATGGTGGAATAAAATAAGCTATAGACTAACAGCGTTCATTCTCCTTTTGGCAGTCGTTCCCCTTGCCGGATTTGGTATTTCCACCATCAGGGACATTCAGCAGACAAGACTGCTGTCCGTTGAGCAGATTCATGACAATATCGCCAGACATTCCGTTGACCTGATAGAATCTTCTCTTCTGGATACCCAGAAAAAGATTCAACTGGTTATTGACAGCAATGAACTTCAAAGCGCTGACAGTGAAGACCAGGAATGGATACTGCAGATCCTGATAAAGTCACTTCCCCATCTGTATTCCCTGACCATTGCCAGTACCGATGGACAAGAGCGGGTTAAGGTGGGCCGTGACACGGTGTATAATCCAAAAGATCTGGAACTTCACACGGATCACCCGGATTTTCTGAAAATGGAAAATCCAAAAACCATCATCGGATCTATCCATGAGAGCAGCAGCACACGTTTGATCCTTGATATGTATATTCCCTTGCTGAGTCCCATGGACAGGCAGGTTACAGCCGTGCTTGCAGCTGAGATCGACATTGAAAAACTATTGAATTTTACGGCTGATCTGCGGGTTGGAACGACAGGATATGTTTATATTGTCAATGAGAAGGGCAAGATTCTGGTCCATCCGGATAACAGTGTGGTGCTGGCAGGGGAATACGCATTGTATAACCCCCTGGTGCAGGATTTTGTATCAGGCCATACAGAATTTGCCGCAAACAAGACCTATGTCAATCGAAAACAGACAGCCGTGTTAACCAATGTTCGTGCCGCGACGGAGCCAAAACTGATGGTGGTGGTGATACAATCCAAACAAGAGGCCCTGGCCGCGGTGACACGGATCAGCAAGCGGCAGACCTCGATCCTGGTGTCTGTTCTGGTACTTGCAATCCTTTTGTCACTGTATTTTACCCTTAAAATCACCAGATCCCTGGGCAGGCTTTCATCCGGGGTTCAGCAGATCGGCGCAGGCAATCTTAACCACCGGATAAAGGTCTCCTCTTCAGACGAACTGGGAATTGTCACAAGATCGTTTAATCGCATGGCTGATGATCTGAAATCAGTAAAGCGCATGGCTGATGAGCAGGGCTGGATGAAACAGGGGTCAGCAGAACTGGACAATCTGTTACGGGGGGATCTGCCCCTGGATAAAATCTGTACCACTATACTGACCTTTATGGCCCGGTTTCTGAAAGAACAGGTGGGTCTTATCTACGTTCATGACGGCCAGGGGTTATACACCTATATTGCAGGTTACGCGTTTCAGCCCGGAAAAAAATTTCAAAAATCCTTTAAACGGGGTGAGGGCCTGATCGGCCAGGCCGTACAGGAAAAGAAAATGTTGACCATTACGGACATTCCCAATGATTATATATCTGTTACCTCGGGTCTGGGTGCCCTGGTTCCTGCAAATCTGAGCATTGTCCCGTTTGTGTTTAACGATCAGGTTGAAGCCGTGATGGAACTGGGCTCACTTGCAGCACTCACACAACTGCAGAACCGGTTTCTTTCTGAAACTGCCGACAGTATTGCCATCATCATTGCCGGTGCAAGGTCACGGCAGGAACTCAGCACGGCCCTGGTTCAAACCAGGCAGCAGGCTGATGTGCTGCAGAAACAGCAGGAGGAGCTGCAATCAGCCAATGAAGAACTGGAAGAACAGACCCAGCTGTTGATGTCATCGGAAAGCAGATTAAAGGAACAGCAGGAAGAACTTCAGGCAGCCAATGAAGAACTGGAGGAAAAGACCGAATATCTGGAGCGTAATAAAAAAAATAATGTGCCCAGCGGCCTTAAAAAAATGGACACTGCTGCCAGGAAACCTGAACCCCCAAAAGAGCGCCGGGCGTTATTGAAAAACACCCTTGCCGATGATCGGGATAAAACAGGTCCTGGCGACAAGGTTATTTTGATTATTGAAGATGATGTTGACTTTGCCATGACCCTGCTCAAATTCTGTCGGGAAAAGGGATTCAAGGGACTGGTTGCACTAACGGGGGAGGAGGGTCTGGAGCTTGCCCAAAAATACCCCTCAAAAGCCATTATTCTGGATATTCATCTGCCGGGAATTGATGGCTGGACAGTTCTTGATTCGTTAAAGGAAAATTCCGCCACCCGACATATACCGGTCCACTTCATGTCTTCTGACGACCCTGTTCCAGAAGCATTTACCAAAGGTGCCATGGGCTATATCACCAAACCGGTCAGCCTGGAAGCGCTTGAAGGGGTCATCACACATCTTGAGTCCATAATCAATAAAGAGATGAAGGATCTGCTGCTGGTAGAGGACAACCTTAATCAGCGGCACGCAATTAGCAAGCTTATCAGCGGCAATGATGTGGCCATTCATGAAGTTTCCAATGGAAAGGATGCCATTTTGGCGCTTGAAAAAAAACCATACGACTGCATGATTCTGGATCTTGGACTGCCGGATATGTCCGGCTTTGACCTGCTGAAAAAAATGGAAAAGAACGACCTGATCGCAGCACCCCCAGTTATTGTCTATACGGGCAGGGAACTGACACAGGATGAGGAGCAGGAACTTAGAAAATATTCAGAAACAATCATTATCAAGGGGGTCCGCTCAGAAGAGAGACTGCTTGATGAAACATCCCTGTTCCTCCACCGGGTTGTTGAACGGATGCCCGAAGAAAAAAGAAAAATGATATCTGATCTGCATGATCTGGACAGGGTGTTTCAAGACCGAACCATTTTGATTGTTGATGATGACATGCGCAATGTGTTTGCCCTGTCAAAGGTTCTGCATGCAAAGGGCATCAACACCATTAAGGCAGAGAACGGCCTGAAGGCCCTGGAAATACTGGAGATTCGAAATGATGTTGATCTGGTGCTCATGGATATCATGATGCCCGTAATGGATGGTTATGAAACCATGAAAAAAATCCGGGCCAAGAGCCGGTTTGATAAATTGCCCATTATTGCACTCACGGCCAAAGCCATGCAGCGGGACAAGGAAGACTGCATCGCTGCCGGGGCCAATGATTATCTTGTAAAACCGTTGGAAATAGACCGTCTTTTATCCATGATGCGGGTCTGGCTCTACAGGTAATTTTAAGCCCTGGGACACTTGATGAACCCAATCGATATTGAAACCATAGAAATCAAACTGCTGCTGGATGCCATACGTCTGCGCTATGGCTACGACTTTCGAGCATATGCCAGAGCATCCATCCGCAGACGGATCATTCAGTTCATGAAATTGACCCGGGCCGCTTGTGTTTCCGATATGATCCCTATGCTGATTCATGATGAATCATATTTTGAAAAAATGGTAAGAGAATTTTCCATCACCGTGACGGAAATATTCCGTGATCCATCCATGTTTCTGTCTCTCAGGCAAAACATCCTGCCCCTGTTGAAAAGCTATCCATACATCAAGGTATGGCATGCCGGGTGTGCAACAGGAGAGGAAGCCTATTCATTAGCAATCCTGATGCAGGAGGAGGCTTTGGGACAAAGAACCTCTTTTTTTGCAACGGATTTTAACGACCAGGCTCTGGAAAAGGCAAAACAAGGCATATTTGACCTGGACAACGCCCGGGTATATACCCGGAATTACCAGCAGGCCGGTGGAAAGCGTTCCTTTTCCGACTATTACCATGCCCGGTATAATTGCCTGGCAATCAAGAGTACAATGAAAGAAAAAATAACCTTTACCAATCATAATCTGGTGACAGATCAGGTGTTCAGTGAGACTCATCTTATCTTATGCCGAAATGTGCTGATCTATTTTAATAAAGAATTGCAGGAGAGGGTGATCCGGATTTTTTATGACAGTCTGGTTCACGGCGGTTTTTTATGTCTGGGAATGAAAGAAAGCCTTTTGTTCTCCAAATATCAGGACCACTTCAAGGTGATTGACCCTAAACATAAAATTTTTCAGAAAAAAGCCTGATGAAGAAGGAAACCAATCAATCTATCAGAAACTGCCCGGATCATTCGAAAGATACTGGATAGAAATTAAAATTGAAGTAGAAAAAGTTGATTTTTTAATTAAACCCCCGGTCCCGGCAAAACCGCAGCAATAGATCTCTTCAGGGTAACGAAATATTTAAAATCCATAAAGATCATTGAAAATATCAATCAAAGTGGTAAAATATCAATGCTTGAGCAAATAAATTAACCTGATTGCAAATAAAAAAGGATGCTTTGTGAAATCTACAGCCCTTGAGGTGAATTTATCCGATACAAAAATCGATGTTATCATTGACCCAAAATATCAGGTTTTTCTGGATATTTTTTCATCCTATGTCGGGATTTTAAACAGGATGAACATTTTTCTAAAAGAGTTGTCCCATCCCTACAAAAACTGGGAATTTATCGTCTCAGAAGCCAGGCATTTCACCCTTCAATATTATTATTTGTACAAGGTTCATCCAAAAGGCGATAAAGCACTGGATCTTTTTGTTGATATTTTTCTGGAATCTTTTGAGTCAGATTCAAGCTTAAAAATAAAAACAGGTGCAGCTGATAATTTAATGCTGTTTTTGCAGGTAATTGTCAAAGAATCTGAGGGGGCGCTTTATGGATTTTTGCCTGTTATTGAAAAAGCGCTGCAAAAAATTGAATCCTATGAAGACAAAGACTTTTATTGTTTTGTCAGATCCTATTACCAGCCGGATAAAATTGCAAAAACCCTGTTAATCTGTATTAAGGATGATGAAGCGATTTTCAAGCCATTAAACCAATTTCTGGTGAAATTTTATGATTCTTCATTTGATTACTGGTTGAAACAAGAGGACCCGATGTCCTGGATTGGTGAGAGTATTGATGTAAATCAACTTGATGACAGGGTACAGAATATATTAAAAGATGTATCCCATAAAAATATTTTGAAGTGGCGAAAAAACCTTGAAACTATTATTCAAACCCTGGATCAAGACCCGCGCCATGCAACACAGCAATTAACAGATCTGGTAAGCTATCAGGATTTTGTCAGCCGGATCTGGGAAGTGCCTCAAAAAATAATGATGGAAAATGGTGATGATATAGCAGGTTTCCATTTGAAACTGACTTTTCTTTTTTATATTATTCATATTCCCGGACTTTCTACTATCCA
>JACNHV010000061.1 GCA_014383445.1 Candidatus Desulfobacula maris | reverse complement strand
GCGGTTTCAAGCATAAGAGCTGAATAGTTACAACCCGCTTTTATAGTCCTCTTTATACAACGAATGCTTGGTCATAAGCTTATGAAGCTGTCTAGTTGTGATACCGGCTGCTCTGGCTGAAATATTAACTTTCCCTTTGTGCTGTTTGAGCACCATATCAAGATATGTATGCTCAACCTTTCCCATCTCCTGTTTTCTTATTTGTGAAAGTGTCAAGTCAGGATCAATATTGCGGATAGCTGTTTCCGCCTGCAGAGAAAACAGATCTATGGGAAAACTTTCTGGTCTTAGAACAGAAGACTTCTCCAGAATATAGCCGCGCTCCATAATATTTTCCAGTTCCCGGATATTGCCAGGCCAGGAATAGGATAAAAAGGCATCCAGCACCTGGGGGTGTATACCCTGTATCCCTTTTACGTGAAATGTGTTAAGTTTATTTAAAAAAAGCTCAACCAGTTTGGGAATATCTTCTTTACGTTCCCTCAAAGGAGGCAGTTCAATGGGAAACACGTTCAATCTATAGTATAGATCATTTCTAAATTGCTTTTCCTCACACAATTGTTTTAAATCAATATTTGTTGCTGTAATAATTCTTACATCTGCCTGAATCTCCTCTTCGCCGCCAACACGCTGAAAAATACCGTCCTGTAGAACCTGCAAAAGCTTGATCTGGGCAGCCGGGGTGATGGTACCTATTTCATCAAGAAAAATGGTGCCACCCTTTGCAAGTTCAAACTTACCCAGTTTTCTTTTAATAGCACCTGTAAAGGCACCTTTTTCATGCCCGAACATCTCACTTTCAACCAAGGTATCCGGAATTGCCCCGCAATGGACTTCAATGAATCGTTCATTTTTTCTTAATGAGAGAGTATGAATAAATCTGGCTGTAAACCCTTTCCCTGTACCGGTTTCACCAAGCAAGAGAACAGTACTCTTTGTGGAAGCCACTGCACGGATATTCTCAAAAACATTTTTCATGGCCACACTTTTTGTCTGCACAAGATCAAACTCATCTTCCTGCCAGACTTGTTCTCTTAAATAATCAAGTTCTGATTCAGCTCTTGTATGCTCTAAGATACTATTGACCACCAGTTGAATTTCATCGGAAACCAGGGGATAGGTCAGATAAGAATCTGCGCCTTCATTTACAATTTTTACGGCTTCCTTTAATGACTTAGGTTCAGCCATTATCACAATACTGACATTAGGGGATACCAATCCAAATGTCTGAAGAACTGCTTTATAATTACTGTCTTCTGCTGCCTGCTTCAAAATCTTGATGTCGATAAAAACAAACTCACTTCTGTTGGTTCTTAAAAACTGCAGGGCACCAATCATATTGGTGCTATAATCAATTGCATATATTTTCTTCAGGCTGTTTTGGGCAGAAGCAATTAATTTGGCATTCTCCAGGATGAAGTGGATTTTTTTCATAATGGTTTACCTTGAAAGATTCATGGACATCCCCTGCCATCCATCTTTAGTGCCTGAATGAAAACCTTGTTCAGGCACAGTTTTAAGTTTTAGGATTTAAGTTTTAACCTAAATCCTAAAACTTAAATCCTAAATCCCAAGACAAAATAACAGGAATTTTAAATTCTTATTATTAAAACAATTGCTGGAACAAATCAATTGAATTTATATTTTGTTAATCAAGATTTTAATATTCATAAACAATAGGAACAAAATATTCCTATTGAGAATAAAGATTATTAAAAATTATCTGAAGAGTCTTCTATGGATACTTCTATTTGTTCTTCGTTTTCCTTACAATCAATACATTTGGTTGTAACAGGCCTTGCTTCAAGTCTTTTAATTGAAATTTCTTCTCCGCATTCTTCACAAAAACCATATTCGCCATATTCAATTCTTGCCAAAGCCTGTTTAAGTTTTTTGATCAGCCGGCTCTCTCTGGACCTGATTTTCAACTTCAAAGACTGGTCTGCATAGGCAGAAGCCCGATCAATATCTTCTATTTCCTGGCCATTTTGAGATACCAGTTCAGACACAACCATGTAAGCCTGGTTTAATAGCTTGTCAAGATTATCATTCAACACATTTCTAAAAAATTCAATCTGCTTTTCATCCATTGCTATCCCCTTATATATAAAGATTGCCCTTTAAGACCTGCTGTTATTTTGCTTTAAAATCCCCTGCATGGCACTGGCATCCAAAATTCAACAGCCAAGCTTGAAAGCAGATAGCAAAATCTGTGCCGGAAAAAGATAAAACCTGTATTAAAAGGCCAATCCAACAATGGCATGGACAATTTTATTTTTAACTATCCCAAATATTGGGCAAGGCATTGCAATTGATTCAAAATAACTCAAAAATAGGAATTCTAAATTCCGATTAAAAAATGAAATGGATATCTAAATTCCGTTTTTTCAAATTAAAGCTTATATAATTACAATTGAATATTTGCCATAAGAAATTTTGCATAACCCGTTCCAGGGTAATCACCTTACATCCGCTGGATGGACATTGCTTAAAATTCCGGTCTGCATTTTATGGTATGAAAAATGCAGACGTGTGATCGGTGCCAGCGGGGAATACTTTTGACCAAAAAATAACAACAAAACATCCATGAGGAAGATACATGAGCAAGTACGATTCAGATTATCAGGAAAACGACAAACGGGGAAAACAAAAGACTCCTAAATTCAGAGAGTATTATGATGAAGATTTTACCGAAGATGATGACAATGATCTTTATAAAAGAAAAAAAAAGCTGGGAAAAATACCAAAAAGAAAAAAGAGTCCTGACCATGACTGGCCAGCAAAATAATTGAACATTTAGTTTATAAAGGAAAATAGATAATGAATAATTGTGCGTTAAAGATTGATCCTGCAGATTCTGCATGGGGAATTGCTTCTTCAATTGATATTTACAATTGCAACCCATTAAAAATCAGGGATGCAAACCAGATAAAACAATTTGTCATCCAGCTTTGTGATTTGATTGAAATGAAGCGGTTTGGAGAAACCCAGGTGGTTCATTTTGGGGAGGATGAACGAGTGGAAGGATTTTCAATGGTACAACTCATAGAAACCTCACTGATTTCTGCTCATTTTGCCAATCTGACCAATACAACCTATCTGGATGTCTTCAGCTGCAAGACCTATGATCCTGAACGGGTAAAAACCTTTGCCCAGGAATTTTTTAAAGGGACCCACAGCACCGTTAATGTGACCTTAAGGCATTAGCTGATGTATCATATCAGAACATATACGGATACTGAAGAATGTCGGCAGCTTTGGGAAACACTTTGGCCTGATGATTGTTTTTTTGACCTGTGGCAGGTCCGCTCCTGTTTCAACCAGGCTTTTAACCGGCCGTTGCATTTCCAGGTTTTTGAAGAAAACAATGTTCCCAAAGGGATGATTGCCCTGTGCTGGATCAAAGAACAGGAATCCTATGGTCATTTCCCCGGAGAAACATGGAAAGGAGAAACATGGCTGGAGCAGAATAAAATAATTTCATGCCATCCCGATATGTCATTGGCATTAATCAATTCTCTTCCCGGGCCTGTTCATCTGAGGTACTTAACCCATGATTCCTTTTTTCACACCCGGGGGTCTATTATTCAGGACGAGATAGGGTACCTGTTTTTACCCAAAAAATATGAGTATTCTTTTAATCAATACCTTGCTGAATTTTCAGGAAAAACAAGAAAAAAAATGAATGCCGAAATGTCAAAACTGGAAAGGCAAACCGTCACAATTCGGCATAACAGGCTCAGTGATGTAGATCTACTTTTCAAGATGAATATCCAGGCCTTTGAAAAGGATTCCTATTTCAGTGATCAACGGTTTTTACGCGCTTTTGAAAAACTTGTTTCCTATATGGTAAAAAATGATATGATGAGGATAACCACCCTTTTAATTGGTGGGGAACCAGCTGCCGTTGACATGGGTGCCCTGTACAAAGGAACCTATACCATCCTTGCCGGAGGAACAAATCCGGATTTTAAAGGAATTGCAAAGCTGATCAACTTCCACCATATAGAATGGGCTTGCAAACAAAAGATAAAAATGGTTGATTTTCTCTGTGGCAATTTCAACTGGAAAGAACGATTTCATCTCACCCCAAGACCATTGTATGAATTAAAACTTGACAATTCATTTCTCTACAGTAACCTGTCTGAAGAAATAAAAGGAATAAAAATTTGTGCATAAAAAAGTATTAGTGATCGGCACAACACCCGATTATATACAATGGATAAGACTTTCCTGTCCAGACAGGGC
>JACNHV010000122.1 GCA_014383445.1 Candidatus Desulfobacula maris | reverse complement strand
GCCAAGTTTCTGGAAAAATGCGTATTAAAACTGATTAATAATAAAGCCTATACATGGGAAGACTTCAAGCACGCGATTGCTCTCAAGGACATCACGGTCTGGGGGGCAGCCATTGATACGCTTGAAAATACGTCCCGGTTTTCCAAAGGGGAAAAGACAGGCCCTTTAACTGTTTTGCATCTGTTTGATCAACCTCTGGCCATTACAGATCAGTATGAAGGATATATCGGAACCCTTGTTTTACCAAAAGCTGTGGTTGAACGAGCGGCTGATGACTCTCTACTGGTCAATTATTTTACGCCCAGGGGAAAAGTGGTTGACGCCATAAAAATGACCTATCCCGGTATTCAATCCAATCATATCCACGTATGGACACTCCAGGGAAAAAACAGAGAACCCAGAATCGGAAAATTATGGGAAGAATGGCTGGAACAAGGTGTTCATCTTGTGGATGAAAACTGGACCCTGCCCACAGGCTTTCATCCCTTCACAGATTCCGGGACCTATGCGCCAACCTTTTTCGTGAAGACCTGGGAAGATGAAAACAATGATACCCATCTTTTCATTGTTGATGGATATGCTGCATCGGCTGAAGCCATCCAGGCAGCAAGCCTTTGCTCTATTCTTGATATTGATGTCTCTCTTGCAGTATTGTCATCAAAATTTATCTTGAGATTTGATAAAGATGCCGCCAGCATGAAGCTTGATCCGGATGCAGATGACTTTGCCCTACGCCTTAAAAATGAGATCTTTGATGAAGATATTGATGATGCCATGGTGGAAACCTACCGGGAAAGCATCCTCCAGGCCCGCAATGCAGGAATCCCTTTAAAGAAAAAAACCCTTTCGGCAGATGACCTGATTGCTGAAAAAAAATGGCGCGCAATTGCCACATCCGGATATATGCTCCCTGATCCTTATTCAGGATTTCCAGGCGTCAGCCAGATTTCAGATGATACCTATTCTGTCACGGTTCGAATGACCACGGAAAAGGCCGATAAAAAAATAACCTTTGCCCTTAAACTTCTTGAAACCTTTGGTGAAAGCAAGCTTGTTTTCAGCCCGCTTCTGAACCGGTTTTTAAAAGGAGAGGATTTTAAAAACCGGGCCGTTAAGATCTCAGATTCAGGCAGAATCAGAAACGAGCTTCAAACCCTTTGCACTGACGCTCTGGAATATTTTGGAGACAAGGTTTTTTTAAAATTTGATAAAATACCCACGGCCACCTTTTCCGGAGATGAGCAGAAAACACTTAGAACTATACTGCTATGGTATAAGAAAAATTATCCCATGTGGTTTGAATGGCTTGAACTCAGTGAATAAAGTCTGGGCTCACCATATTCAGCCCTGCCCCATTGTTATTTTTAATAAAATTAATAGTAGATCCTTCCTTAAATTCCCCTTTTAGGATCGCCATGGACAGGGGATTTTCAATCTCCTGCTGGATGACCCGTTTTAAGGGGCGAGCGCCAAAGGTGGGGTCATATCCCTTTTGTGCCAGGTGTTCCATGGCCTTATCATCCAGATTGATTTTCAGGTTGCGGGATTTCAGCCGCTGATTGAGTTTTTCGATCTGGATTGCGGCAATCTGTTTTATATTCTCAATTGTCAAAGCATGAAAGGTAATAATTTCATCGATCCGGTTTAGAAATTCCGGTCTGAAAACCTGTTTTAATGCATGGGCTATTTCCTTTTGAACATTAGCATCCTCAATCCCGTTGGTTCCAGCCTCCTGCAGGAAACGGGAACCCACATTGGATGTCATGATAATAATGGTATTTCGAAAATTCACTGTTCTGCCGTGTCCGTCTGTCATCCTCCCATCATCCAGAACCTGGAGAAGCACATTGAAAACATCTGGATGAGCTTTTTCAATCTCGTCAAACAGGATAACCGAATAAGGACGTCTTCTGACAGCCTCTGTTAAAAAACCGCCTTCATCATACCCCACATATCCCGGAGGGGCCCCGATCAGCCTTGCCACAGAATGTTTTTCCATGTATTCCGACATATCCACCCGGATCATGGCTTGATCACTGTCAAAAATGAATTGGGCAAGGGCTTTTGCAAGCTCAGTCTTTCCGACCCCTGTGGGGCCCATGAAAATAAAGGTGCCGATGGGACGGTCTTCGGGTTGAAGTCCTGATCTGGCTCTTCTTACTGCATTGGACACAGCATCAATGGCTTTTTGCTGACCAATGACCCTTTTTTTAATTACATCTTCCATATAGACCAGTTTTTCCTGCTCCCCCTGGAGCATTTTAGACACTGGAATCCCTGTCCAGGTGGAGACCACTTCTGCTATATCTGACTCTTCCACATCTTCTTTAAGCATTCTTTTGTCCTGCTGAAAATCGTTGAGAGTCTGTTTTTTGGTTTCAAGGTCTCTTTGCAGTTGTGCGATGGTGCCGTATCTGATCTTGGCAACTGTTTCCAGGTCTCCATTACGTTCTGCCACATGGGCCTGGGTCTGAAACTTGTCAATATTCTCCCGGATGCCGCTGATCTCCTGAATAAGCTGTTTTTCACTGTCCCAGTGAAGTTTTAAAGGGGCAACTTCCTCTTTCATAACAGCAATATCCTTTTCAAGTTTTTCAAGCCGCTCTCTGGACGTCCTGTCCTTTTCCTTGAGCAATGCCTGCCGTTCAATCTGGGCCTGGGTAATTTTTCTTGTGATTTCATCAATGGCCCTTGGCATGGAGTCAATCTCTATCCTCAGGCGGGAAGCACATTCGTCAATCAGATCCACGGCCTTGTCCGGCAGAAACCGATCTGCAATATACCGGTTGGACAGGGTGGCAGCCGCCACTATGGCAGAATCCTTTATCCGTATGCCATGGTGAACCTCATATTTTTCTTTTAATCCCCTTAAAATGGAGATGGTATCCTCCACGGTGGGCTCCTTTGCAAAAACCGGCTGAAAGCGTCTTTCAAGGGCAGCGTCCTTTTCAATATACTTTCGATACTCATTCAGTGTGGTGGCACCGACACATCTTAGAGTTCCACGGGCTAAGGCAGGCTTCAGCATATTGGAGGCATCCACAGACCCTTCTGCGGCACCTGCTCCGACAACTGTATGCAGCTCATCAATAAACAGCACCACTTCACCTTCTGCAGCTTCCACCTCTTTTAATACGGCCTTGAGCCGTTCTTCAAACTCACCCCGAAACTTGGCCCCGGCAACCAAGGCACCCATATCAAGGGCAATCACCCGCCTGTTTTTCAAGGTATCTGACACATCCCCTTCAACAATTCTCTGGGCCAGTCCTTCCACAATGGCTGTTTTACCGACACCAGGCTCTCCAATCAATACGGGGTTATTTTTCCGCCTTCTTGAAAGAACCTGCACAATCCGCCGTATTTCCTCATCCCTTCCAATGACCGGATCAAGCTTCCCATCCCGGGCAAGCTTTGTTAAATCTCTCCCGAATTTTTCAAGGGCCTGGTATTTTTCTTCTGGATTCTGATCTGTCACACTCTGGTTCCCCCGGATATCCTTTAGCACGGTGAGAATGGCTTCCCGGGTGACACCATTTTGCTTCAGAAGATTAAAGGCTTCACCTTTCACTGTGGCAAGTGCAAGAAAAATATGCTCCATACTCACATACTGATCCTTCATCTTCTCAGCTTCTAAAAATGATTGATCCAATACCTGTTTTCCTGCCTGGGAAAGATAGATGGTTGCTCCTTCAGAGACTGTTACCAGTTTTTCAATACCTGTCTGAATATCTTTTTTCAAGGCATCCATCTGGACACCGATCTTTTTCAATATTGAAAAAACAATTCCCTGGTTATCCTCAATCAGGGCCTTTAAAAAATGGACCGGTTCAATGGCCTGATTGCCATACTTTTGGGCCATATCATGGGCAGATTGCAAAAGTTCCTGTGATTTAACCGTTAATTTATCAAGTTTCATAAGACACCTTTCATTATTTTTTGTTATTTAGTGCATAAAGTAATGCAATAAATAACAACGTCAAGAAGCCGCAATTAAATTATTTTTTTCCTGATTTATCCTATATATGCAAGGTTTTCTCATTGACAGCTCCCACTATGTGGTATATTTTTATAAAAAATGAAAATAATGGATACTTCTTTACTTTAATTTAAAAAAAAGAGGACTAATGGAAAGCAAAAAATTCAAAGATATCAGAGCTAAGCTGAACAAGACCCAAAAAGAGATAGCACAGCTTCTTGGAGTCTCTACCAAAGCAATTCACAGCTATGAACAAGACTGGCGCAAAATACCTCACCATGTTGAG
>JACNHV010000269.1 GCA_014383445.1 Candidatus Desulfobacula maris | reverse complement strand
GCGGCATTCTCATAGATGACTACCTTGATATCCTGAAAAAGACGGGATGGTATCATACGCATATTATCCAGGCCCCCATGTCATCTCAGCGCTTCACGGCTGGAGTGGTTTCTGCAATGCAGAAAAAAAACATACTGGGCGTTATCAGCAGGTATGTGATCGTCCTGGGTCAACAGGGATTGGAATAATATAGCTCCAAACAAATAGTCGTAGTGTTCCTGCCATGCAGAAAATTTAAAATCTCAGGCACATTTGGAAATTTCAAAATTCCAACTTAAAAATGCACTGGATTTCACCGGTGATTTTTGGGTTACAGCCGCAACGCCGCGATTAAAAAAAAGAAGTATGAAATTCAAAATATCCCATATTAAAATTGATTGATCTTCGGTTTTACTTATTTAACCGTTCGGTGAATAAGGTTGACAATTGAGTAACTTAACTGTACTGTTAAATTTAATAATTTATTATATTTTTTAACCGTATGGTTAAGTTGAGGCTTTATATGAAAGAAGATATAGGATATCCATACCGTGTCCGTTTGGTTAAATACCTTGGAAAAGCAATTCAAGACACCCGAAAAAAAAAGAAGATGAGGCAATCAGATTTAGCAGATATTACAGGCACAAGTGTGAAGTTCATTAGTGATGTAGAAAGAGGAAAAGAGACAATTCAAATGGACAAAGCTTTTGTGTTACTTCGCGCTCTTGGTCTAAAACTGTATGTAACGCCACATTCAATTGAGAACAAAAAATGACAGGCCGATTACAAATCATATGGAATAAACGACTGGTCGGCACATTGGATCGCCACAAAAAGGGCAAGGTCATCTTTCAATATTCTCAAGATTGGATAGAAAAAGAAGCTTTACCTGTTTCTCTTTCACTTCCCTGTAGAAAAGAAAAATTTGCTCCGGCTATCAGTACGGCCTTTTTTGAAAATCTTCTTCCAGAAAGCAACGCAAGAACAGTATTGGCATTCCGTTACAAATTTGACAAAAAAGATACCTATGCCTTTTTAGAAAATTTTGGAGAAGATTGTGCGGGAGCACTTTCTATCATACCTGAAGATCAAGAACCTGATTTTACTCCTGGCCGATACGAAAATATTACCCAAGAGTTGATAGAAACTCTTGATAAACTTCGGCTTGATCCGGGGAGATATAAATTATACCCGGAAATGAAACAAGCTAAGCTTTCTTTGGCCGGAGCACAAGACAAACTGCCGGTTTATATCAAAGGGACTCAATTTTATCTACCGAAAAATTCAGGCTCCCCTACCACGCATATTATTAAACCAGTTAATGCCGGTTTTACCGATATCCCGAGGAATGAAGCCTTTTGTATGGAATTGGCACAGCGATCAGGCTTTTCGATTCCTAATTCAAAAATTATAAAAATTGGCGGCCATGAATTGTATGTAGTCGAGAGATATGACCGTCAGGAAGTAAACAAAGAAATTATTCGCATTCACCAGGAGGATTTTTGCCAGGCAATGGGGTACCCGGCTGAGCGAAAATATCAAGAGACAGGTGGTCCCGGCTTTGCTGAATGTAGAGAATTAATTGATGAATACTTGTCAAATCAAGGCGTAAGAAACAGGCTCCTATTCATACGTATGATGGTTTTTAATTATATTATTGGTAATCATGATGCGCATGGTAAAAATTTCTCTGTTTTACATAACAACGGCTTTGATTTAGCGCCCTTCTATGACTTGGTTTCCACTCAGGTGTATCCTTTGGACAATAAATTTGCGATGGCGATTGGTCAAACTTTCAAACTCGATCAGATAAAAGAGCATTCCTTTGAGGCATTTGCCAAGGACATGGATGTTCGGCCAAAATTGTTGGCATCATTAATAAATGAAGTATGTAAAGCTGTCGAAAATGAAATGGATGGTTTAATAACAGAGCATGAGAAAAATTATGGTGCAGCAAAGATTTATGACGATTTAAATAAAATTATTAGATCAAACACCGCACAGTTGCAAACTTTTTTCAGATAGATGTATAGCGTTGAAGTCTTCTCTTTGATCTTGAAGGGTAGAAATACTACGGTGGACCCCAAAACCTGAACAGTTTCAATGCTAAAATAAGCTCTAAATCTTTTTTTCAAAAAACTAAAACCCACCAGACGTTGCTTAAGCAATCAAGTATTCAACTAATCGTTCCACTGTTGACTGGTTGGCATTGTTTGGAAAATGAAAATTTTTTTAGGAAATAAGATATGGATAGAAATGAAAAGCTTTCCGAACACTTTACTCTTGGAGAACTCATGCGATCGGAAATCGCTGAAAGAAAGGGCATAGATAATAATCCGCCGCAGGATTTAATTCCTAAGCTGAGGCGCATCTGTGAAAAAGTATTGGAACCAATTCGAAAATATTATGGGTGGCCATTCAGGCCCAACAGTGGATACCGGAGCCCTGAACTGAATAAAAAAATAGGCGGCTCAAAAAAATCACAGCATTGTCTGGCGGATGTCACCGGTGATTTTGGTCAAGCAAAAAACACAGCGAGTAGCCATTAACAATAGAATATCAAATAACTATAGGAGAACAGGAAAATGACATTTCCATTTAAGAATTTGGTGTTTGAAGGCGGCGGTGTAAAAGGAATCGCTTTTGTTGGGGCGTTATATCAGAAGATCAATGTCAATTCCGCTGTTTTTCAGCGCTGTAAAGGACGATCGAAAAGACATTTTTGTTGATGGTGGTGTCATCAACAACTACCCGGTAAAACTATTTGATCGTGAAAAATATCTTAAAGACAAAAGCTTGATTAGAATTCCAAAATACTATGAAAAAGAAAATAAATCTTTAACGATAAAGTCCCCAAAAAGCAGTCCGTATATATACAATAAGGAGACATTGGGGTTTCGCCTGGATTCTGCAAAAGAAATAGGTGTATTTCGAGATGGCCAGGAGCCGCAACACAATGAAATCAAACACTTTCTTGATTATACGATGCAGTTGGTCAAGACGGTACTTGCCGTGCAGGATAGCCAGCATCTACATGATGATGACTGGCACAGAACCATCTATATAGACACTCTCGGTGTCGGAACGACGGACTTTGATTTGAGTAGCAGTCGAAAAAAAGAATTAGTAGATTCAGGGGAAAAAGCGGCAAATAATTATTTAAAATGGTGGTCAGATGTCAGTAAGGATTTGGCGATAAACCATCCCTCATCAAAAAAGTGATCTGAATTTTGTGGGTATATTTTCCGAAAACATCAGGGATGGATTTGCCTTTGATCCCATTGAGGTTGCGCCCTGCCCTGACAACCCCGGTTGGTATCGCCTGCTGGATGGTATCATACGCATATCATCCAGGCCCCCATGTCATCCCAGCGCTTCAATGCCGGAGTTGTTTCTGCAATGCAGAAAAAAAATATACTGGGCGTTATCAGCAGGTATGTGATTACCCTGGGCCAGGAGTGTTAGAAGGGAAACTTTATCTTAGGACAGCTTGTGATACTACTTGCTTTTATATTTAAAAACAGACATATTGTTACCACTTATCAATAAATAGTAACAATATGTATTGAAATTATAATGAAGAAAAAATCCAAAGAAATATTTATTAAGTATGGCGGACAGCTTCGAATGAATGAAGCCATCAAGCTTGGTATTTCGCGTTATATGCTATATAAACTGAGGGACAAGGGTGTCATCGAACAAATAAGCAGAGGTGTGTATCGGCTGAAAGAGCTACCCCCAATTAGCAACCCTGATCTGGTTACAGTGAGCCTTAGATTTCCGAACTCTATTATTTGCCTTGTCTCAGCGCTGGCTTTTCATAACATCACAACACAGATTCCACACTCTGTTTCTGTAGCGGTGTGTAGATCTTCGCGACTCCCTTCGCTTGAGTACCCTCCTATTCAGTCACACCGGTTTTCGAATGATGCTTTTAATGCAGGCGTCGAAAACCATCGGATTGATGAGGTACCTGTAAAAATTTACAATATGGAGAAAACTCTGGCCGATTGTTTCAAATTTCGCAATAAGGTTGGAATGGATGTCGTTTTGGAAGCATTGAAACTCTATAAAGCAAGAAAAAATTTTAATCTCGATAAACTCATCAAATATGCAAAGATCTGTCGAATCAAAAATGTGATGCTGCCCTATCTGGAGACAATAATATGAATTTATCCAGGAACATCCCGGCATCTGTGCGGCAACGACTTCTTAATCGGGCTAAAATTGAGCGGCGCCCTTTTAATGAATTCCCTACTATACTTGATTTCCCTGCACCACATTTGCTTTGTTACAGCCGC
>JACNHV010000062.1 GCA_014383445.1 Candidatus Desulfobacula maris | reverse complement strand
ATGGGTATCATGTCCGCCATGGGCATTTTGAATGATAGGTATGGTGGCATTCCGCTTGTATCCAATGGAAACATAAAAAAGGATAATTGCTGTTTGAAAAATATTCATGCCCACCAGTTTTTTAATCAGATTATTTTTTGCAATCATGGCATAAAGGCCGATCATCATTAAGATCACATACAGCCAATAGTTGTATTTTGCCACGATCAGGGGTAATAGATCAGTCATAGTGTAACCTTATCGTCCTTCATCGTGTCTGCCTGCGGAGACAATATTAATATAAATGATGACCATTGCTGCAGTTACAGCAATTCCCACACCGATCTCAACTCCCAGCATGCCTAGAGCTCTTATATGATGGGGATCTCCCGGTATTAAAGGGGCAAGTTTTGCATAATCCAGAAAATTTCCCCCCATGAACATGCAGATGGCTCCAATTCCGACATATATTAAAACCCCCAGGGCAGCGAAAATCCCCAGGACTTTTTCCTTGACCCTCTGTATAAGAGTTTTCAGGTCATAGGAAATGGCCAGAAGAATTAAGCTGGAACCAAAGATAACTCCACCCTGGAAACCACCACCCGGAGAAAAATCTCCATGGGCCACAACATAGAGTGCATAAATCTGTATAAAGGGTATTAAAATCCTGCACACAGTTTTGATAATCAGATCAGCCGGTACCCAGTCCTTATCCATATGCTCAAATTCTTTTCCTGTCTTTAGAATTTTTTTGCTGTTTTTTACATGGAGAATAACCCCCGTAGGTGTGTGCCGATAAAATCGTTCTTTTTTCTCTTTAAAATCCCTTAACAAAAGAAAACATGCCAGGCCTGCACAAAAAACAACGGCTGTTTCAAACATGGTGTCAAACCCACGATAATCCGCCAGAACTGCCGTTACAAGGTTGGGAACCTGTGTTTCCTCAAGGGCTTTTTCAATATAATAATTTGAAAGGTGAATTGAAGCAGGAGAGTCAGGATCACCCCAGTCCGGGAATTCTCCTGTTCCATACAATAATAATGCACCTGTCAGGCAAACAATAATAAGTCCTAAAAATCTCAATCTTTTGTCCTCCTGCTGGTCCTGAAAACAGCTGCAACAAAGAAAACAGTGCTGACTCCTGCTCCGACTGAAGCTTCTGTAAAGGCAACGTCAACTGCCCCCATGACAGCCCAGAGCAGACACATCATAAATGAATATGCACCAAATAAAATAGTTGTTCCAAGAAGATCTTTAACAGATATGGCACCAATAGCACAAAAAATGACAAAGGTTAACACGATCAGATCAATTGGCCAGTGCATGATTAACCCTTTCCTTTCTTTTTGGTCCAATGCCTCAATCCTGCCCTCATTCCAGCATCAACAATGGAATGGGTGGCAGTGGGACTGGAAAGAAATACAAAAAATACTATTAAAAACATCTTTGCGCAAAGCAGCAGGGCTTCCAGGGAAAAGTGGTGAAGATTGTATATGGCAAGCCCTGTCACCATTGCAAAAATCCCAAGGGTATCCAGTTTGCCTGCTGGATGAAGCCTGGTATAAAAATCAGGCATTCTGATGATACCCACGGCTCCGCCCAGAAAAAAGAATAAACCGATAACTAAAAACAAAACAACAAGTATATCCATGAATACTCCCAATCGATAATTAATCCATAAAGGATTCTTCGTACAGCCCTTTTCTTTTGTGGAAATAGCGTGATGCCGTCAGTACTGCAACAAAATTTAAAAAAGCATAGGCCAAAGCAATATCAACAAACATGTCAACACGCCCATAAAGGAAACCAATGAGCAAAAGAAGAACAACTGTTTTACTCCCGATAGCATTGACACCAATGAGCCGGTCCAGAACCGTAGGACCGAACAAGGCTCTGTACAATGCAAAAAGCATGAGAAAACATAATCCCAATGCAATGCTTAGAAAAAAAGTGATCATATTTCTTCTCCAAAAACTTGTGCAACTTTTTTTAACATGGTGCCAGGCAAAGCTTCAGCAGATTCCCTGTCAATGGCATGCACCCTGAAAACACCATCCTGATCTGCTGTCACAGTAATGGTTCCAGGGGTCAGGGTAATGGAGTTTGCCAGGGTAGCTATGGCAATATCAGACTTTAAATTGGTTTTAAAGGTAATAATGTGAGGATCTATTAAATCTTTCATCCTTGGATGAAAGGCAAGATATAATAGATGAAAATTGGCTTTAATAATTTCCCATATCAACCAGGGAGTATATCTGATAAATCTAAAAAAAACTTTAATATATCCTGGTTCCATGGCAGGAAACAGTAAATCATAAAAATAGTATGCCACAAGAAAACTTGAAATCCCACCAAGCCATAACAATAGAGGATCAAATTTTCCTGACAGCACAATCCAGGACAAAAACATTAAAATAAATGTAATTAAAAAAGAAAAAAATGATTTTAAAGATGTGACTTTTGTATTGCCTTCTTCTTTGGCAACACCATTATTGGAAATAGTCAATGAACTACCCTCCCCCAACTATCATTAAGAATCAAAAGCTAAAAAAAATTATTTTTCAACGCCATACAGTTTACGAAATTTTCCGTAGAGTTTTGATATGGCGCCTCCTTTTTTTTCCATAGTTTGAGATCCATCAGATCCGGAGGATGCTTGTTCCTGCTTAACTCTGTGGTCATAAGCCGCATTTATAGTCTCAATAAGCGTATCCATATCCACTGGCTTTGATAAAAACTTAAATGCATTATATTTGCCGCTTTCCAGAGCATTTTCAACACTTGCGTGCCCCGTGAGAACAATACAGGGCAACTTTGGTTGCAGATCTTTCAACCTTTTTTGGACCTCAATCCCGTCAATTCCCGGCATATGCAGATCCACCACAGCCACATCAAAATCTTCTTTTGAAGCTGCTTCTACCCCTTCTTCGCCTGAGAAAGTCGTTTTCACTATGAATCCATCAAGAACAAGGCGTTTGGCAAGGTATTTTAAAAATGTTTGTTCGTCATCTATAAATAGAAGTTTCATAATATACCCTTATTTTTTTAAATCCGCATGCATATAACAAAAGTATGGTTTTGAGTCAACTACTAAGTAAAATTCAGCTATAACATAGCTGAATTTTACTTGCATCATGTGTGTACCCTAAAGATCAGGCCTAAAAAAGACAAGCGCTAAATCTTTTTTTTACCAGGAATGAGAAGGCATGGGAACATGGATTTATCAGCAATGTTTTTTGAAATTGAGCCAACCCACCGCTCCAAAATAGCTGCTTTTTCACTGGACCCCAGGATGATCATACTGGCCTGGTATTCTTTTGCTGCTTTTTCAATCTCTTTTTGCGGATCACCAACATACACATGGGGTCTGGCATTGATACCTGCATCTTCAAGCTCATCACAGAGATCATCCAGCCGTTTTCTTTCAGCCTTTCTGACTTTCTGAACTTCATGGGCATCCGGGCTTTTTAAGGCACTGTCTTTTACCACATGTATAATATGAATTTCGCCTATGACATTTTTTAGTCCTTTGATGTATTCAATGCTTTTCTTGCCCGTATCAGACCAATTAGTGGCAAATAACGGCCTCTCAAACAATTTTTCAGGCACAATATTATCTTCCTTCATATGCTTGAAAACCAGAATCGGAACTGCTGTCCGCAGCATCAATTCAATGATATCAGAGCCGGCATAAAGCTGCTCCAGTGGTCCTTTATGGGAACGGCCAATCACGATCAGGTCAGGGGCTTCTTTTTCAACAACTTTTAGAATTTCAGGAATAAGAGTTGCGACCTCTATATATGCACCAACTTCCATACCCATTTCAAATAAATTTTCAGCCCAGTCAATAAACCTGATATTTGCCGTTTCTTTTAACTTGACCTCTTCTTCCTTAAGGTATCCGCTCCCTCTTTTCATGGCAACTTTGTCTCTTTCAATCACATTTAAAAATACAACATGTTCCAATGCAGCATTTCTGAGGGACAACAAAGAGTTGAGAGCGCCATAACAAAGGTCTTCAAACTTTGTTACAAAAAGTAATTTTCTGATTTCCATAATTTCTCCGATCTCAATATTTATATCTTTTCATTAACCAAGTTTTTTCTTGATTGCCGCAACTAACTCTTCGGGTTCAACCGGCTTTTCCAGATAGATATCAGGCCTGGGAACTTCTCCTCCCTTAAACTCATCAAGTACTTTTTGAGATTTCAGAAAAGATTTAAGAGCAATCCCTGTAAACATGATAATGGGTATTTTTTTCAGATTATCATCTGTTTTCAATTTATGATACAATCGAATTCCGC
>JACNHV010000064.1 GCA_014383445.1 Candidatus Desulfobacula maris | reverse complement strand
CCGTGTTTTACAGAGGCGGTTTGAACTATTGAGGGAATGTCGGTTAATAAAATCAGATCATTGTTCAGAAAAGACTGCCATTTCAGAGGCTTAGGCAGATTTTTGAAAACCATCTCTACCTGTTTAACAAATTTGTTAAACAATACCTCTGCCTCCTTAGAAACCATGGACCCTCTATCCTGGCTAACCCTTATAGAATGTAGCTTTGACAGCAATTTATGCACCCTCTCAAGGGGTGTTTTGCCTACCGTCAAATACTCAGGCTCTTTGCCCATTTCCACATCAATGATTTCAATGGTTGCTTCAATGGTTTCTATGGTTGATAAATCTTCTCTTAAAAGGTTTTCTGCAGCACTTTCTTGCCTGAAGATCATCAACAATGGCGATTTTTGCCTGACGATAGAGCGTTTTTTTTGCAGTTAAGTGCGGCCCGTGTTTTTTATATTTTTCGACTCTATTAGGAATTTTTTAACATCAATTAGGTTGGGTTTTTGTCCTCACTGAACACTGCGAATACCAGGAAAGGCCATTAAATTTTGAATCGTCCAGATTCAGACAAAGTCAACACTTTTTAGCAGGTTTAAAAAAACCTCCCCAAGCAATGAAGATAATTATTCAATCTAAGCAAAAAAATTAACTTGACCATAGTGTTGAGAAAAACACTAAAAATTTGAATGTCAGAGTCATTGTAGGATGGGTTTGCTATAATAACCTTTGAATCGCTGTTGATATTCTTTTGGTCTCAAGCCGGTTAACCTGACAAATACTTTCCTGAAAAATGAAATGTCTTCATACCCAACCTGATATGTAATTTCATTGAAAGTTTGGGTGCCTTCCTCCAACAGGTGTTTGGCGTATTCCACCCGCAATTTCTGAAGATATCCCAATGGGGTTACTCCCACAGCCTGCTTGAAACGGCGCTCCAAGGAACGACGACTCATTCGAAATTTCTGTGCCAGCCACTCATAATCAATTGTCTCAGATTGATGCTGTTCTATCCACTCCTGGGCTTTAACAATTATAGAATCACCATGATCTTTGGGAGCAAAAAAACACTCATAGGGTGTCTGCATTTCTCTACCCATATCCAGAACCATTGTCTTGGCAGAGTCAATAGCTGCTTGCCGGCCACAAAATTTTTCCACCAGATAAAGCGAAAGATCCATGCCGGCACTTACCCCTGCAGAACAATAGAGGCGGCCGTGGTCAATGTACATCTGATCTTGTCTTAATTTCACTTGGGGATATCTTTTACGAAACATCTCTGTAAAACCCCAATGGAGAGTGGCAGATTTTCCGTCAAGAAGACCGGTTTCCGCCAGTAAAAAAACTCCAGTGCAAATACTGGCGACATGGGCACCTTGATCGTATTGGTGACGTATCCAAGAAACCAGTTCAGGATTCCTTTCAAGAATCTTTTCAATATAGGTGGCCGATGCGATTATAATCAAATCGGTCTGATGAATTTGCTCAATACTGCAATGGGGTTGGATAAGAATATTATTTACAGACCGGATGGGCTGCCCGTCTGCTGAGGCAATTGTTACGTCAAAAAAAGGAGTTTGAGGGGATTTGCTCACACTATTCCACAACCGCCCAGCCTGGTTTAAAATATCCATAGGCCCAAAAATGGTTGTTGCCATGGTATTGTAAAGCCCAAGAATAGTTACTTTTTTCATTTGCTCCCATAGGATTCGTATAAATGTCGATATCACCTATTACATTGTCGTTTATGCCACTTTTAATCTTGAAATACAATAGCTATAATCAGGTAAATACTAAAGGGAAAGGAGAAAATATATGACTGATGAAAAAATTAAAAAATCCATAGCGCCTTGCGGACTATGTTGTGAAACGTGTTTTGCCCATGTGAATGGAGATATCCGCAAGTACAGCATGAAACTAAAGGAAAAATTAGGAAATTTTCACATTAATGCCAAGCGATTTGAAACAATGCTCAATGACCCAATTTTTAAAAAATACATTGATTTCAAGGAAATGCTGGATTACTTTGCTTCAGAAAACTGCAAGGGATGCCGTAATGAGCAGTGTAAGCTGTTTAAAGACTGTGGAGTACGCTCTTGTCACCAGGAAAAACAGATCGATTTTTGCTACCAGTGTGACGAGTTTCCCTGCGACAAAACTAATTTTGATACTGGATTGTATAAAGGGTGGATAATGATCAACGAAAAAATCAAAAAATTCGGACTGGAACCTTTTTATGAGAAGACACGAACCCGTCCAAGATATTGATCAAAATAAGCTATTAAGGAGAATCCAAAAGCAAATTTATCAAGAGTCCATTACACTATCTTTGCTTTACGTTCTGAAAATTGTCTGGTGGCAGGAGTAAATGCTCATGATGCCAAAAAACAACTCATAGGTTCGTTGCACTATGTTATTGACTCTATCAATGATATTTCCATCTCTGTGTATTGTTGTTTTTCCAGATGAATTCAGAATTCAAATCCTTTAGGCGGTTTATAACTTCCGTTCATTCTTTCAAGCAGCTTTGCAAATTGAATAGACGTATAGTCCTCTAAATAAGGTCCAATAATCTGGACACCTACTGGTAAACCACTGGGTGTAAAGCCGATGGGAGCCACCGTAGAAGGTAAATAAGAGACCAGGCTTAACGAGTTCCAGGGACCAACCACGTCCCAATAATTCAATGTTTCATTGTCAAACTGGATAGTCCGGGAGATGATTTTAGTGTGATCATGATCGTGAGCAGCGATCCTGACAACTGGACATAATAGTACATCAAAATCCTGAAAATAGTCTTCCCATTTTTGCCTCATGACAGCTCGTTCTTCATTCAGTTTGTTCCAATCACGATGAGTTCCAGTCATTGCTCGCACCCATCTGGCTGTCGGACTTTGATCATCGTCTTTAAGTGTCTTTACTTGACTCATGGCCCATTCATACTTTCCTGATGGTGGAAAATGGCTTGTAGTGGCTGTTTCCAAGTCACCTCTTAACCAGTGACTTTGTTTCAAATCAATATCAGGCTTTTTGTCTTTAAGGTTGGCTCCTGTTTTAGTCAATTCAGTGACCATTTTCTGCAAACAATTTCCCACATCGTTGTCTGGCGGATAAAGTGAATCATCAATCCACAGCCCAACTCTAAACTCTTTCAGCTTTGACTTTCGCGAATCAGGTAGTTTGATCTTGATAGCTTTACGTTGATAAGAAGGAGGAGCCACGATAACATCCATTGCCAGCTTTAAATCCTCAGCACTTCGTGCAAGTGGACCTTTCACTGCTAAATCTATCTCCACAGGATAATTTGAGTGTTTTGTTTTCCAGGGTTTTTTTCCACCATGCATAGAGACAATGTTATAAGATGGTTTATGTCCATAAACACCACAGAAATGAGCCGGGAGACGAATCGAACCGCCTATATCATTTCCAATTTCTAATCCAGTTAATCCAGCAGCAAGAGCAGCGGCTGAGCCACCGGACGAACCACCTGGAGTCTTTGTTATGTCCCATGGATTATTCGTTTGACCAAAAATATCATTAAAGCTTTGGGTATCCTTTCCCAAAGCAGGTAAATTGGTTTTGCCAAATATAATAGCACCGGCATCTAAAAGGGACTGTACAACATCAGCGTTTTTAGTTGGTCTGTAGTTTTTAAAATAAGAAGCTCCATAAGTGGTTAACATTCCAGCAACTTCAATGTTATCCTTGATCGTCATGGGAAGACCGTGCAATGGCCCCCAAGTCTCACCTCTACTTAGCGCTTCATCAGCTTTTTGAGCTCGTTTTAAAGCACCTTCAAAATCTGTTGTAACAACAGCATTTATTATTGGATCTAAGCGCTTATGTCTATCTATGAAATACTTCAACAATTCAGTTGCACTCGTCTTTTTATTTTTGATAGCCTTGATTAAACTTGTTGCTGAGTAACTTCCAAGAGCAGGTATGTCACTGGCTTTAGCAAAACTCGTTGCCACCAGGCTACTATTCAATAAGCCCTCAGCAGAAACCATCACACCTGCCGTCAAAAGTTTATTAAACTGCCTTCGTGTCATTGTTTTATCTATCATAATTGCAACCTCCTCAATGAATGCTAACACTGGTTTAAGGTTTGAATCGTAATATTACCCTGTTAGTGAGACATGAAAAACCGGATTAATTTTTAATATCAACGAGGTCTACAAATGTAAAGAACTATCCCGCAGCGATTACATTTTAAGAACTTAACTTGAATGATCCAAAGTTACAACTTGCATCAATGTTTATGATCAAAATAATTATGTATTCGAATAATATCCTTGAGCCAAAT
>JACNHV010000297.1 GCA_014383445.1 Candidatus Desulfobacula maris | reverse complement strand
GCAACACTTACTTTAAACCGACCTGAAAGTATGAACACCTTTAGCAGCCAGATGGCTTTTGAACTTAATCAGGCTTTCATAGATCTGGATTCAGACCCATCCGTCCGGGTCATTCTTTTAAAAGGAGCAGGCAGGGCGTTCTGTGCTGGAATCGACGTAACAGAGCTTGCCGGAAAAACAGCCATTGAATACCGCGAATGGATAGAAAAAATGGAACAACCCCTTGTTACTATTTCAAAACTGAAAAAACCTGTTATTGCACAGCTTCAGGGGGTTGCCGCAGCAAACGGTATGGGATTAATTGCAGCAGCTGATCTTGTCATTGCCGCAGACAATGCTAAGCTGGGCCTTACCGCCATCAACGTAGGACTCAACTGCATTGGGCCTGTCATTCCCGTCGCAAGATGTGTGGGCCGTAAAAAAGCATTGGAATTATTGTTCTTCGGTAATTTGATAAAAGCGACCGAAGCCCTATCTCTCGGGCTGATTAATAAAATTGTTCCAAAAGAAGACCTTGAATCCCAGGCCCTTCAATGGGCCGCGGAACTGGCTAAAAAAAGCCCCATTGCCCTGCAGATTGCAAAAACTGCATTTTATAATTCAGAAGACATGAGTTATGAAGCACAGTTTGCCTATATGAATGAAGCATTTGCAAGGCTTTGTACCACAGATGATTCAAAAGAAGGAGTTAAAGCATTTTTTGAAAAACGAAATCCAGTCTGGCAGGAAAAATAAAAACAAAACAACTTTCTTGATACCCATTAATTTTATGAGTAGGGTATAAATATCATGGGTAAAAAACGCACCATAGAGAAAAAAATCAAAAAAGGGGGCGGTTAAACCCCCTTTTTCTGTTATACAACTGCATTGGTTAGTGAGGTGTCAGAAGTGTAGTCTGACTTCCCTTTTAGTTAAAACCTTTTATTTAAGGAGCTGCTGGCGTTAAGACACCGGTCTCGTCAATTACGGCAGTGTTAGTTGTCAGACCCCAGCTTACAGTCCCTGTTATCGTTATGGTATAATCAGCAGCAGAAACCCAAGCGATTGTCGGGGTGCAGCCAGCAGATGTGGTATAGCCTGCACCGTTAAGCGCTGCCACAGTAATTGCCACAGTAGGATCATCTGCCATCAATGCTACAGAAGCAGTATAGGCATTCTTTGCATCACTGTTCAGCGTTGCGACATATCCCCTTTTCCTATATTGAGAAAACTGCGGGATCGCAATTGCCGCAAGGATGCCGATAATTGCGACAACAATCATGAGCTCGATCAAGGTAAAACCTTTTTGATTTTTGTGTTTGTTTAAAGAATTTAACATTTGCCACCTCCATTGTTTGCATTAATTTAAAATTGCTTTTAATTGTTTCTCTTCTAAAACCGCTCTTGCTAAACCTAACCTTTCAAAAAGGATGCCAAGTGCATTAAAAATTTAAAAAACCCTGAGATGCCTTGATATAACCCCTTTTTTTATTTTTTAAAAAATACGGTTTTCGTTTTCAAGAGAGAGAAATAAAAATCCAAACAATTTTTAGAATCTTTTGCCAAAAATTGTCACATAAATATTAGCAGCGTGTTTTTTTATTTTTTAAAAAATACGATTATGGTTTCTAAAGAGAAAAGCTTGAATATTAGACAATTTTTGATATTTTTTTGCCAAAAATTGTCTAATAAATATTAATGGGTAAAAAACAAGTCCCACTCTATTAACATGCGCTGTCAGGTCAGGGTTAGATATTTGATTTGTCTTTGTCTCGGAGTGGCAGCGTCGGCTTAATTAAATAATTCTTTCCACCATTTTAAGAAAAAATTTATGACGGGGAACTCAAGTCCGGTAGTTGTAACCCCTGCAGAGGTGGTCTCCGAGACTGCATCAGGATTTGTAGAGCTGGTTGAAATAAGTAATTTTGTCACTCCTGTATCTGTTATAATAACAACTGGTTTAGATGGTATGCCGCCGCCGATTATTTCATTTGTGTCATTATTTCCATCACCATCAAAATCAAACGCAGCCGCTCCTGTCAGGTAATCTAAAGCATACAGCTTTGCATATCCTCCAGGCACACAAGCCTCATTATTCGGCAGAAAAGTTGTTGCATACGAAGTTTTGTTAAATACCACGGACTCTGCAAGTGCTTTGTCACCCTGCTCCATGAGTAAATACCAGCCATTATCACTTCCGGCAAGATCAGGAGTCGTATAACCTAAAGCCGTTGTATCAGCATTTACCAGATCACCTAATACAAATGATGATGAATCATGTCCATCCTTGATTGCATACAAGGTGTCATAGGTATCAGTATTACAAGGATCATCCCTGTCTCCTGAACCTATAAACACCAGATCATAACCAATTTCAAGCGTTACAGTAGGAGAATAGAAAAACTTACTGGTATCAGCATCATCTGTTAAGGTGTCGCTATCATTATCGACAATATCTTCGCAGCCTATCTCGTTGCATCTGGCTGTAAATAATTTGTGAATTGTCCAGTTTTCAATATTTTCATCTGAATCAGGGAAAGATGCGGAATCAAAATTACCGATTCTCCATATCTGGCCGCCCATATCTCCCACATAAAGCTTGTCTGTAAATCCGTTATAATCTCTATCCAGAGCAAATATTTTACTGGGGATGCTGTATGACATGTCAGTATCGTCGGCTATGGTAAATTCTTTTACAATATCACCTGTTGCAGCATTTATTGCAAGAATACATTTCCCTTTTGAATTATCTTCACTATATCCGCCTCCAAGGAAAACAACATCTATTCCAGTAGGTATCGCTGATGTTTTAACAACTCCGAATTGAGGGATAGACCAGGTTTCTCCTAATTCAGGAATAGTAGTAGTTGCAGTAGGATTCCCGGCAGTCTGGGCAATTCTCCACAAAAATTCAGGCTCTGCAGGAATCGTAACATCCAATGCAAAATAGCTGGTGCCGCCTTTTCGCTCTCCACAGATAAGATAAACTATATCCGCAGGATAAGTTACCCCGTCTATAATTGTTATCACAGGCTCAATAATCCCATTTTTATTATAATCTTTTATTAAGACGGCAGGTGATGAATCTACATAATACTGATGTTCTGATTCTTCTAATATTCTTTTTAAATTCGGCAGCAGGTCAGGAGGAATAAACGACCACGCTTCAGAACCATCTTCATCATTAACCGCATGCAGCATGCCGTCGTTTGCTCCAAAAAATACCATTGTTTTATCTGGTGTGACAGGGTTATTATCAAGATCGCCATAATTAACAACCACAGGTTCACTGTGAAGAGGATCACCACAGATTATTGCTCTGTTTTCACTGGTATTATTATCTTCGTCTTCGTCATGGACATCTGCGCCTCTGATATAATTAATCAGTTCGGTTGTTCCTGCAATGGCAATTGTGCCGGATGACCCGGAAGCGTTTGTTACCACCTCACCTGTTCTAAAAAATCCAATTTTACCACTATAAGAAATCTCACTAGCATTAACTAAAGATATTGTTGCTGTAGTGCCGCTGTCAGATCCGGTCAAAACATTTCCAATGGAAAACGTACCCGTAATATTGATAAGTTCAAGCGGGCCTGTTGAATCGTCATAAGTCGTAAGTAAGGCAGGCGTTAACTCACTTACAGAGAATGAATTGGAAAAATGTGTTAATTCATTGTCTAAGCCGAGATAAGTATAAATATTTCTTGCACTATTGTCTATACCATTAGTCTTTGAGGTATCTGCCCAGTCAATTGTTCCCCAATATGGATCCGCATCTTCTTTCATTGCGCCATTTGGCCAGGTGGCGGTAATACCATTAGCATCAAGAATTTGCGCATCAGAAGAAAGACCGAATTTTGTGACATTTCCTTCCCAGAAATTACTCTCGCCCGGTTTAAAAAAAGCAAGATATATTTGATTGCCGCTGGTTGTTCTTGTAACCGGTACAACAGGCGCTGTAAAAGAGGATGTTTTGGAAAGTATGGCATTAATTGCATCAAGAAGCATCCCTGCAAGGTTGTCAGGATTTTCCGCCTCAAAATGATATTTGCCGTATTCGACGTCACTTGTGTTATAAAGGTTCAGGTTACCATTGCCATTGTTTGAGGTATTTTTAAGGTATGCATTGCTTTCTGGATTTCCCATGAATCCTATTGTATAAGTCGTTACATTCTGAAAACCGTCCCGGTAATCCACAATATCATTTATGTAAAGATAATGGGCAACATCATCAAGATATGTTGACCCGTTAATATTTGTGGGGATTGTGACAAGAGTCGTTGTTGTTCCATCATTAAGCGGTATCTGACTCTCACCATCATTATCAAAATCACTGAAAGCAGCCGGGTCAGAACTAGATGGTATGGACTGGTCTTCTGAAGATATACCTGATGTGATTACAATAATAAAATTTTTCTGACAATATTCACCCACCACTCCGGATGAAGGCGAGCCGTAATATCCCCCCACCCTTGCCAGACCTTCTGCAAGGGGTGAATAATCAACACTTCCAAGGTTATTGACATTATTTACAAAATTAGAATCAACTATTCCTCCGGCATCATACACAAAACCAAGCGGCTGTACATTGCTTGAACCAGCAGCAGTAGCCGTGAAAGCGTAAATACCAAAATATGCCTGTCTTTGAGTCAGTGCTGCAACTGTAAAGATCGCTTTTTTGGCAAAGTAAAAACGAGATTGAACCGGAAGGTCACTCCCGTCACCTGCATAGGCGCCGAAAAACAACCAATTGAGATAATTTGCGGAATATCTAAACTGGGTTGCATTATCCTTAACCCCGTCAACAATAACTGTGGAAGGGTCAAACGGTAAAGTGATGGTGCGTTGATTTATTGTAAATGTATTCGATGTGGACATAAAACCATTGTTATCATTACTATCGGGCTCAAGATTGCTATCCAAAATGGGCCTGATATAGTATTTGTTCGGATTAACCCTATCGACGGTGTAACCCTTGGCATTAAGAAATCCATTGCTTGTTGTGCCACCGTTCCACTGTATTTCCTCAGTTGTACCTGCTTCATCTATTGTGCCATCACCATCATTATCAATTCCGTCAGTATGAACATCAGGTGTATAATCAATGCTGTTATCATAATCGTCGTGCCAGATGATATTCTCCATCTCGGCACCGTTATCAAGCAGCAGAACTATATTGGGAGGCACATCATCAGCTGACACCTGAAACATGCAGGTATCGTCAGATAAAACCGGTTTCCCTGCAAGGATAAGGAATACAAACAAAACTAAAATAATTTGTGTTAATTTTATGGAGGTTCCCATTACCTTTCTCCTTTGTTGGGTATGTGATTTTTTTTAAAGCCCTATTCGGTAAAATCCGGCTTCAACTGCACTGGCCCCGTTGTTTGGACCTGTACTATTAGATTCAATCTTATAATTTATAGCGAAAACTGTCCCCACAGAATATCCGGAACCAGTAGGCATATTGCTCTTCCCAAGGTATGACACATTTCCGTTAACCTGTAATTGATTTGATAATGAATATGTTGCATTAACATCAGCAGAATCAGGAAAAGATAAGGGTACATCTTCGGTTATATTGTCCGGGCCATATAAATCAGGATTAACAACAACATAATCAATTCCTGAATCAGCAGCATAAAATACCATTTTGTTTATTTTATCGTTGCCGGAAATCTGAACTTCAATAGTTGATGTTGTTATTGCAAAACCACCTAGGAAAGTTAATAACATTAGAAATACTACTGCTATAATCAGTGTCGAACCTTTTTCATTATTTAAAAAAATGGGCTTTTCTTTCATTGCAAATGTCCTTAAATAGCAGCCTTGATTCTATCAAGGACTACATTTCTTGTCGCTCCATTTTGCTGCCATTGCACATACACTCTTATATGTTTAGCATTAACTGCGGGTTCATCAACCGCGATATTCCAGAATATATCATACTGGATATTTGTTGCTCCACTACCCTGTTGAGAACCATCAGGACTGGCTGTGTCATCAATACCGCTGATTCCATCAGCGTCATCATCATTAAGATCAACGTCATCATAGGCAAGAGCCGCCAGTTCTTCCATTTTATTCTGCGCAAATGCTGTCGCCTCGGTTAATCCACTGGCATAAGCATTCCCTTTAACTGCTGACAACTGCATTTTTGCAACACCAAGAATTCCAATAGCCAGGACTGTCATGGCAATCATGATTTCTATAAGCGTAAAACCGTTTTTATTATCTTGTGTTATTTTGCTCATAATCCCAAGTTCCTGCATTTTACTGTTGTGGTTAAAAGCCGGCGCCGGAAATTATCATTGTATGGCCCCCAATTCTGTCCTCCAGGTGTTGTATATGTGTTGGCATTTACAAATTTTTGATCCGCACTATCACCTCTTGCAAGCATGGTTATCCGAAGACTCCTGATAAGCGTTGGATCAGGCGGAGTCAAGGTTTGTGATTCATCTGCGAGTTTATAAAAAAATTCTAAAGCGTCGATGTTTTCAGACACAGGTTGGTTATTCGCTGTGACGGTACTTTTTCTTCCCAGTTTTTGTATATTATCAGATGTATAAAGAGAATATGTGATATATTCATTGCTGTCATCAATATCCCCGTCGCCGGTTTCATCTATTGTAAATGCTATGGAATCGGATATGGCTGAAACAATCCCGGCATTAGCATCTCTGCTCGGATCATAGCCGGCCATCCTGATTTCCCGCACCATCATATCCATTCCAGCTCTCAGATTCTGCTGTATAACAGCCACATCTTCCTGGGCAACATAGCTTTTCTGCTGGGATTGAAATGCTGTAAAAAGAGCTGCTGAAACAATCCCTGTTATGGCTATTGCAATCAATATCTCTACTAATGTGAAGCCATGTTCTTTTGATGTGAAATCCTTTTTTTTTAATTCCATGCTACGCCATCATTACTTTTTTTAATTTTTACATTCCCTGCAAACGATAAAGATGCTTGATAATACCTTGCATTATTATTTTGAAACCGAACACTTCCCAAATTGTATGTCCATGGCAAACCTCTAGAATTATAGCCGGCAGTATTGTCCGTAAAATTATTGTAGTACAAAGATACATTATTAGGCATGTTTACCTGGACTAAAACCTGTTCCCCGGCATCAAAAACTCCATTTGCCGGCGAATCATCAATAAATACCTGATAACTTCCGATCCCGCCGGCAGGATCATAAGCCCCGACAACAAAACCAATTAAAACATCTTTATTGCTTTTTATTGCTTCCATTTTTGCCTTCTGCATATTCGAATACAAATCCCTTGCTACCGCTTTTAACCTGTAATTTGGCAACCAGTTCATCACATTAGGGATTGCAATTGCAGTAAGGATGCTGATCATGCCGATAGCGATAATTAACTCTATCAGTGTAAAACCTAACTTTTTGCGTAATTGTTTGTGCATCATTTCATCCTCATGGCATACTTAGTACATTTCATACAATATGTGTGCCAAGTTCGATTAATATAAATATTTTCCTGAGTGGTAACGTCGATTTAATAATAAAATAGGGACTTTCTCTTTGTCAAGAAAAGCATAAAAATGTTTGTTTGAAAGGGGGAAAAAATGGTATCTTGCATAGTGACAACAATCCGGCATAATAATTGATAAAAATAAAGGGAAACGACTAATGAAAAAATATCCGATTGGAATTCAGAATTTTGAAATAATCAGGTTATGGTTAGATATTTGATTGAATATGGAAATCAAAAACTAAGCTTTAAGTCAGCCAACAGAATCTGTTTTATCAAGGCGATACCGCATGGATCTTAAGCTTAAATTCAAATAATCGGCAGCTTTGCTTTTATTACCAGCTGCAAGTTCAATTGCTTTTTTAAGATAACCCTGCTCAATGGTTGACAAAATTTCGTCCAGATCCACACCCTGCTCAACATCGGCAAGATCAAAGCGTCGTCCTTTTATGCCCTCAACCCATCTTCTTTTCTTATGCATTGAAATTGTCAGGCTTTCAGGCAAAATAATATTTGTGGAAGAAAGAGCTACACTTCGCTCGATTAAATTTTCAAGTTCCCTGACATTGCCGGGAAAACTATATTTAGTTAAAAAATCAATGGCATAGGAAGACAATTTTACAAAATCTTTCCCCATTTTTTTTGAATATTTTTCAGCAAAATGCTTTGAAAGGATCTCCACATCTCCTTTTCTATCCCTTAATGGCGGAACTTTAATCGGGATAACGTTGAGTCTGAAAAACAGATCCTCTCTGAAATTTCCCTCTATGACTTCCTGGTCAAGTTTTTTATTGGTGGCAGATATAATCCTGGTATCTACTTTTATTTCTTTTGTCCCGCCAACAGGTTTCACAAAGGTATCCTGAACTGCCCGCAGCAATTTAACCTGGAGAAAGGTGGATAATTCCCCTATTTCATCCAGGAAAATAGTGCCCTGATGGGATGCCTCAAAAAGCCCTTTTTTATCACCGATTGCCCCGGTAAAAGATCCTTTAACATGCCCGAAGAATTCACTCTCCATTAATGTATCCGGGATACCTCCACAATTGACAACCACAAAAGGTTTATCCTTTCTGTCGGAATTTTCATGAATGGCTCGAGCAATCAACTCCTTTCCAGTTCCACTTTCCCCGGAAATCAAAACATTGGTTTTTGTGGAGCTGATCTGCTCGATGGTTTTATAAATGGCCTGCATTCCAGGACTTTTCCCAATAATCCGGTTAAAATACATATTGTCATGAAGCTCTTCGGATGTCTGCTCTTTTTCCTGATCAAGTGTCTTTAATGCAAGGGCTCTTTGTATTGTCTGCTTGAGCTCATTATTATCAAAGGGTTTGGGGACAAAATCATAGGCCCCTTCGTTCATGGCCTCCACAGCAATTTCCGTTGTGGAATATGCAGAAATCATGATAACAACTATATCAGGATTTTTCTTTTTAGCTTCTCTTAAAACTTCAAGCCCTGTTATATCACCAAGACGAATATCAGTCAGGATAAGATCATAATCTTTCTTTTGAATCATCTTTAGTGCCTGACTGCCGTTTTTGGCAACCGACACAGCATACCCCTGTTTGGACAAAAATAGCTCAAGAAACTCCCGCATGCTTGTTTCATCATCTACCACCAGGATATTGCGAGTTTCAACACTTGTCATTCAGATAAACAACCTTTCCATTTACCATGGTTAAAAACGCACTGCCCTTGACCTTAATCCCTGAAAAAGGTGAATTTTTACTTCTGGATTTAAATGATTCAGGATCAATTTCATAGGGCAGGTCCGGATCAATAATGGTCAGGTCTGCTATATTTCCTGGTTTGATATCGTTGTTGATCCCAATGATTTTTGCCGGATTCTTTGCCATTTTAATAATAAGTTCTTCCATGGTTAAAAACCTGTCATGGACGAGTTTTAAAGAAAGAGATAAAGATGTCTCCAGCCCGATAATGCCAAAGGCTGCCATGTCAAATTCCACATCTTTTTCCACCACACTGTGAGGCGCATGATCCGATGCAATAACATCAATTGTCCCATCTGAAAGACCTTGAATAACAGCCTGCCTGTCTTGTTCGGATCGCAGCGGAGGATTCATTTTAAAGTTTGTATCATAGTCTTTAACATCTGCATCTGTTAATGTGAAATAGTGCGGTGCTGTCTCACAGGTGACGTTCACACCTCTTTTTTTTGCCTGGCGGATCGCTTCCACTGACTCTTTGGTACTGACATGGCAGAAATGTACCCATGCTCCTGTGAGTTCTGAAAGTGCAATGTCTCTTACAACCATAACACTCTCAGCCGCGTTAGGGATTCCTTTTATCCCCCAGAATGTAGCAAAAAAACCTTCGTTCATGGACCCGGCATCAGCCAGACTTAAGTCTTCGGCATGGACAAAGATGGGGATATTAAGCCCCTTGCAATATTCCAAAGCCCTGCGCATTATGTTTGGATTTTCCAGTGGTCGTCCATCATCGGTTACAGCAACGATCCCTGCCTGTTTCATATCATATATTTCAGCAAGACTGTCTCCAAAAGACCCCTGGGTGATTGCCCCGGTTGGATATATTTTTGAAAGACCCAATTCCTTTGCGCGATTGATAATAAACTTTGTCACCTGACGATTATCATTCACCGGATTTGTGTTGGGCATGGAGCAAACCGCGGTAAAACCGCCTCTGGCTGCAGCAAGAAGCCCTGATTCAATTGTTTCCTTATATTCATGTCCCGGCTCTCTCAAATGAACATGAATATCAATCAATCCGGGAACAACGATCAATCCTCTGGCATCAATGATTCTTGTATCGGTCCTGGTTTCTATATCTTCAGGATCAACAATGGCTTCAATAATATGATCTTTAATGATGATATCTTTTTTTCCATCAATATTTCCCGGATCAAGAACCCTGGCCCCTTTAATTCGAATCCGCATTCCTGCCTCCTCCTGCCACCAGATAAAACAATGCCATGCGCAAGGCAACACCATTGGTAACCTGCTCAAGAATTAAGGAACAATCAGAGTCTGCAACTTCGCTTGATATCTCAACTCCCCTGTTCATGGGCCCGGGATGCATGACAATGACATCTTTTTTAGCCAGATTCAGCCTCGCCATGTTCAATCCGAAAAGCATTGCATATTCCCTTTCTGTAGGAAAAAGTATATTACCCTGCCGTTCTTTCTGAATTCTAAGCATCATTATGACATCAGCCCCTTCAATACAGGTTTCGATATCGGGTGATATAGTACACCCTAAATTTTCTATTCCCATGGGAATCATGGTTCCAGGCGCACAAATAAAAACTTTGGCCCCCATTTTAGAAAATCCTGTAATATCTGATCGTGCCACCCTTGAGTGGGCAATATCACCTATAATGGAAATCTTTAAGCCTTTGAGTTTCCCTTTTATTTCCCTGACACTCATCATGTCTAAAAGTGCCTGGGAGGGATGGGCATGAATGCCATCCCCGGCATTAATAACGGAAGCGTTTACACGTTTTGCAATTAAGTGGGCAGCCCCTGATGATGAATGCCGCAAAACAATGACATCCGGCTTCATGGCTTCAAGATTTTTGGCTGTATCAATAAGCGTCTCGCCTTTCACAATGCTGGAAGAACTCTTTGAAAGGGAAATACTGTCAGCTGACAGCCTTTTGGCTGCTATATCAAAGGAAAGCTTTGTTCTTGTTGAGGGTTCCTGAAAAAAAAGGACAATGGTTTTACCTCTTAGCGTAGGTACTTTTTTTACAGGCCGTTCTGAAATTTCCTTCATCCCCTGAGCTGTATCAAGGATCATTGAAATTTCATGGGGTTCCAGAGATTCGATATCAAGAATATCTTTTTTTGTAAACCGCATTGTTCCTGCCTTATCTTAATATATCACCAATTCTTGCCCATCTGACACTATCCCATATGGGTACAAGCTTATCTTTATTCCATGACCAGTAAATAATAAAGGCTTCACCCCTGACAGCTGTAAGATCCACAAACCCCCAGAATCTGCTGTCATGGCTGTTGTCCCTGTTATCACCCATGACAAACAACTTATTTTCCGGAACTTTGATTTTTCTTAAATTGTCCCTTGTACTGAACTTTCCAGGGATTATGTCTTGGGTTTTATGAACAGCATAGGTCTCCTTTTCAACCATCTTATTATTTACATATAGTTTTTTATCAATGATTTCCAAGGTGTCTCCTCCTGTGGCAACCACTCGTTTAATAAAATCCTTGGAAGGATCTTCCGGATACTTGAAGACAACAATATCACCTTTTTGTGGATCTTTCACTGGAATAAGGATTTTTCCATCTGTAAACGGAATTTTTATGCCATATATAAATTTATTAACCAGAATCTGGTCTCCGATTTGAAGTGTTTCCAACATGGAACCGGATGGGATTTTAAATGCTTGAATAATAAATGTCCGGATAAACATGGCAATAATAATAGCGATGATGATCGCCTCTGTATTTTCCCGCAAAGAACTCTTGGGTTTCTTTTCTGTCATTTTTTTTCCTTATGGCTTTTTCTAATAGAACATGTGCTGAGGTTGACTTAAAAAGAACTTTGCTTTCTGTATTGACTTCTTTAAAATATCAGCTATTTTTCTAGCCTTTACCATGCTGGACAAAGGGACTGTTGGAATTTTTTTGCCTTTGATCATGATGAAACCGCTTTTCAGTTCAGCATAGCTGACCTGGCCATAGGATCTTGAAATGCCTTCTGGATAATCATATCCATAATCAACGATCTGAGTGAATAATTCGCTATCGGAAACCGATGTAAATTTGAGGATTTCCTCATTTAAAATGGGAATCGGGATACCAAACCCCACGGACAGCGAGCATCCATAACCCCGGATACTTTGTCCCACAAGCCATTCAGGAGACATTTCCTTTAAATCCCCTATCACTGAAAGGGTCCCTGCCGGTGCAACAGGCACACCGTTTAATCCTCTTTCAACCTGGCTTTTATGCTGGGTGCCGGTCCAGGTTACATACCCTTGTGCACCGCCTAAAAATATCCTTGTTCCCACACCAATAGTTTTTAAATAAGGGTCATTTAACAGAGGACTGAGCACACCTGATGTTGAATAATTGGCATTGCCCATGCCTGGTTTTAGTGTTCCCATATAGGTATATTTTATTTTATCGGATTTATTAATGGCACAATTATAATTTTGATAAGCATTTCGAGGATTACACAACATGGCATTGGGCAATTCTTTCAATGTGACCAGCTTTTCTATTTCCCTGTTGGGATAACAGTCAGTACCATAACTTTGGGCCCTTATATGAACTTGTTTGCCGGCAACCAGGTCCTGGATCACATGACCGCCTCCATAATTAAATTCACCGGGATGGCGTTTGTTTAACGGGTCATCTTCACAGGTCTGGGTTGCGCCCAGATAACAATCCACTGCTGCCAGGCCTGAATATGCCTCTACATTGTTGAACCAGGTTTTCGTTGTCCTTACCAAAGGTCTGGACTGGCCGATATTAATAAAAGCTCCTGAGGAACACATGGGGGCAAAGGTCCCCGTTGTCACCACATCAATTTTTTTTGCCGCCTCAACTATTCCTTGTTTTCTCGCAATATCGACAATTTCTTCTGCAGTAACAACCACAGCCTGGCCATTGGCAATTTTTTTGTTTATCTGTTCAATCGTTTTATTAACTTTATGCTCTTTCATGACAAACCTTTAATTACATTTGCTTCACAAAATCTATTTTTGATGTAATGTTATTTTTAATCCATAAATCATCCCACCATTCCACAGGATTTACAAAAACATTGTGAACAATCATTGAATAATGAAGGTGGTCCCCTCCGGCAAGACCTGTCATACCAGTGAAGCCGAGATCATCCCCTTTTTTAACCATATCTCCTTTATTGACAGAAATCTGGTTTAGATGTGAATAAAGACTGCAAAGTCCGAATCCATGATCAATTACCACAGTATTACCAAAGATACCAACAAACTCTGTTAATACAACCCTGCCTGAATTAGCTGCTTTCACAGGCGCATTAGCCGTTGAAGCCAAATCAACGCCCATATGTATCGCCCTGTCAATCTCCTTGCCCTTATATTTGTAAATCCTATGGTCAGCAAATCCAGCTCTCCTTGCAGATCCATGAAGTCTCAAAAACCTGCCGTCCCAGTACTTTTTATTTTCTGAAACCTGGGGAATGCTTAATATTTTTTCAACATTATTTTTTCTAGTCTCACCATTGATGTGTAAAAATTTCTCAAGCAATGGATTTTTTCCCCCCTGAAAAGATCCATTCTTTACACCTACGTCAAATTCAGGAATCTTTTCTTCCAGAAAACCATCAGAAATATTTAAAATGTCGGTTTTAAATTTTTTATCCCTTATGTAATGATGGAATCCTCTTTTTGTGGTATTCCCTGCCATATCTTCAGCCATAACAGAGATCTGCGCGCCCGGACCCTGCATATGGCTTAATGCAAAAAAAGCAGTATAGATATTCTTGTCCTCGAAAAGGCCTGGATGGCCTGGGAAAAAATTTTCTCCTACTATAACACCTGTTTTTATATTTTCTTCAAAAAGTTTATAAATAACAAGAGCAGTGCCGCCTGATTCAATATTATGACGTTTGGTCAAGATAGTTACCTCAGGCGGTTTTGAATCAATAATCACTTTTTTTTCAATATAGGAAATATTGCCCTTGCCCCACCCTCGCCATGAATAGTCAGAAACCATTATTCGAATAATGGCATCACCATCCGTCATTCCATATTTCCAGGAATGAACCGGGATTATAAAAGCGTCTTGTATGGTTTTTGAGCCTGGAAACACCCCTAAAAAACCTGTGGATTCATATTGCTTATCAAGCAATATTTTTTCTTTTCCCTGCTGCATGATGGATACCATAATTTTACGAAGACCTGTTTTAGGGTCTGTTACTTTAAGAGACATTTCATAGGATTTTTTCAAATACAAAGACGGCAGTGTCATATCAACAACCGGTTTTCTGCCTTCAAATTTATATACAAACATCCAGGTAACGGGAATTAAAACCATAAGAACGAGGGTTAAATAGACAACTCTTTTCATCAATAATACCTATTTTTTCAGGTGGTTAGTATATATTCAAATAAAATTAAAGTAAAATAGCAGCTATGGTCGAACTTATCAAGGCATTTTCCATTCTTGACTTTTGGATCTTCAAAATATAATTTGACCTACAAAACTTATATTTAGGAATTATTTATGAATAATTTTTTCTTTGATTTAATAAACAAATCTGACCCCGTCTTTTTCCTGATTTCAGGTCCATGTGTTATTGAAAATTATGAAACCACCTATCTGATTGCAGATCATTTAAAAAAAGTTGCCAATCTTCTTGACATCCCTTTTATTTTCAAGGCCTCCTTTGACAAAGCAAACCGGACATCCTTTCAATCTTTCAGGGGCCCAGGGTTTGAGCATGGTCTAGACATTCTTGGCGCTATTAAAAAAGATTTGAACATTCCGATTCTTTCGGACATCCATTTGCCTGACCAGGCCAAAAAAGCAGCCCAGGTTCTGGATATTATCCAAATTCCTGCATTCCTGTGCAGACAAACCGATTTGATAATGGCTGCGTGCAATACCGGCAAACCCGTTAATATAAAAAAAGGCCAGTTTTTATCACCCCTGGAATGCCGTAATATCATTAACAAGGCAAAAGAATCCGGCAATACAAATATTTGTATCACTGAAAGAGGGTCGTCATTTGGGTATAATAATCTTGTGGTGGATTTTCGGTCAATCCCTATCATTAAAAATTTAGGGGTACCCGTTGTATTTGATGCCACACACTCTGTTCAACTCCCTGGAGGCGCCATAGACTCTTCTGCCGGAGAACGCCAATTTGTTCCCACGCTGTCAAAAGCTGCCATTGCTGCAGGAGTTGACGGATTATTTATTGAAACCCATCCAGATCCTGACAAAGCTCTTTGTGACGGACCAAATTCTTTGCCATTAAACGATATAAAAGATTTTTTATCCACACTTCTGGCTATAAAAAAAGTTGTCGGATAAGTGCTATGAAAACCAGACTTGCAAACATTAAACTTTTGCTATTGGATGTGGATGGTGTTTTAACTGACGGGGGTATCACCTATTCAGACTCTGGAGACCAGATAAAAACCTTTCATTCAAGGGATGGATTCGGATTAAGGCTTATAATGGATTCAGGCATACGGGTGGGGATCATTACAGGCCGCAAATCAAAGGCTTTGGAATACAGGTGTGAAAATCTTGGCATCACCTTATTGTTTGATGGAATAAAAGACAAATTAACAGCTTTTGAGAAAATCACCTCCCAGACAGGAATAATGCCTGAACAAATTGCCTTTGTCGGAGATGATCTGATGGATCTTCCTGTCATGAAAAGAGTTGGTGTTTCTTTTTGCGTTTCAGATGCTTGTCAAGATGTTAAAAACCATTCAGACATTATCACAAAACAAAAGGCAGGCCATGGAGCTGTCAGGGAAATCTGTGAAAGTATTTTAAAAGCAAAAGGCTTATGGGATGCTATCCTGAATAAATACCTGTCATGACAAAGTCTTTAAAACAAAAACTGACGGCCCCGTTGATCGGATTGTTGACAGTGATGATTATCATCATTATCGGCTTTTTTTATTTTAACAAGTTTTTGGCCAAACCAATACAATTTCATGATGTTAAGATAGACACCAAAGCTGCTTTGAAATTGAACGTCTTAAAACAGATTTCAAAAAAAAATGGCATAAAAGAATGGGAATTGGAAGCCGCTTCTGCTACGCTGTTAAAAGATGAAGACAAAGCTGTTCTCATTGATGTATCAGTTATTTTTTTTACAAAAGATGATAAGAAAGTTCATTTGACGTCCCAAAAAGGAGTTATGAATACAAAGACCCATGACATGATATTTTCAGACAATGTGATTGTAACCTATGAAACTTTTGTCCTGAGAACTGATAAGTTGCATTATAACAAAAAAGAACATATAATATATTCCAACACTCATGTGACGCTTGAAAAGGAAGATTCCGTCATTGAAGCAGATTCAATGACAACCAAACTTAGTGAGAATATAACAATTTTAAAGGGGCATGTCAGGGGAAATTTCAGTGAAAACTTTGATATTCAATAAATCCGTGTTCGGTAAATCCGTGTTCAGTTTTTTATTTTATCTTATTTTTATTGGTTTTACACTTCTCTTGCAAATAACAGAGACCCAGGCTCAAACCCAAACCAAGGCAGAGCAAGTTCCCCTATATATCGTGTCCGATAAAATGGTTGCACAAAAAGACACCTCCATGGTGGAATTTATGGGAAATGTCAAAGCAACCAGAGAAGATTCCATTGTTTTTGCAGACTCCATTAAAATTTACTTTGTTGATGATAATAAAGATAAGGGCAGTGATGCTCAAAGCAATATAAAAAAAATCGTTTCCACCGGAAATGTCAGATACACTGCTGGAGAACAAAAGGCATTTGCTGATGAAGCAGTCTATACAACAAAAGATGAAATGCTGATCCTTACAGGCAAATCTCCAAAATTAATAACAGGTTCAAGTTTTGTGACGGGAAAAAAAATCACCCTTTTCAGGCTCCAGGATAAGGTACTAGTGGAAAGTGAAGGCTCAAAAAGAGTTGAAGCCTTTTTTAATCCTGAAGATAAAATCATAGATAAACAATAATGACACAACTTGTACTTAAACATCTTGTAAAAATCTATGATGGCAAACGAGTCGTAGATGATGTAACCCTTACAGTTAAACCAGGACAGGTAACAGGTCTTTTAGGACCAAACGGGGCAGGCAAAACAACAAGCTTTTATATGGCAGTAGGGTTGATCAAACCTGACGGTGGAACAATTCTAATAGATAAGGAAGATATCACTGGATACCCAATGTATATTAGAGCCAGAAAAGGGATTGGCTATCTTCCCCAGGAATCAAGTATTTTCAAAAAATTGACAGTACAGCAGAATATCACGGCCATACTTGAAGTATTGCCGCAAAATAAATTTAATATTAAACAAAAAGCAATGGATCTGATGAAAGAACTTGGTATCTATAATCTTGCAAATCAAAAAGCCAACTCTCTTTCCGGGGGAGAGAGACGTCGTCTTGAGATTTCAAGAGTCCTTGCCACGGATCCTTTATTTATTCTTTTAGACGAACCCTTTGCTGGCATTGATCCTTTAGCCGTCATTGATATCCAGCAAATAATTTATCAATTGACTAAAAAAGGTATCGGCGTTTTAATATCAGATCATAATGTGAGAGAAACCCTTGGGGTTTGCGATGATGCATATATTATGAGTCAGGGCAAAGTTATTGAATCAGGAAACCCTGATAAAATCATTTCAAGTGAAATAGCTAAAAAAATCTATCTGGGAAAAAATTTCAAACTATAATATGGAACTTGGATTACAACAAAGCCTAATATTAACTCAGCAACTTGTCATGACGCCTCAACTTCAGCAGGCTATCAAGCTGCTTCAGTTGTCCCGTCTTGAGCTTGCCGAGATGATTCAACAGGAAATGGAACAAAATCCTGCGCTGGAAGAATCATTGGTAGATGAGCTGTCTGACAAAAATATTACTGCCCTGGAAAGTACAGTCGATTCTCCTGAAAAAGAAACACTTACAAAAGAAGTCACCATTGAAGAAAAAATAAGAACTGATACAGACTGGGAAAATTATATCAATGAATATAATTCCACGGGACGAGTCTATACTGAATCAGAAAATACTGAAGCACCAAATTATGAAGCCTTTACTTCGGAAAAAAAGACCCTTAAAGACCATCTTCAGTGGCAGTTGGGGCTCTCTGGACTGAATGAAAAACAAGAAGAAATTGGTATAATGATGATCGGCAATCTAAACAAAGACGGTTATCTTTGCAGTGATGTTGAAGAAATTGCACAGGCTTGTAACGCAGATATAAAAATGGTTGAAGAGGTGCTTTCAATTCTTCAGACCTTTGATCCGCCAGGTGTTTGTGCCAGAGATCTTTGTGAAACCCTGTTAATTCAGGTGCAGCAGCTTGGCATTAATAATCCCATTATCATAGAAATTATAAAAAACCATTTAAAAAACCTGGAAAATAGAAACACTAAAAAAATTGCAAAGGCATTAAAAATATCCTTGGATGATGTCAGGGCGGCAGTTAATATCATCCAATATCTTGAGCCCAAACCCGGCCGGAAATTTTCAACTGACGAGCCTGCCTATATTATCCCTGATATTTATGTTTACAAAGACGGGGATGGGTTTAAAATTATTATGAATGATGATGGGCTGCCAAAATTGAAAATCAACCGATTTTATAAGGATGCTATTGCCAATGGCCGCAAGATTTCAAAGGACACAAAAAATTATCTTAATGAAAAAATGCAATCTGCATCCTGGCTTATAAAAAGCATACAGCAACGTCAGAAAACAATTTATCTTGTCATGGAAAGTATTCTTAAATTCCAGAAAACTTTTTTTGAAAACGGTATTGCATATCTAAAACCACTCATTTTAAAAGATATTGCAGAAGATATTGAGATGCATGAATCCACGATCAGTCGTGTGACAACTAATAAATATGCCTATACCCCCCAGGGACTTTTTGAGTTAAAATACTTTTTTAACTCATCCATAGAACGAACCGGCGGAGAATCCATGGCATCGGCAAGTGTAAAGGACAGAATAAGATTGCTGATAGAAAACGAAGACCATGAAAGTCCATTAAGCGATGAAAAATTATCCAGCATTCTTCAGGAGGCAAATATCCAGATTGCCAGGAGAACTGTTGCAAAATACAGGAAGGTACTCAACATACTTCCTTCTAATAAACGTAAACAGCTTTAAGGAGGTTTTTATGCAAACAATTGTTACCTTTAAAAAAATTGACACCTCTAATCCCTTAAAATCCTATGTTCAAAAAAAACTTGATAAATTTGATAGAATGTTGGACAGTCCTGCTGAAGCCCACGTTGTTCTGTCAGTTGAAAAAATAAGACATATAGCTGAAATTACCCTGACCTGTGACAGATTAAAAATTAATGCTCGGGAAAATTCCGAAAACATGTATTCATCCATTGATGCCCTGATGGATAAAGTAAAAATCCAAATTAAAAGAAATAAAGAAAAAATCCGGCGGCATATGTCGGGAAATAAACAGAGTATTAAGGATGAACCCATGCAACCAGGTTTCCCCCAGAACTCTTCAGACAACATGACCACAGACCAGATAAATATTGAAACAATTGACTATAAACCTATGGATATCGAAGATGCGGTAATTGAATTAGATTCGGGCAAACAATCTTTTTTTGTTTTCAACAATGCCCGGACCCAGCAGGTCAATGTCCTATACAAACACAATAATGGTAAGCTGGGATTAATCCAGCCCAGAGGATAATGTATTAAATGAGAATCAGTCAACTTCTTAATAAAAGTTCTATTATTGCAGACCTTAACGCCCGGGACAAAAAAGGGATCATTGATGAACTTGCCCTGGCAGTTTCAAAAACAACAAAAGCCCCTGCAAAGGAAATCGCTATAGTTCTCATGGAAAGAGAACAATTAGGCAGCACAGGTATTGGTGGTGGAATTGCTATTCCCCATGGCAAACTTGATTCAGTAAAATCTATTATTGTTGGTTTCGGACTTAGCCGTGAGGGCATTGAATATGAATCTCTTGACAATAAACCGGTCCATATTTTTTTCCTGCTATTAACCCCTGAAAACTCTACTGGTGGACATCTCAAGGTTTTAGCCCAAATTTCCAAACTTTTAAAAATGGATCAATTTAAAAAAGACTTAATAGCTGCCCGATCTGTTGATGATATTTACGATACCATCATGGACCAGGATGAAGACTTTTAACCTGGGTGTGACCTTGAAGGTCACACCTAACCTAAAAGTCACACGTAACATAAAGGCCACAAGTAACCTGAAGGTCATAAATAATTAAAATGCAAAAGGTTTATATCATAACCGGGCTTTCCGGCTCTGGCAAAACAACAACCATTCAAGCATTTGAAGATGCTTTCTTTTATTGTGTTGATAATATGCCTTTGGAGCTTTTGCCAAAATTTCTGGATCTGCCGTTAAAGGAGAGCCCGGAAATAAAAGGACTGGCCTTTGTGATGGATATGAGGAGTAAAAACTTTATATCAAATTATGCAGCAGGCATCAGCTCAATTCAGGCCTTAGGCATATCTGTTCAAATCATATTTCTTGAAGCAGATGTTGATACCTTGTTAAAAAGATATAGTCAAACCCGACGTCAACATCCTGTTTCAAACGAAAAAACCCTTTTGGACAATATTAAACTTGAAATTAAAATGATGTTGCCCATAAAACAAACGGCACATCATATTATCAATACGACAGGATACAATGTCCACCAGCTCAAATCCCTGATTCTTGATCTGATTCATGAAGGGGATAAATCCATCAGTTTAACAAAAATCAATATTGTCTCTTTTGGATTTAAATATGGTATTCCAAATGATGCCGATCTTGTTGTGGACATGAGATTCTTATCCAACCCTTATTTTATACCAGAGCTTAAAAACCAGGACGGAGAATCCCAGGCTGTCAAACAATTTGTATTGTCAAATGATGAAACCAAGCTTTTCCTTGAAAAGTATTTAAACCTTCTTGATTATTTAATCCCTTTATACAAAAGAGAGAATAAGGCATATTTGACGTTTGCCATTGGCTGTACAGGCGGCAGGCATAGGAGTGTGGCCATTGCAAGAAGAATTTTTGAACATCTTAATAAAAAAGGACTTAATCCCGGACTGATCCACAGGGATATTGACCGGGATATAAAACAAATATGACAGGGATATTATTAGTCACCCATGCAAATTTAGGAAGCGCCTTAATTGAAACCATTGAATTTATTTTAGGGAAAGCCCAGGAAAACCTTTCTTGTGTTTCCATTAATATCCAGGAAAATCCTGACACCCTAAGAAAAAAAATCAAGAAAGGAATCTCAAAAGTCCGGTCAGACAATGGGGTTATCATCTTAACTGATATGTTTGGCGGAACGCCTTCAAACTTAAGCTATTCTTTCTTGGAAGAAGGACAGGTTGAAGTGATTTCCGGGGTAAACCTTCCTATCCTTTTAAAAGCAGTTACTGCAAGATCAAAAATGGATATGGAAACATTAGCCTTATCCCTTGTGGAACATGGGAAAAAAAGCATATCCCTTGCCAGCGGAATTTTAAAAGGAACCAAAAGGACATAATTTTTTTTATTATCTCAATCTATTAAAGGATGGCAGAAATGACGATCAAAATAGGTATTAACGGATTTGGCAGAATCGGCAGGATGGTCTTTCGTGAAGCATTAAAAAATTCAGATGTGGAAGTCACGGCCATAAATGATCTGACAGACACAAAAACCTGTGCCCACCTTCTAGAATATGACTCTGTTCATGGACGTCTGGGAAACAAAGTGTCTGCAAGCAAAGACTCTATTATTGTTGACAATAAAACCATCAGGGTCACGGCATTTAAAAATCCTGAACAAATTCCATGGAAGGATGCCAATGTGGATATTGTTTGCGAATGTACGGGGTTTTTTAGAGATCGGGACGGAGCATCCAAACATTTTGCGGGCGGGGCAAAAAAAGTTCTTATTTCTGCACCTGCCAGTAATCCAGACATTACAATTGTGATGGGTGTAAACCATGACATATATGATCCTGGATCTCATAACATCATTTCAAACGCTTCCTGCACAACCAATTGTCTTGCACCCGTTGCCAAAGTTTTGCTTGAAAATTTTGGCATTGTAAGTGGAATGATGACAACCATTCATTCCTATACAGGAGATCAACGTATTCTTGATTTTCCCCATAAAGATTTGAGAAGAGCCCGGGCTGCCGGACTATCAATGATCCCAACGACTACGGGTGCTGCAAAAGCAGTATCTTTAGTGCTTCCTGCCCTTGAAGGAAAACTAAATGGATTGTCCGTGCGTGTGCCCACACCCAATGTTTCCCTGGTTGATTTAGTCGTAGTGACTGAAAAAGGCGGTCTTGATAAAAAACAGGTAAATGATGCTCTGGAAAAAGCATCCAATGAAAACCTCAAGG
>JACNHV010000065.1 GCA_014383445.1 Candidatus Desulfobacula maris | reverse complement strand
CTTGTCAAAAAAATCCAATTATTTTTCTCCATATTTTCCATGTTCCTTATAAAACCGGAATGGATTCTAAAAATGAAAATATTTAATATTCTATCTTTTTATTTTTTCCCGTGCAACCGCAACAATGTAATTTCACTCTGAGTGTTGAATCTAACGGGAATCCCAACAACCCCGACTCCCTGGCCCGTGTAGCCTGTCATTTTACTATAATGCCAGATGCCCCTGTAATATTTTTTCCCGTGACGAAGATGCCGGATAATCGGAATTCCGCGGGGAAGACAGATCTGGCCTCCATGGGTATGACCGGTAAGATAAAGGCTGTAGCCATTATCAGAAGATAGATCAAACATGGATGGTGCATGAACCAGAACAATTTTAAATCCTTTTGAGGATTCTTCCAAAGCCTGTAAAGATTGATCCGTATAATAATAATAGGGATCATCCAGCCCTGTTACTGAGATCCGGCTGCAGCCACGATCAATATCAATGGTTTCGTTGATCAGCATTGTAATCCCAGCCTTCTCAAAGGATTCGACCATAGAGCAGGTATCGTGATTACCCAAAACAGCCAGGATTCCATCCTGCTGCCGGATACCTGCAACAATTCGATGCAGAGGGCCAAGTATTTTTTTAAAACTCCCTGTTGTACCTTGCCGGTAATCTCCTGTCAGGACGCATAAATCCACTTTTAGTCCTTTAATTTTTTCACAAATTGTTTTATCCATTTCAGGCAGAGAGTCAAGGTGAAGATCTGTCATATGCAAAATTGTGTATCCTTCAAAATCCTCAGGCAGATCATCAAAACATAGATCAACTTTGTTTAAAACTATATTTTGAGCGTTTTCAAAACCTTTCTTAAAAAAAGGGGTCAGTTTTAAAAGCATGCCAAAAATCCGAATAAAAAACCCAAACAAAGACCACTTGATCCAGACTTTCTCACCATATTTACTATATTTATAATTGCTGGTTTCCATAACTGATCGGGCCTTTGCCCAGATCAGGCGATTTTGTTTTTTTATTTTTGTCCTTGCTTTGTCCATATAATATCTTTTTTATAAAATTATCATTCTCAAATGTATTGTAAAAAATCAAGGCAGGCACTTATTAAGATTTTTTTCATATAATAACCATATAAAATTATTCTAAATTTGTAAAATAATCATTGACACATTAAAAATTCCATGTAATGAATTAGAATTCATTTTTAAAGGACAGGTATAAAGACGAGAAACTTTTAGACTTATGATATATAATATTTTTGATAACTTTCTATTTTTATTATTCAAAATAGTTATCAGTCATTACGTTTTAACTTGTTCCGGAAGAAATATTATTTGCAATATGCCGATGAGTATCAATTCATTATTGGATAATTAACAATTTAAAATAATTAATTTTTGTAACAAAAATAGCAGGAGGACATTTAAAAATGGCACAAGTGATTTCCGATCGAAGGGATATTGAATTTGTAATCCATGAGCAGCTTGATGCAGAAAGCCTTTCCCAGCTCCATGAAAATTTTGCTGATTTTAATAAAAAAACCATCAATCTTATCATTTCAGAGGCAAAAAACTTTGCAGTTAAAGAACTCTTACCTGCAAGCAAAGAGGGTGACGAACAAGGCTGCACCCTTGAGAATGGCAAGGTAGCCACCCCGGATTCTTTTAAAAGACTTTACAAAATATTTAATGAAGGAGAGTGGCTTGCTGTAACGGAAGATCCTGAATGGGGCGGCCAGGGAATGCCAAGAACTGTTGCCGCAGCTACAGCTGAATATTTCAATGGTGCAAACTTTCCCTTTATGATGTACCCAGGCCTTACTGCAGGGGCTGGACATCTGGTGGATAAATTCGGCACCCAGGAACAAAAACAAACCTATCTTAAAAATATGTACACTGGCAAATGGACCGGCACCATGCTTTTAACAGAACCCGACGCAGGATCTGACGTGGGTGCCCTGACCACCAAAGCTGTTAAAAACGATGACGGCACATTTACAATCACCGGTGAAAAAATATTTATTTCAGGCGGTGACCATGATCTTGCAGAAAATATTATCCATCCTGTTCTTGCAAGAATAGAAGGTGCGCCGGAAGGCACAAAGGGAATTTCCCTTTTTCTTGTTCCCAAACACCGTGTTAACAAAGATGGAACCCTTGGTGAATTCAATGATGTGATCTGTACGGGGCTGGAACATAAACTCGGGATCCACGGAAACAGTACCTGTTCACTGTCTCTTGGTTCCAAGGGCAATTGCATTGGAACCCTTCTAGGAGAGGAAAACAAAGGCATGAAAGCCATGTTTCTGATGATGAACGAAGCAAGGTGTCTTGTGGGATTCCAGGGATTTGCCTGTGCCACAGCCGCTTATATGTATGCCCTTGATTATGCAAAAAACAGGATACAGGGAAAAGACATACTTCATTTCATGAATCCGGATGCCAAATCAGTACCCATCATCCGGCACCCTGATGTAAGAAGGCAGTTGATGATGATGAAGGTAAATGTTGAGGGCATGAGATCACTTCTTTATTTTGTCATGTATTGCGCTGACATGGCCCGGCACGCACCCAGCCAGGAACAAAAAGACAAATACCAGGGGTTTGTCGAAGTATTGACCCCCATTGCAAAAGGATATGTTACGGATCGATCTTTTGAGGTCTGCAGCCAGGGCATGCAGGTATATGGCGGCTATGGATTCATCGAAGAATACCCCATGGCCCAGCTCTTAAGAGATTGCAGGATTACAATGATTTATGAAGGCACAAACGGCATCCAGGCCATGGATCTTCTTGGAAGAAAACTGGGCTTGAATAAAGGTAAACCCATCATGGATCTGTTTGGCGAAATGCAAAAAGCAGTTTCGCTTGGTAAAACTTTACCAGGGCTCGAAAAACTGGCTGTCAAAGTCGAAGAAGCCATGAACAAACTTGCAGAAGTCGCCATTCACATGGGCCAGACCGCCATGTCTGCAAAAGTATTGAATGCATTTGCCAATGCCCACCCTTTCCAGGATGCAACGGGGGATATAACCATGGCATGGATGCTTTTATGGCGCGCCACTATTGCAGCCCAAAAACTTGAAAAAGCAAAAAACAAAGACAAATCTTTCTATGAAGGAATAATAAAATCATTGCAGTTTTATGTAGAGACACAACTTCCCATAACACTTGGCAGATTTAATGCATTAATGAACACCAGCAGCGTTGCTGTGGATATTGACGACTCAATGTTTCCAAGCTAAACAAATATAAATTTAAGTTATAATATCGCACAAACGGGTTGTTTTGGATTTCAAAACAACCCGTTTACTTTTTTATTTTACTAAGAACCAATTGCATCAAAGAGTTGACTTCTATAGACGACCGGTTCAATATTCTTTTTATACGTTGTAATTATGTTTCATATTTTATTTAAACCCTCTATTTCTTTCCATGCAATCGCAAATAAATTTTCACATCAAATATATCTGAACTGTTTACCATATCTCTACTTTTAGGTATAAGAATATAAAAGCATAATTCAAATTTTTAGAAAAAATAAAAGTACGAACATTAAAAATAGAAAGGAGAATACCAGATGGATTTCACAGGGAAAAAAGCTCTTATAACCGGATCAGGCGGCGGTATCGGCAAATCTATAGCACTGCTGCTGGCTGACATGGGGGCTGATATTGTTGTCAATGATGTTTCAATAGAGAATGCACAACAAACAGCCAAGAAAATTATATCCAAAGGCAGAAAAGCCCTTGTATCCAATGCCAACGTAGTCCATGACGTACAAGTCAAAAAAATGTTTGAATCCATTTCGCAGAATTTCGGCAGGATAGATATCCTGGTGAACAATGCCGGTATCACAAAAGATTCCCTTTTGATGGACATGAAGGAAGAACAGTGGGATCAGGTGATGGATGTGAATCTGAAAGGGGTGTTCCTTTGCTGTCAATATGCTGCAAGAATGATGTCTGAACAGCAATATGGGAAAATTATAAACATTTCTTCAGCATCCGGCCAGATGGGAAATATCGGCCAGGTGAACTATGCTGCCAGCAAAGGCGGGGTAATTTCAATCACCAAGACCCTGGCTAAAGAGCTGGCCAGATATCAGATCAATGTAAATGCCGTGGCACCGGGATTTATCAGGACACCCATGACACAAACAGTGCCTGAAAAAGTGGAAAAATATATTATCGGACAGATACCTTTAAAACGTATGGGAGAACCCGAAGAAATCGCTAATGCCGTTGCATTTCTGGCATCAGACAATTCAGCATATATCACTGGACAGGTTCTGTCAGTCAATGGGGGTATGTATGTTTAAAAAGAAAAATAAAACCAGCAAAATCATGTCTGC
>JACNHV010000288.1 GCA_014383445.1 Candidatus Desulfobacula maris | reverse complement strand
TGATCAGATAAAACAAACTTTTTGGTCCTCATAACTCCTCCTATTATTGGATTATAAAAGTAGCGAGACATGGGTATTGAAGTGTGAAAAGCAGATGGTCAGTTTTATTCTCCTCGCACCTCAAACGTCATTGCTCCCTACTGGTTGACAATATTGGGGGCTTTTCCTGTTTTCAGATATTCAACTATCTGGTTTGCCACATCCCGTGCCACATTATCCTGGGCTTCATAGGTGGATGCACCCAAATGGGATGTGCAGATAAAATTATCCAGATCCATGAGACATATTTTCCCCGGGGGTTCTGTGACAAATACATCAAGGGCACCGCCGCCAAGGTGATTTGCCTTTAAGGCATCGTGCAGATCATCTTCATTGACAATACCGCCCCTGGCACAATTGATGAGCATGGCGCCCTTTTTCATTTTAAAAAGGGTTTCTTTATTAAACAGGTTGGTGGTTTCAGCTGTTTTAGGTGTGTGAATGGAGATATAATCTGATTCAGCCAAAATCTCATCAAAGCTGACGGGTCGGATGCCCATTTTTTTAATGCTTTCGGGGGGCTGATACGGATCAAACCCGATGACTTTCATTTTCAGCCCCAAAGCTCTTTCTGCCACAAGACTCCCGATATTGCCTATACCCACAAGTCCCAGGGTTTTTTGGTATATTTCCCGGCCCTTGAGATTTTTTTTCTCCCATTTGCCGTCTTTCATCGTGGCAGTAGCCCTTGGTATATTGCGGGAAAGTGCCATTATCATGGCAATGGTGTGTTCTGCTGTTGTAATCGCATTGCCGAAAGGCGTGTTCATTACCGCAACACCCGCTTTGGTAGCAGCAGGGATGTCGACGTTATCAAGCCCGATACCGGCCCTGCCGACGACTTTGAGATTTTTGGCTTTGGACAATAGTTCTTTGGTTACTTTTGTTTTGCTCCGAATGGATAATGCGTGGTAATCACCGATGATGTCTTCAAGTTCAGACGGGGTGAGATCGGTTTTTACATCCACTTCAATACCGGGTGTGTTTTTAAAGATTTCAATTCCGACATTGGAAAGGGGATCGCTGACGAGTATTTTCATGATGATTTTCCTTTATTAATAAAAAATGCTGAGTTAAAATTATAGAAATATTAAAACCTTCGGGTCAATACTGTAAAAATAGCTATATAATGGTGTTAAAAAATCACTACTCATTAAATTATTCTTCCTCAAGTGAGAGCAGATAGGTATGCAGGTTTATGTTTTTGTTTCTCAGCCCCAGCTTTGTCCTTATTTTATAGCGGTGGGAAGTGATCGTATTTAAGGAGACATTGAGAACCTGTGCTATTTCCTTGTTTACGGCCCCATCCTTGACAAGGATCGCCACTTTGATTTCCATTGGGGTCAGGTTCAAGTATTTGGAAGACAGTTTCCCGATCAAAGGCGATGTGATCTGGTTCATATTTATTTGGAGCCGATCTAATAATATCTGTTGCCCTTTATTTAAACCCGTTTCTTCAAGCTGCTTAAGAAAGGGCATGATGGATTGCTTGATATTGATTAAAAAATTGTCCTTATTAATTTTTTCTTTTTGTTCCATCTGTTTTAAAACCACCCTCAAGGCAATATTGGCTTCCTCAAGTCTTTGGTTGGTTTTTTTTAAGTTGTCCGTCCGTTCCTGGACAAGCTGTTCAAGATGGATCTTATAATTGCTGAGTTCATCTTGAAGGCGTTTGCGTTTGAAAAATTCCGGGATATCAATTTTTTCGTAATGTTCGTATTTGATATATGCTTTTTTGCTATAATCACTGATATAATCCTTGATCCTGGAAGGATGGGCCATGATAAACCGGCAGTGCCGGTCACCTTTTGCCTGGCATTCTATTTCAGCAGTTACAAGGGAAACACCAAAGCTTTCTTCGCACCAGCCCGAGGAATATCCGGCATTCATAACACAGACGGGAAACCCGACTTTTTCTCCTTTGTCCATCCATGCCTGGGCTTCAAATGAATAAGGATGATCATAAATCAAATAAAAATTTTCATCTGCCGTGGGTTTTGATAAAGGATGTATTTTTACGGATGCCCATCCAGTATAAGCAAAATGGACAGGTCCTGCGGAAAGTTTTTCAATGGGGTCTTTCACCTTCATTTTAGAAAAAAAACTTTTTGCATCAGCTTTCCCGATTGAATGGGCAATATCAAAAAGAAAATTAAATGAAAGGGTCCTTGCCTCTTCTTCTCCCCGGTCTTTATACAAAAGCGCCATCATGTCAAAAAATTCTATTGACATGGAGGCAGCTCTGACAAGGATGTATCGCTCCCCTGAAAAGGTAATTGACCCTTTTTCAGGATCACGTTGACTGATGGAAAAATAGTTTCTTACATAATTTTGAGCAGTTAGAAAAACCTGATAAAAATTATCAGGCACACTTACTGTATTTAAAATCGTGTCAGAAAAAGGATTCATCTTAACTCTATCAAATGTGGTTGGTTTTTATGAATTTTTCAGGATGGGTCATAAAATTTTTATAGATTTTATAATATTGTGTATCCTCATACTGAATGGGTTCAATAACCCGGGTGTCAAAACTGTAAATCCGGGCATCCGGGCAGGCCATCAAAAAAGGGGAATGTGTGGCAATAATAAACTGGGCATGGCCCTGTTGGCTGATTTTGATCAAAAGATTTAAAAGTTCAATCAAAGAAGATGGGGACAATGCTGTTTCCGGTTCATCCAGAAAGTATAACCCTTTAAGGTTATACCGGGATTGGAAATATGACATGAGCGACTGGCCATGGGATTGGGTGATCAGTGACTTTCCCCCGAAATATTTGAGCATTTTAGAGTCACTAAAGGCCCATTCTTCAAGGTTTTTTGCAAAATGGGAAAAGATCTGAGACCCAAAAAAAGACCCTGGTACAGGACCCTTTTCCCACTTAATGGAAATGGCTTTGTACAGGTCTTCTTCATAGGGGTTTCGCTCACACCTTAAATTGAATTCATTCTGCCAGATATGGATGCCGCATCTGTAAGCAAGGGCTTTAAGCAAAGTTGATTTGCCAGTACCGTTTTCACCGATGAAAAAGGTGATGGCTTTGTCAAAGGGTATGGAGTCCGTGTCCTGGAATATTTTTACGTTAAAGGGATAAAAATCTAAAACAGGAAACTTCTCAGAAAGGATGTTTACCTCCTTTAAATATATCAAACCTGTTTACCTTTTCTTGCTTTGGCCTGTTCAATCAAATCAAATAACGAAGCAATTTTTGGTTTTACCTTTTTCAAAAAGGTTTTTTCAAAGTCTTCTTTGGTTAGTTTGCCTGTAAAATAGGTTTGCACATCAAAATGGTTGTACCAGCAGTCAAGGGTTTTAAAACATGGAAGCCCGTTGTTTTCAGACCGGCAATAGGGAAAGTTGATTTGATGCCCAAGTCTCGGGCACCTGATTTGAACATCATCTTCTGGGGGTTCTGCAGAAAGTGCATCCATGTTTTCATTATTTTGTGTTGTCATTTGATTCCTGTCTTTAAAAAATCTGCAACAGCCTTTTTTGTATTTAAAGACTGTTGCAGGTTAAGTTTATATGAAAGTATTGAGATATGAGTTTTGAGTAGTGAGAAAAAAAATCAATGCCGCTTCCCTCAATACCCAATACTCACCACTCATTACTTTCATCCTTTGTTGTGCCCGCCATGGCACGGGGTTAGTTGAATTTAAGTTGCCTGTCTGGGTTTGGGAAAAGGTTCAATATCTTTTAATGCTGCATCAATTTGCTCCTGGGGCAGTTCATGATCGGACAGGTTCCCCCTCATATAAGATTCATATGCACCAAGATCCACAAGTCCATGACCGCTCCAGTTAAACAGGATGGTTTTTTCCTTGCCCTCTTCCCTGGCTTTAAGTGCTTCCTGGATTGCTATGGCAATGGCATGGTTGCATTCAGGTGCAGAGATAAACCCTTCGGACCGGGCAAATGTAAAACCTGCTTTAAAAGTTTCAATCTGGTGTACAGATACAGGCCGGACAATGCCGTCCAGGATCAGCTGGCTTACAATGGGTGCCATGCCGTGGTATCTTAACCCGCCTGCATGGATAGGTGCCGGCACAAAATTGTGCCCCAGGGTATGCATGGGAAGAAAGGGAGTCATCTGGACGGTATCCCCGAAATCATAGGCAAAAGGTCCCCGGGTCATGGTGGGGCAGGATGCCGGCTCCACAGCAATAATATCAATCTGCCTTCCGTTTATTTTGTCCAGGGCAAAGGGCATGGCAAGACCGGCAAAATTACTGCCGCCACCAGCACTGCCAATGATGACATCAGGATAGTCTCCTGCCATTTTCATCTGTTTTATGGCCTCAAGGCCGATAATGCTTTGATGGATCATGACGTGATTTAATACACTGCC
>JACNHV010000322.1 GCA_014383445.1 Candidatus Desulfobacula maris | reverse complement strand
GGTAAAGGGCTTGATCTTAAAAACAATGGTGTGGATAATATAAAACTCATCAAGGCCAATGAAGCCATCCGTTCCACTGGTGTTGAAAATATTGGGAAAAAATTGCGTATATACATGAGCGCCATGAAACCCATCTGATAAGCATAATAGACGGTGTCAAGCATGCGTTGTTGCGTTTATTACTCAAAAAAAATGTTTTAGAGTTAAACCTTTACAGGCTACCACAATGTATTACTTTTGTTTTATTGGATAAAAAGTACCATGTTCCAAAACGACTGCAGCCAGAGTAACATTTAAAAATAAGGAGAGACCTATGGCAAAAGAAAATACTGAAAAAATTATGGTGAGTGCCAAGGATCGCACCATGTGTGAAGCCACCCAGCAGATGCTTGAAAAAGCCAGAAGAGATGGAGTTAAGCTGGATCTTGACCGCGGGTATGAAATGAAACCCTGCCCCATTGGTGTTGAATCTGCCTGTTGTAAGCATTGTTATATGGGCCCCTGCCGGTTAAACCCGAGAGATCCCTATAAAAAAGTAGGGGTTTGCGGAGCAACCATTGATACGATCATGGCACGAAATTTCGGACGAAACGTGGCAGCAGGATCAGCTTCCCACAATGATCATGGTCGGCATATTCTTGGGTTATTCAAAGGCATTATTGACGGCAAGGTCAAGGATTTTAGCATTGACGATACGATCAAACTTGAAAGAGTCGCCAAATCCCTTGGTATTGATGTTGAGGGTAAAGAGGTCCTGCAGGTTGCAAAAGAACTCCATGATGAGCTTGAAAAAACATTTTCCAATGTTGAAGGTGAAATGCCCTTTACCAGACTTGCACCCGAGGCGACTCAGGAGTTGTGGCGCAAGGAAGGGATTATGCCCAGGGGAGCCATGCTTGAAGTGATGGAATTGATGAGTCGGACCCACATCGGATGTGACCAGGATTATAATAATTTGATGAAGCAGATCTCCAGGACAGCCCTTGCTGATGGATGGGGCGGTTCCATGGTGGCAACAGAGCTTTCTGATATCATGTTTGGGACACCCTCTCCAACCCTTTCAGAAGTGAATATGGGGGTTTTAAAAGAAGACCAGGTGAACATTATTGTACATGGCCATGAACCTGCCATGTTTGAAGGCATGTTGATGGCCGTAAATGATCCTTTTTTCATAAACGAAGCAAAGGCCAGGGGTGCCAAGGGAATTAATCTCGTGGGCATGTGCTGTTCAGGTGCGGAAATGATGTCCCGCCACGGGGTTCCCCATGCAGGCAGTTTCGGATCAACGGAAGCAGTTATTGTTACAGGTGCCGTTGATGCCATGGTGGTTGATATTCAGTGCATTAAACAGGGACTGGCAGCAGTGGCCAAATGTTATGACACCCATTTGATTACCACAAACGCAAGGGCTCATATTGAAGGTGCCACCCATATTGAATTTGATGAACGTGACCCCAGGAACTGCACAGATGCAGTGCTTTCAAAGGCAATTGCCAGATATGCATCAAGAAGTATGCCCATTGAGATTCCAAAACAGGTCCAGACCGGTGTTCAGGGCTTTACCCATGAGTATATTGAATATATGCTGGGCGGAACTTTCAGAGGCAGCTATTCTCCTTTGAACGAAAATATCATAAATGGACGAATCAGAGGTGTCGCAGGTGTTGTTGGATGTACAAATCCAAAAGTTAAACAGGATTCCATACATATTGCACTGGTAAGAGAATTGATTAAAAATGATGTCCTGGTTCTTCAGACGGGATGTTCACAGATATCTCTTGCCAAGGCAGGGTTCCTTGTTCCTGAAGCGGCTCCTCTTGCAGGACCGGGCCTTTCAGAGGTCTGTGAAACAGTAGGCATGCCGCCTGTCCTGGGTCTTGGCTCCTGCGTGGACAACACAAGAATTCTCATTGCTGCATCAGCCATGGTTAAAGCCGGTGGTCTTGGAAACAGCCTTGCAGATCTTCCCGTTGCAGGATGTGCGCCTGAATGGATGAGCGAAAAAGCCCTGGCCATTGGGCAGTATTTTGTGGCCTCGGGAGTATATACTGTTTTTGGCATTGGATTCCCATCCATCAAAGACACAAAATTCCACAATCTTCTGTTTGACGGTCTTGAAAAACAGGGATATGGAAAATGGGGGACGGCTTCTGATCCTATAGAAATCGCCAGGATGATGATCGCCCATATTGACAAGAAACGAAAACAGCTCGGTATTGATAAGACAAGGGAAAGAACCCTTGTAGATATGTCGGACAGACGTGATCTGGCATCTTAAATCCCATAACAAATCTAATAGTTCAACCCGGCACAGATTTTGCCGGGTTGAACTATTAGTTCCAGGCCATTTAATTATTTTTCAATAATCTGTACATTAAATGTACTCATACAATCAATAATCTCATCTGTTTTCCCTTCATCCGCAGACCAGTATACTTTTTGAACGTCTTCCATTTTCATCAGACATTCAGGGAAGAAATCATAATATTCATCGTGAATTTTTAATACCCTCAATTTATCGTCAGGGAAATTTGGATCAGGGACATGGTCCATCACTTCCCAATCATCGGGAATAATAAATTCAGCTTTAATGTTTACTTCAATGGTTTTCATTTTTAAATCCTCATAATAAAGAGATGAATAACAGGAAATTCAATTTTAATTGGCCTCCTCATTCATATCAATGGGATTATTTTCTTTCAAGAAAAATTGATAACTTTAAAATTATTTAATTTTCAAAAAGAGTTTGTACAAGCCTGGAAAGCCCTTTTTAGCGAAAATTATGTAAAAATATATTAAATTTTCAATTTAATTGCCCAAAGGTATTGATTTATATGCAATAAATATCTATAAAAACTAAGAGCCCTTTAAATTAGAAGGATTTTTAATTTTTTTAACGACTTATTAAAAGTTTTTAGTAATGGCAGAAAAATATATTTTTAGAAAAATAAAACAGTCAAATATGTTTCCGCAGCTTCCCCAGGTCATGCTGCGGCTCATTAAGGCCTGTAACAGCGGAAAGACAAGTATTGAGGAGCTGAAAGAGATTATTTCTGCTGATCCGTCTTTAACTTCCCGCATTCTGCAGATTCTTGGTTCGTCATACCTTAATTTACCCAAGGCTGTGAACAGCATAGAAACGGCCGTTGATTACCTTGGAAAAGACACCATCCAAAATATTGCCATCAGCACCTCGGCAATGCGGTTTTTTAATTTTTCAGAGGGGGCTCCCGAGTCTATTATCGGAAAGGTCTGGTATCACTCCTATAAATGCGGTGTAATTGCAAGAAAAATGGCCGAAGAAAATAATTTCCCCAACCCGGATGAATTTTTTCTGGCAGGGCTGCTGCATGATATAGGGCGCTTGGTACTTTTGCAGAATTTTCCTGAAGATTACAAAGCAATTCTGCAAACCTCTTCTAATGAGAAACAGACCATTTCTGCTGAAATGGAAATGTTTGGTGCAGATACGCCACAGATAAGTGCATGGCTTTTCAGTCAATGGAATTTAAATCCCCTGATTTCAGATGCTGTATTCTTTATCAATGAAAGCATTCAGCAGATTGAAGGCGCCCTTTCCCATGTAAAAATAGTGTTTATTTCAAATTTTCTGGCCAGGCATGATGCCCTGGAAAAAATTCCAGATATTATCTCACTGGCAGATATTTCTCCGTCAAGATTGGAGCAGATTGTCATTGCAGCAGAAAAAGAAGTCCTGGAGATGGCCACAAATCTTGACATAAAGCTGGGGGAAGCACAGGATACCTTTTATGAAGATGCGTTAACATCAGAAATAAAAAACCTGTCTTTATTTTACGGTACCCTGCAGAACCTGATGCATGCAAAGGATATTGAGACTGCTCTGGATATTGCACACAATGGGTTTAAAATTGTCTTTAATATTCCCAGGGTCTTTTATTTTCTTCTGGATGAAAAAAAAAATATTTTAACGGGATTTTGCAGCCCTGATGATAAGTCTCATAAAATTATAAAAAGTATTGCCCTGCCATTATCAAACCAGTCAAGCCTTTTGATAAAATGCTTAAAAGAATTAAAAGTTCAAAACAGCTTAAAAACAACGACCGATGAAGAACTTGCCATATCAGACACACAGATTATTCGGTTGCTAAAGGCAAAAGGGTTATATTGTATTCCCATATATTCATCAGAAAAAGCATTCGGTGTAATGGTATTGGGGGTTGATGAAACAACGGCCAAAAACCTTGAAGACAACAAAGGCCTGGTGAAACTTTTTTCAAAACAGACGGGCGTATGCATTCAGGGTATCCGGTTTTACAAAGACTATGCCATTGATATTCACGAAAAGAAAATGGAAGCCTATTCAACACTGACAGACAAAGTGATCCATGAAATTAACAACCCAATTTCAATTATTAAAAACTATATAGAAACTCTGGGGCTAAAGCTGCCTGACAAACATCCTGCCCAGGAGGAACTAGTGTTTATCGGTGAAGAGATGAACAGGGTCGCAGGATTGCTGGATCAACTCAGGAGTTTTTCAAGACCGAAAATAGATGGATTTGAACTGGTGGATATTAATAAAGTTTGTCAAAGTATACTGGAACTTTTAAAAAAATCAATCCTGCTGCCAAGACAGATTGAAGCTTCCATCAATATTGATCCTGAAATACCCAAAGTTAAAACAGACCTGAATGGATTAAAACAGGTCTTGATCAATCTTGTAAAAAACTCAGCAGAAGCCATGGACAAAGGGGGTAAAATCACCGTCACCACACGCTTTTTACCTGACTCGCCAAAAATCCTGATTGATGAAAAAAAACAAATCCCAGGAAATGTTGAGCTCATAATTTCAGACAATGGACCGGGGATTGACGAAAAACTAAAAGAGACTTTGTTTGAACCGTATGCCACAACTAAAACAGGTCCCTCCAACTCAGGTCTCGGACTTTCCATTGTCCATTCCATTGTAAAAGAATTGAATGGAAAAATCAGATGTGAATCACAGCAGGGCAAAGGAACCAGTTTTATCATCACCCTGCCGGTCATCTCGTCAAAACGAAAACAAATATAAAGGCTTAAAACCATTGCAGGATCAACAAAAAAAATTCTTAAAAATGGTTAAACCGATGAAAACTGGCGAACTCCTTGCCAAAGAAGGATTCATAAGCCAGGACGACATTCATAAGGCCCTTTTGCTTCAGGAAAAGGAACAGGCCACCTCACCCCTGAACAAAAAACGCCTTTTTGGAATGATTTTATGTGATCTGAATTTGATCACACCATGGGATAATTATTATGTTCTTCATAAATATAATAGATTACAATCCATTCAATCAGCCCTGGTTTCAAAAAAAATCCTGACCAGAGAGGTGGTGGAAAGATCAGAAAAAGATGCACAACAACAAAATATTCCCTTGATCAGCAGCCTTATTGACTCAGGGCTTGTTTCAACCAATGAAATGCATATTCTATTATCGGATTTGTTTCATATTCCATTCAAATCCATCAATAATTTTATCTATGACAAAAAAGACATCGCAGTATTGATTCAAACTCTGGATAAACAGAAATCCTGGGAAAACAAGAGTATGCCATTGGTTTTAAAAAATAATACCATACTCTTTGGCATTACTGATCCTGAAAATATTTTGTTCATACGAAATTTGAATGATCTTTTTCCCCAATACCGGTTTAAAACTGTGTTTATTTCTTTTTCGTGGTTTTCAAAATTGCATAATGAACTATATGAAAGCGATAGGACCACGGCCCCAGCCAAAGTCCCCGCCCCCCCAGCCAGAAAAAAACCTTTGGATCTTTCTTTGCTTTTAAATTTTAAGACATCCATTAAAGACCCTGAACAGGACAATGATGCCATCCAGACGCTGTATGAACGATATGAATTGATCCGGCAATTAATCGGGAATTCAAAACGCGTCGACCTTCAAAATGAATTTAAGGAATTTGTTATACAGACCCACAGGAATATTACACAGAAATATCACAATCAAATTATAGAATTTTCCTTTAAAAAGGAAAACAGGGATGTTAAAATAATTGCATTTCCCAAAACATAGGTAAATCATTATGGCAAGAATTATTACAATTACCAGTGGAGAAGATGGGGTTGGAAAAACCAGCGTCAGCCTGAACCTATCTTTGTCTCTGGCATTGGAAGGATTTAAAGTCTGCTTGTTTGACGCTGATTTTGGCCTTTCCAATATCAATATTTTCACGGGTATTTATCCTAAAAAAAATCTTGAATCAGTTATTTCAGGGCAATCAAGTTTAAACGATATAATCATTAAAAATTATCATGGAATAGATATTATCCCGGGAAGTTCAGGGGTGAAAAAAATCACTGACCTGACCCAGGCACAGGCCCATACCCTTGTGAAGGCATTTGTAGACCTTGAGGATTATGATTATTTTATCCTGGACACATCCTGGGAAATGTCATCTCAGGTTCTTTCCTTTTGCATGGCATCCAGTGAAATCATCCTTGTTGCAACCTGCGAGCCCACATCCCTGACCAATGCATATTCCATGTTAAAAATGCTTTCAAAGCATCAGTATGAACTTCCTGTCAAAGTGGTGATCAACCAGGCAATCTCAGACAAATCTGCTAAAAAAGCCTATGACCAGTTAAAAGAGCTTGTCAATAAATTCCTTTCCATTAAAATCCAACCCCTGGGAATCGTGGCCCTGGATAAAAATGTCCGGGCGGCAATCGTCTCCCAGAAACCTTTTGTTATACTTTTTCCTGATACAATTGCTTCAAAATGTATCAATTCCATTACCCGAAAACTGATAAACAAAGCAGGGCAGATAAGGGTTATGCCCCTGGAACTTTTCTGGGACAAGTGCCTGGCTTTTCTTAAAAAACATCATAAACCTGAAAAAAAACCTGTTTCCCAAAAATCCGACGTTAAAAACAACAAAGAACAAGACCCGGACATCAAGAAAGCTCTTTTTAATATTGAATCAAGGCTTTCCACACTGATAAAAGAGGTGAGTGACATTAAACAATCTCTTGAAACCCAAAGAGCTCAATCCAATAAAAGCAAAGAGAAAGAGCTTAAGCCACCCGTGCCTAATGAGATATCTCTTGATTTTGAATCCTGGCTTAAAAAAAAATATAACTAACCTCTCTAATGTTTTTCAAAAAGGTAAATTTTTATTGAGTTTGCACGCCATGGGAACTGCTTTTCCAATGGTGGCAAAACAGGTCAGGCATTCATCACATGGGATAATATCATTATCCTTGCCATCAAGCATTTTTCTGGCTGTCTTAGGATCGCAGATCATCTGCCGACCAATGGCAACCATGTCAATTTTTTCATTTTCAACAGCGTTAACAGCTGCCTGACCAATACCAAACTTTCCCACTGCTATCACAGGAAGTCCGATTTTTTCTTTGAAAGCAGCAGTAAGGGCAATATTTGCTCCTGAAGGCTGATCTTTGGGCAAAGCTGACGATCCAGCAAGCAATTTTTTACTTGTGACCTTCAGGTTACGTGTGACCTTCAGGTTACGTGTGACCTTCAGGTTACGTGTGACCTTCAGGTTATCATCAAGGAGTTTCCAGCCGCCATGGGCAATCAGGGTAACATCAAAAACATCCACACCTTCATCTGCCAGCAACCTGCCAATGACAAGTGCATCTTCAAGGGTTTGTCCTCCATCAATTCTTTCCAGGGCATTTATCCGAAAAAAAATAGGATATTCTGGTCCCAGTTCTTCTCTTACCTTTCTTACAATTTCCAAAGCCAGGGTAGCTCGGCCTCTGGCATCACCACCATAGCGGTCATCCCTTTTATTAGTCAATGGAGATAAAAACTGGCTCAGTAAATACAGATGGGCCCCGTGGATTTCAACACCGTCAAATCCGGCTCTGGAAGCTCGAATCGCTGCTTTTGAAAAATCATTTATCAATTGTTCTATGTCCTGGGTATTCATGATAATTGGTTCAACATCCAGACGAAAGGCCACACCAGATGGCGAAAATCCATGTCTTTTATTTTTATATGGTGGGCACCGTGGCCCTGCGTGATTTAATTGTACAACGGCCAGGGCACCCTGCTGCTTTATGGTTTTTACAAGCTTTGTCATACCTGGAATCTGAGAATCATTCCAGAGCCCGAGACTTCCCGGAACAATACACCCAGTTGCTTGAACAGAAGTTGCTTCAACAATTACAAGCCCAATATCTTTGGACCGTTCCTTGTAAAAACAAAGGATATCCTGGGTAACCAAACCTTTGGATGACCCGTAGTTTGTTGTAATAGGGGGCAGTACAAGCCTGTTTCTAATTGACATATTTTTTATTGTCAGCGCACTATTAAGTATTGCCATTTGTTTTTTTCCTCCTGATATTATTTAATTAAAATTTGCAAGTGCCTAAAAAGTATACCCGATTGAAAAATGAAACTGGCCTGAGTCCTCATTATCATCCGGGTTCAGTTTATATCCATATAAAAGTCCAACAGGACCAAGGGGGGTCATGTACCGGATGCCTGTGCCCACCGTGAATTTGAATTTTTCATTGATCCCTTCAATACCCGTGTCTTTTAATGATCCTGCATCCAGAAAAACAGGCAGTTCAAAATTCATACCCAGATCAATGCGGGCTTCAATTGTGCCTGCAATTTGCGTCTTGCCTCCGGCTGGATCTCCAAGACTGTCAATGAACAATTCATTTTCACCAAAACCCCTTACATCGGAAATACCACCGAGAAAGAAGAGCTGATCATCAGGAAGCCTGGAATCTGTGCCAATATTCTGTATAAATCCGTACATTCCTTGAAATGCCAGCACAAGTTTTGGAAAGGCCTGGAAATAATATTTGGCTTTGGCCCTATATTTTATAAAATTATCAAGGTTTTCCAGAACATCCTTATTGTATCCGGCTGATGCGTTAAAATAGAATCCCTCCGTGGGCTTTATAAAGGAATCAACCGTACTCCAGGTTAAAAAAGGGGTAATCGTGGCAATTCCTCTGGTAACATAAATTTCAGAATCAACCCCTTTTGACGTAGACACTGGATACTGCTCCCGGGATTCCAGGTTAAAACTTGTACCCAGTTTCAGGTAGCGAAAAAACTCTTTTTCAAATGAGAGTTCTGATCCATATTTTCTGGAACCAAAACCCTGGTTTTTTAATTCTTCCTGGGACGCGTAAACGGAAAGCTGGGTTAAGATATATTGGGACAAAAAATCAAAATCCTTTATTCCCAGTATAGTTTCATACCCGATTCCTGAAATTTCAGCACCCAGAAACAGTTCCCTGTTCATTCCCATAAAGTTTTTGTCTCCTAAAGATACTGAAAAATAAGTATCCCTGGCTGTATCATATCCCAGACTTGCTTCAAGAAAATAGGGTTTTTTTTCTTCAACATCTGCTATAAAAAAGACCTGGTCGTAGTTCTCCTTAATTCCCAGTAACTTAAATTCCGCTTTTTCAATACTATTGATATTTCGAATATTTTTCTGCAACTCAAAAAATTTATTCAGAGACACGCTTTCATCATCAGTGATGATATTATGTCTTAACAGAACAGAATCCTTTGTGCGGAAATTACCAAATGTCCAAACACCAGCAGCAGTCACATGCGTATTTTTATCTATGTGAAATTCAATTGAGCAGGTTTCTTTTTCTGTTTCAGGTTTTACATGGGCCTCAACTTTTGCATATATGTATCCTTTTTCAGCAAGATAAGAAAGAATCGCCATCCTGTCTTTTTGAACAAGAGATTTTACAAAAGGTTTGCCAGGCCTGATTTCAATAATTTGTCCGAGATCTTTTTCAAACTGATCAGGCAGGCCCTGAAAAGAGACCTTTGTTATGGTTTTTTGGTACCCCTCGTTAACACTGAATATAACATCACCATAAACAATTCCGGCTTCATTTTTTTTATCCCAGAAGATATTTCCAGTCACTTTTGTGTCTACAAACCCTTGATTGATGTAATAGCTTTCCACAGCCTTTGTGTCATCGTGAAATTTGTTGTCAACAAATGGACCGTCGTAGAGGAAGGCTTTTTCCAGGGTGAGGAGCTCTTTTTTCAACTCTTTTTCATTTATGGACTCAGATCCTTTAATAATTGAGGATCTTACAAGATACCGGGTGTTTTCTTCAATGATAATATGTATATCCCTTATTCGGCTGCCGGCTTCCTCGATATTTTTGGCCGTGAAGTTTACCCTGCAGTCTTTATATCCGGCCTGTTCATATCGTTTTTTAATATTTCTCAGGCTTTTTTTAAGCTCAAAATCATTGGAATTCCCTTTGGTTGACAGAATAAGGTCTTTTTTAAGGGTATAGGTTAAAAACTGGTGGTTTCCGGAAAAGGTAATCCTGTATCTGGGGCCCTCATCAATATTTATTATGATTCCAATGGTTGCTGCCTGATCATTTCTTTCAAGATGATGCTTTATTACAACTTCGGCAAATCCTTTTTTCCTGTAAAATGTCAGAAGTTTTTTCATATCCTTTTCAATATCCTCTTGAATGGATCTTTCCCCTTTGCTCCATAAAAAGATCGGCAGCTCATAAGACTTCATTTTCATTTTAAGTCTGGTATCAGCAAAGTTTTTGTTGCCGTGAAATTCAATCTTGTTTATTTTCAGGAATTCTTTTTTTTCAACGGAAATCAATATAGCCAGTTCCAGTTCACCTGTTTGTTCAGGATTTATTTTAACGATGGGATCAATATACCCATTTTTTTTATAAAGCGCTTCAATGGATTTAATATTTTTTTCCAGACTGTTTTTATTAAAAGAATTCCCCACGGTATAATCAGTGACATTGATTACATCTTCTTTGAAAACCGGAAAGGAACCTTTCACCTTGATATCCCGAATAAGGGTTGTGGGTGTCAGCCTGAAGACAATATCTATAAAAGCCGCATCCCAGTTTTGATCAGGTACATCAATTTGACTGAACTGGCTGGTCTGTTTGAGCAGCTCAATGGAGGCTAAAAGAGCGGTATCGGAAAAAGGCTTTCCTTGTTTGCATCGGATCATTTTCAAGGCCATTTTTTCCAGTTTTTCACGTCTTTCAGGTTTCCCGGCAAGGATTTGTATTTTTATACTTCTAACAACAGGGGTTGTGCTGTTGATATTGTTATCGGCAAACACAGGTACACAAAGAGAGATAGCCGCCAAAACGAGCATTATTTTTTTATTCATCTATTATCTGAACTCCAATTTAAACGAAAGCTCTGTGCCAAACATTCCTTGTGAATCATTAAAAGCTTTGACCAGAATGTTTTCCAGAATTTTATATTCAGCTGCTCTTGTATGGACCGTTTCTTCATCCTCGGTTTTCATTGAGTATAAAACCTCCAGCCTCTTTGATAATTTTTTCCCCACGGTAACACTCACATTTGAGCCTTCAGAGTCAGAGTATCCAACTTTAAAAGAATCCAGGGGGGTCGACTCTTCCACGCTTTTCCCGATGATATCCGAGGCCTTGTCCGTCAGGATATTTGTGTATGAGCCCTTGGTGTTTTTACCCATTTCCTCTGTGGTTTTTCCGGCAATGAGAAGTGACAGGATATCTTTATGGGTTTCCTCTGGTTTGGAAAAAAGATTGAATTTCAAGTTTTCTGTTTTGCCGGAAATTTCAAGGGTGATGGTCCATTTTCGTACCTTTGCTTTGGCTGACAGATCGATATATGGATCAATTTTATATGGATCTACAAAATCTATAATTCCTTTTTCGATCTCAAATTCTTTTTTCAGGTATATGATAGTTCCCTCTATGACCCTGACTCTTCCGGTTACTATGGGATTTAAAGCTGTTCCCGAAATATTTACATCCGGCTCTAGGAGAATAAATGCAATGTTATTATCCACTGCAAACGGATCCTTATAATCTACATCAATGTTCAGAGAGATATTTTCCAGCCATGTAGCTTTTGCATTGGTTTTGTCCTCTTGCAGCGATGTTTTTCTTTTTTTTTCACTCAAAGCTTCAGCAAGATCAAATGTGAAATCTTTATAATACTTTCCTTTAATCATAAGAAAGGTCCCTGAAAGATCTGCTTTTTCCCGGGTTCCGGAAAAGGTAAGATCGTGGCTGGACTCAATCAGGGCCATATCAGGTAATTCAAGGGTAATATTATTGCCTTTAAACTGGATGTCTCCTTTCACAGGCGTATAATCTTTAAGATTTATTTTTCCATCCAGGCTCAGACTGCCCTTGTCAAGATCGGCAGTAATATTTTGAATCTGAATAACATCATTCAGGATTTTTATTTTCCCGTTAAGATTTGAGATTGATATCCCGGCCTGTGGAATGGGATATCCAAGCCCGGATAAGGTGATGTCGGCATCAAAATCAGGCTTTTCAAGACTTCCTTTGATATCTGCGCTGCAGCTTACTTTCCCTTTAGTCTGTTTAAGCCCAGCCATCACATCCCGGGGCAGAGCAATATTAACCTTTCCTTTTGATGTTACCTGCCCGTTAATACTTCCTTTTATTTCATTAAGGCCAACCATTTTGAATATGGGATCTAATACCGCCTTATTGAATTTTAATTTCAGATCATATGCCGAATTTTCAGGGTCAAAAGATGCCTTTAGATCTGTTGTTTTGTCCAGAAGAGCTGAAAAATCAAGGTTGTTCAGATTAACATCCGCCCTGATATGTTTTATGGGTATCTCTTTTTCAAGCAGGTTTTCTGCACTTTGAAATGTTATTGAGTCATATTGGAGATTGATATCAAGATCTGAATTAAATTTTTCCATGAGGATGCTTTCTTTAGCCCCTGTTTTTGAAGAGATGGGAATTTCAAGGCTGTCTGCAAAAACAACTAATTTACAATCCTGGATTTTATAATTTTTCAAGCCGATATTCCCGGTCAGGCTGAAATGCCCTTCATTAACATCTGTTTTCAAGGCATTAATTTTGATTATATCAGGTGTGGCTGTTATGCTGCCATTTAGATTGGAAATGTTTATGCCTTTCTGGTCTAAATTATAATTAAGGTTGGAAAGGTCCACTAAGACATTGAAATAAGGTTCTTTAAAGCTGCCGTTAATATCAGCATTCAGACTTATGTTGCCCTGGGCGGCATGAAGTCCTTTGACTATATCTTCCGAAAGATCGACGGGTATGTTTCCTGTCGCATTTATCTGGCCGTCAATATTGGCTTTGATACCATTTATTCCTGCAGATTTAAACAAAGAGGTAAGATCGCTATGGTTGAAGTTTATCCGAGCTTGGTATTGATTGTTTTCAGTGTTCAGTGAAGAATTCAGGCTTGCAATTTTTTCAAGTTTGATGGCAATTTCACTTTTTTCAAGATCAAAGTCTACTTTAATATTTTTTACAGGAATTTCAATGTCGTAAAAATTTATTTTGTCCATGGATGAGGCAATGGTGTAGTCCACAACCATATTAAGATTTGAATTGATATTAAGATTTGAATTGATCAAAGAATCCAATTGCTCTTGATTTATTTTTATATCACCATGTTCAAGAAATCGTTTTGGATTGATGTTTTGTCCTGAAAGCAGGATGTTTGCTTTGATAACATCTTTTAACGTAAACTGTTTTTCAAAGACTTTGGCAGATCCTTTCACATCCAGTATCATGTCCTGATCTTTAACAACAAGCTGTTGGATGTCGACAAGTCCTAAAGGGTTTATGGAACCTGCAAATTTAAGGTCACTGACAAAAATGTCTTGCGCCATAAGATTCTTTCCAGAAACCATTGCCTTGATTTCAGGATTATTGATGTGACCTGCAATGCGTATGTTGCTGTCAACACTTCCCTTGACAGGGGTGATGCCCAAGGGCTGGGTTATTGCATATAGATCTTGGGCATTTATATTCAGGGCTGCGGTCAGGTATTTTTTAAAGATATCATACTGCCCGGACGCCTCAATTGCCGTATCCCCCGTTTTGGCGTTAAGCCTGGTTATTTTGCAAATGCCTTTTTCAATGGTTCCGCTTATGTCAGTTTCAAAATCCAGAAAATCTGTTTCAGGCTTGTCTTGTTTAAAATCTTCAACAACTACATTAAAATGATAATTTACCGCAAGGTTTTCAGGCTGAATGCCTTTGCCCGTGAGCTTACCAAAGGATGAAAACCGTCCTGAAAATCCTTTTACCCATTTTTCAAGATCTTGAAAATCTCCATTTTTCTGATCAAAGGAAAAATCGTATTTAAGGTCATCTATATTTTGGGCAGGGTTTAAAAATCCTTTTGGGAAAAAATCCTTAAGATCCACCATACCATTAAATGCGATATTGCTTCCAAGAATATTAAGAAATCCTTTTTTTATTGAAAGGTTCCTGTCAATAAGACTTGCTGACAAATTAAGTCCATCCCCTTTTAGATCTTCATCAATCTTCAGGTCGGCCACATCAAGATTGACTGCAACTTCAGGGTTGTTTACAGGTCCTTTGCCTGCAAGGGTCATTTTGGCAAAACCACCAAGGTTTATCGTCTTTTCCAAAAACCGGTTTAATTTTTCAAGTTGGGATGTTGCCGTTATATTAAAATCAATTTCAGGTGCTTTAACAATATTGTATGCAATTCCTTTTGCTTTAAAATCGCACAGGTCAGACTCCAGTTCAGCTTCAAAATCAATTTTTTCTCCTTGTTCAAGTTCAGACAAAAAACTGAAGTTCTCAATCAGGATTTCTTTATCTTTCAATCTTATTCTGCTGTTTTTTAACCGGCTGGTCAAAGATAGATGCTGCTCAAAAAGGTTAACATCCATGATGTCAATATTTAATGATCTTAATTCAATTTGCGTACTTGGATCATTAAAGGTTAATGCTGCCTCAATAACCTGTGCTTTTTTAACAACCACATTAAAGGGAATTCCTTTATTTTCCTTTTTTGGAACTTCTTTTTCAGGGAATTTCTCATCTTTTGTTATGAGCGTATCTATTAAATTAATACGGCCGTTTATATCCATAACAATTGATATTTCCGGGCTGTTCACAGTAAATGAAGTTATCTCCAGAACTTTTCGGAAAATAGAACTTATCTTTAAATCAATTAAAAAGCTTTTGATTTTTAAACAGGTTATGTTTTGCCTGTCTTTGATCTGTATTCCGTCTAGTTTGACATATGAATTGATTAATGAAAATTCTATTTTTTCAGCTAAAAGAGTACCAGGTATGGCTATATTAATTTTATTAACAAGCAGATTTTTTGCATGGTCTGTTTTTGCATAAAGAAATATTGACAAAACTATTGCAAGAAAAATAAAGACAAGCCCAATGCCCGCTAAAGTAAATTTTTTTTTCATAACTGCCTATTTTAATCCACTGCTGACAAATTTTTTATTGATACCCCAGGACAGAATTTATACTGTTTGAAAAAGAATTGCAATCAATGCCTTGAAGGGCCTCGTGATCTGTTAAAGATTCATAATATCAGCTGTCTATAACCCTTCGGCCATTGCTTCTCGAAATTCTTCAATAGTCGGCTTGATTTTTTTGAGACGGTTCAGGTGGGCAATGTGAATGATAGCATCTCCCCTGTGCACCAGGGGAAGGTTCAAACGGCCAATCACCATTCCGGATACGGGTGAATGTATGACCATTTCCTGATCTCCAAATGGATCTGCAATGACCCCTATCCGGCTATTTAAAGCTACTTTGGCACCCAGGGGAGATTCCATCTGTAAAATCCCACTGACTGGAGCTCGCACCCAGGAAGTTGAGTCGGCAATTAGTTGATCGTTTTGCGGTCTTGATTGACGTGTTGGCGGTCGCAGCATTCCAATGCTTGTCATTACAGACAATATCCCCCGGACACCGGCCCTTACTGCCTCCTCATCAAAACGCAGTACCTCACCAGCTTCATACAGTATTGTGTGAACGCCTTCATCGGCTGCAGACTTTCTAAGAGAGCCGTCGCGCATGCTAGCGTTGATCACTACCGGCACTCGAAAGGCCTTGGCCAATTGAAGGGTATCTGGATTTTCAATATCAACCCGAATTTGTGGGAAATTTGCCCTGTGGTTGGAACCGGCATGCAGGTCAATACCGTACTGGCTGTCCCTGACAACCTCAGACATGAACGTATCCGCTAACTGAGAGGTTAATGAACCATTTTTAGAACCTGGAAAAAATCGGTTCAGATCCCTCCTGTCCGGGGAATATCGTGAATGCTGTTCAAAGGCATAGACATTTACCACTGGAACGGCAATCAGAGTGCCGCGAAGGTTTTTAACCTTCTTGAGTTTAATGAGACGGCGGATAATTTCAGTACCAATGATTTCATCACCGTGGATTGCCCCGCAAACAAAAAGCCTTGGGCCATTCTTACGTCCGTGAATGACATGGACAGGCATGGCCATGGCTGTATGGGTGTATAGCGGGGGCAAGGGGATATGGATGGTTGCCTGTGTCCCCGGATTCACCTGTGTTTTAGCGATAGTCGTAGGATTTTGCATCTCATCCCTTACCTTTTGTGCCAGTTTTCCCAGGGCATGCATTTTTTTCAATATAAGAAATCACCATACCGGCCACATCTATACCCGTGATCGTTTCTATCCCTTTCAGGCCGGGCGAAGAGTTAACTTCCATAACCACAGGCCCGTGATTTGATCGAAGCAGATCTACCCCGGCCACCCGCAAACCCATTATTTTAGCGGCCCGAATTGCTGTGGAGCGCTCTTCAGGCGTAATTTTTATCCTTGCTGCCTGCCCGCCACGATGCAGATTAGACCTAAATTCACCTTCTGGCCCCTGTCGTTTCATGGCTGCAACTACTTTTGAACCAATAACCCAGCAACGTATATCACTGCCCCGGGACTCCTGTATAAATTCCTGGACCAGAATATTGGCTTTAAGACTGCGAAAGGCTTGGATAACGCTCTGGGCTGCCTGTTGGGTCTCTGCAAGAACGACTCCGACCCCCTGGGTTCCCTCAATCATTTTGACTACCAGGGGTGCGCCACCCACCATTGAGATCAGGTCATCGGTGAATTTTGTGCTATGGGCAAATCCCGTGACCGGCAGTCCAATACCCTTTCTAGCTAAGAGCTGCAGGCTGCGAAGTTTATCACGTGAACGACTGATGGCCACGGATTCGTTTACACAATATACCCCCATCATTTCAAATTGGCGTACGACTGCCGTTCCATAAAATGTTATGGATGCTCCAATTCGTGGGATAATCGCATCAAACCCTTCAAGCTTTTCTCCTTTATAGTGAATGGCAGGATGATGGGAGGTGATGTCCATATAACAGCGTAGCGGATCAATTACCGATACAAAGTGCCCGCGTTTTTTTGCAGCTTCAACCAGGCTATTAGTTGAATAGATTGTTGATTTGCGGGAAAGAATACCGATTTTCATAATCGTTGACTCCTGCTTTTAGAAAGTGAATATGACTTCGCCAATGCGCGTCCCGTGAGATAAGCCTGGCCAGGGTCTACCAAAAACCTTTGTTTAAGGGCTGTTCGTCCTAACAGCATCCTGAACATCATACCCTCACGGTTGGTCAATGATATCTGGATTGGCCATTGCACGGATCCCAAGATAACCGTTGTCTCAATGACATAACGCATTTCAGAATGGCCTCCCGAGTCTTTAACCAGACGACGGTCAAATACAGGTGCTTCACAGAATAATTCAATATTATTCTGTTTCCGCAAAGGGTGAATACCAAAACGCACCATCAGCTGTTCTTTGACAGTAAATTCTTCAATGCAGAAGGTGTGGAGGGCAGAGGTGCGTGCACCCGTGTCTATTTTGGCTTTTAAGGCGGGGATACCAAGATCCGGTAATGCCAGCCATTCTTTCCACCCGATCAGAGAACACCCGTCTTCTGTCAATTTTGATTGGGAACGTAACAAAAAGCCATCCTTTGCAGACCGAAAAGTGCGACATGTATGTATCACATTCGGAAATTATGACAAGGGCATCCATTATGCCATGTAACAAATTTATACGTTGCAATGGTAAGATATATACTTGTTTTAGTCAATAGAAGTGTCGGCTAGAGTAATTTAACCCACTCGCAACATAACTCCAAGTTGAATAGCCGGTTGAGAATTTTGTTACGTCAAGGTATGTATAAAATATAATGGGTAATTAAAAATTTGCCTTACAAAATCTTTTGTGATATTTGGTTTACAAATTAAAATGATTACTTTATTGTTAAACAATTAACATCCAAGAGAAAAATGTTTTGGAGAAAAATCATAAAATGAATCACAATATAGACTTTGTTGACAGCAATATAGTTATTATTGCCTCTACTTTCAACGTAAATATATTAAATACAGTTTGGTTATATAAAAATAAAATTTTTACGGAAAAAGAATTGCAAGGTGCAACTTGTTTACCTGTGGTTGTTGAAGTGCAATCCGACGACTTTCGATTACATATTATTCCTGATCGATTGCAATTCTCAATAAACACTAAATATAAAAATGCCAAAGAATTACTATTATCAAAGATTGGGGGGCTTATTAAACTCTTACCCCACACTCCATTTACAGCAGCCGGGTTAAATTTTACATATCATGTAACTCCATCTGATAAAGATATGAATAAATTAAGTCGATCATTATTTTGTAATGAAAAATCTATATTATTTGATAATCTTGGGGAAAACAATGTGCGATTTGGTGGGTATTTTAGCAAAGATCTTTTAGGGACAAGATTTAAACTTGATGCAAAACCTATCGCAGTGGCGATGAAGAATCAAAAAAAAGAAATACTTCAACTCGCTTATAATTTTAATATTAGTCTTACCCAAGACAATGATCAAACTACAATTATTGGATTATTCAATAAATGGGATGAGGCAAGAACTATCTGTCAAGACTTAACAAATAAAATAAATTCAAAGGATTGAAATGACCGAAACCGCAACTAATAGTGCTTCTGATACCATTGTGTCTTTTTATGATTGGAAATCTAAACAAAAAGAGTCAGACACTACTTCAGTTCCAGTGGTTGCTGAAGAAGAAGTAGCAACAAGTCTAGAATTGGAACAGTTGATTCCTCATATTGCTACTTATATCGAACGAATGAATTTTGCTGACTATAAAAAAAATGAAGCGACTACAATCAAATTAAATTTACTGGAAACAAAGCGATTACGTCATCCTTTGGATGTGATAATTGAAGAAGATGATGAAGGGTTTATTGCAAGAGTTGTTGATTTTTCTTTATTTGGTTGTGGTGATGATAGAATTGAGGCTGTGGATGCTCTTAAATTTGAAATTGAATCTTTATATTTTGACCTGATAGAAGATGATAATTTTACCGAAGAGTGGCTAAATATAAAAAATTTTCTTAAAGAACTGATTATCGATTCCTAATTATGAAAAATGCTCAATTTAATGTAAAAGATGTTAAAAAAGTAGGTGAAAAAAAACTGCACATTGAGTTTAAAAGCGGGAAAGAATTTAACGGCTGGTTCAAGCTAAATGGGGTAAAAGCAAAACGAATAACAGTTCCTAAAGGCCGTAAGGGGATTCCGAGAAAGACTTATTCATCGATGGCCAGACAACTAGGTTTGTCAGTTTCCGACTTTGACCTATTGTTGGAATGTCCTCTGACAAAAGAAAAATATGTAGAAATTATATCCAAATAAATCACTTCCTCAAATTTAGACTTTTTATATTAGAAATATATACCAAAAGCAATCATTCCATATTCAATTTTATAGGATATAGAAGTTCCATCAAGGGACCTTTTCCAAATTCAACGTACCAATATATAAAAAACACGGCCCGCACTTAACTGCAAAAAAACCGCTCTATCGTCCAAATTTCCAATCCTGACATCTTTTTACCCTGATATAGAAATAGTCGGGGAAAAAATTGAAACTGTTCGAAAGCAATTTAAAAGGTCGCGAGTTGTGCCTTACCGCTCTTTGGCTAATTGGTACGGCCCTGCCTGTGGCTAAAAATCAGGAATCTACAAATCGAGACACTACCAGAAGGATGATCGAATAGCTTGTGTACATATCAAGCTCCTGTACGGCAGGTAAAACACCCCTTGAAAAGGTTACAAAGCCTGTGTAAAATACAAATGGTTTTTATTATGCCTTATAATAGGTATCCAGATATTTTTTCAGGATGTCGCTGACAATTCCCCTGGCAGGAAGGGTTGCAGCCATGCCATAAACAGGAGCCATGCCTTTTTTTGTGTCTGAAGTTGTTTTTACTTTTTCAACAGCCTGTTTCAGGTCATCAATAAACCTCTGGCAAACCCCCTCCCTGGTATGCAGCAGGGTAATGGCGATATGAACACAGGAAGGTTTGTGAAGACCGTTGAGACTCCAGCCTTTTTGGCTCATTTCGTCAAGCACCCTGTAAATATTAAGTTTTTTGGAACCAAACGCAATCACCCACAAGGGTTTTCCAAGAATATAGAGTTCCGGAATATCGCAGATTCCCTGTTTGATTTTATCAGCAGCATCCATTATTTTCCGGGTGGCAGTAAGATATCCTTTTTCACCAATGGATAAAAGAGATGCCCAGCAGGCTGCGCTCAACGCTCCTGGCCTGCTTCCTGCGAATGTAGGGGAAAAATAAAGACCGCCTGGCCAGTCCGTTGCCGTGTAGTACTGGAAATGTCTTAGTTCCTCACCCCGATACATAATAACCGAGGTTCCCTTGGCAGCATATCCATATTTATGGGTATCAGCTGATATGGAGGTGACGCCCTTTAGTCTGAAATCAAACAGCGGCACATCAAAGCCTAATTTTTCGGCAAAGGGCAGCACAAAGCCGCCAAGGCATGCGTCCGTGTGAAAGCCGATATGGTTTTCCAATGCAATTTCTGACATCTCTTCTATGGGATCAATGGTCCCATGGGGAAAGGAGGGGGCAGAGCCCACAATGGCAATGGTGTTTTTATTGATAGCTTTTTTGACCTGGCTGATATCAGCCTGAAAATATTCATTGACGGAAATATGTCGCATTTTGATATTAAAATACTGGCAGGCCTTGTCAAAGGCAGCATGGGCCGTTAGTGGAACAATGAGTTCCGGCTTTTTTATGTTTTGTTTAACCCTGGCAAAATCCCTATAGGTTTTCATGGCAAGAAGTATGCTTTCTGTTCCGCCAGAGGTCACCGTGCCGCAGATTGGATCATCAGTCTTTTTTGAGGACAGCATAGAGGCTGTCATTTCAATAATTTCCGCTTCAAACTTGGACGCACTGGGCCAGAGATCAGAGTGTAAAGGATTGGTTTGAGATGTGATGGCATATACCTTGTTTAAAAATTCAATATGCTCCTTATTGCCATGGTAAACTGCTCCTGAGACATAACCCTGTTTCCATTTATCTTCCTCCCTGGTATTCATTTCAAGGATCTGGGCAAGGATTTCATCTCTTTCAAGCGCAGTCCGGGGAAGATGGATGTGGGATTGGAAAGTGTCTTTATAAGGTTTTAAAGAGGTTTCAAGATCTTTCATTACCCCATTGATCTCAACGTCAATTTTGTTTTTCACATAGGGTATTTTTTTTAAATGTTTTTCAAAAAAGCAGGCAAATTTCTGGGGAATGAGATTAAATAGTTTTTCAATCATTGTTATTTGTTTAACCTTTTATATATTTTTTTGTTCTGTTTATAAATGGCCTGAAATTGTTTAAACAATTTTTTATAGAGTTTATGGTTTTCTGGATCAGGTTTGAAAATTGAGTCAAATTCCGTTCTTTCAGGTATTTCATCAAATTTAATATATCCAAGGGCAACAGAGCCAAGAAGCCCTGCCCCTCTTACATTTGCCTGGATGGGATCTTTTACCCTTCTGATGGTCCGGTTCAATATATCGGCGTGAATCTGACACCAGAGATCAGAAGTTGCGCCGCCGCCAATGATGTTGATGTTTTCCATTTTCTTTTTAATCAGTTTTTCAACATATTTCAGCAGCCATTTACCATTAAAGGCCACGCCTTCAAACACTGCCCTGACCATATGGGCTCGTGTTGTATTTAAAGACATGTTGTGAAACCCTGATCTTATATAGCGGTCTTCAACAGGGGATCTTTCTCCATTCAGCCAGGGGGTGAAGATAAGGTTGTCACACCCGGGTGGGATTTTAGCCGCCATTATGTTAAATGCTTTGTGCACATCTTTAACCCTGATGTCAGGTGTCAGTTCATCTTCCGGATAAATGATATTGTCCCTTAAAAAGTTCAGGGCTTCCCCTGCAATATCCTGCTCATTTACCAGAAGGTATTTACCGGGAATGGCAGAGGGCAAGGCCCCCATATTATGGAAAAGATCTGTTTTCTTGTAAGGCAGGTGACACAAAAGCCACCCTGAAGTGCCCACGTAAACATGCCCTGCAAAATCATCAATAGCACCGGAACCAATGGCAGCTGAATGAATATCAGGTGTTCCCATGACCACCTTCGTGGATTCATTGAGACCAAGTTCCAGGGCAATTTCTTTTTTCACAGGACCTATGATATCTGTGGCCTTTTTCAATTCAGGCAGTTTTTCTTTTGAAATACAAGCCATTTTTATCAGGTCATCGTGATAGCAGATATTGTTAATGTCCCTGTTGTCAGTAACCCAGTGCAGGGTAATTGATTCATTGGAAGCAAAAAACTTTCCCGTGAGTTTCAGGTTTAAATAATCCTTTGGTTCTAAGAATTTATAGGTATTTTTATAGATATCAGGAAATGTTTTTTGAATAAAAAGGATGTGGGCAATGGGGTCTTTGCCTGATCGAAGAGGGATACCACCTGTAAGCTTCAGCCATTTATAAAGCTTTGAAATACCATACCCTTCAATTTTAATAAGACCATTGGTGATTTTTTTTACATGGGCAGCCCCCCGTGCATCCATCCAGGTGATGGCATTCATCAGGTGATTCCCGCTCTTATCCACGGCCACTGTACCAGACCACTGACTTGTACAACAGATGGCGATGATATCTTTTACAGGGACAAGATTTTTGGATAAAAGCCTTTTGGCTGCCTTGACAATCGCTCTCCACCAGTCATCCGGATCCTCCTCAACCCCGCCCTGGGGTAAAAGGATGGTGTGTGTCTTTTCAAATTCATGATCAATAACATCTCCAAGCACAGAGACAAGGGCAACTTTTGGGCCTGAGGTGCCCAGATCAATGGCAAGAATATACTTAGTATCTGAAGACATGATCCCCCTTTTTACAGGTTTT
>JACNHV010000159.1:12383-23362 GCA_014383445.1 Candidatus Desulfobacula maris | reverse complement strand
CCAAAGGGATCATGTGTCCACTCTGAAACATCATTGACTTCCACCGTATCTATATGGGAATCAAACATAATGATTGTTTTCCCATTTCCGATTCGACCGACAATATTTCCCATGGCATCAATGATCACCTCATCATAATCAAGTTGAATCATTTTCTCGTTTATGTGCTTGATTATCTCTTGCTCATCACCGGAGTAGCTCTTTATCTTTATCAATTCCTGAGCAAATTCAATCAACTCGGATTTGATTTCTATTATTGCTGATTTTATGTTGTCCATCATTCATATCCTTTATTTCTGTCGCGGCATCAAGCATGCCTAAAATATCACTCAGTTTGTCTTTCTATTTATCGAGAGTCGATGTGTGATTTCTGGGCAAGATTACCCCCTTGCCAAAGATATAGAGCAAGTAGAGGTTTGTTTCCTGTTCGCATTCCATGTGTTAGCCCTGACAATGCGAGTTTTGAAAGGTTTAGAAGGCCAGTCCGCAAGAAAGGGAGCAAGGCAAACATCATCCATGCCTATTAAATAAGCGTATATTAAATTTACAAGCTCAATAGTTTTATCGGCTGACATACTTGTTAATTCTTATCAAGAAAAAGGCCTGAATGCAACCAGCGATTCTTAGTTGTACTCTTTTTTAGCAAACGGGTTAATCTTCAGGAGGAGATGAGTTCTCATTTTCCTCGACAGGATTGTTTTGTTTCTCCAGTTTGCGTTGCTTTTTTTCTTCTTTTTTCTTTTTCTTTGCCAATTCTTTCTGGCGCTTTTCAAATGAATAGTTTGGTTTAAACAAGACTAAATCCTCATTAATGTTTTGTGTTATGGTTCCCTTGGGGGAACCACTATTATATAGCCGGGGCATCATTTGATACTTCGACTGCAAGCCTGGGTGTCCAGACAAAATCGGTTATGGGTGAGCTGTCCTGTTTATGCCGGAAGTCGAGGCAAAAAATCCGCTGTGTTGGTTTCTACCCCTCCCGGTCGCAGCTGGTTGCTTTCTTCTGGGCATCTGTCGTGGAAAACGGTCTCTTTTTTCTTCAACAACTATCTCTTTTGGTTCCCAGGCAAAACCTGGGGTTGCCTGGCGGCGCATCTTTTTGCCCAGGTTCCGCTCAATCAGAGATATAATCCTGCTGTCTTCCTTGCCGGCAAAGATGAATGCCTGCCCGCTTCGTTCTGCCCGGCCAGTACGGCCGGTGCGGTGGGTATAAGCATCGGTCGTATCCGGCACATCATAGTTGATGACATGGGAAATTCCCTTTACATCAATCCCCCGGGCTGCAATATCTGTTGCCACCAGGATTTTGAAGGTGCCATCCTTAAAGCCGTCCAGCGCCTGCTGTCGTTTGACCTGGGAGAGATTGCCCTGAATTGAAGCTGCGCTAAAGCCGGCCTTTTGCAGCACCAGAGCCAGGCTTTTAGCCTTGTGTTTGGTACGGGTAAAGACCAGGGTACTCGTCATTTTTTCTTCCTGAATGATGCTCTTGAGTAAAGAGGTCTTCTGCTCTTTTGCAACCTGAAACAGGACATGGGAGATTGCAAGGATCGGCTGGGTATGGTTGATTTGTATAGTTGCCGGATTTTTTAATATGTTTTCCGCTAAATGGCGGATTTCCGTGGGCATGGTGGCGGAAAAAACCATGGTTTGACGGTTTAAGGGCAGCTGTTTTATGATCCTGCGGATGTCCGGAAGAAATCCTTTGTCAAACATGTGGTCTGCCTCATCAAGAACCAGCACCTCAACAGCGCTAAGGGAAAAGGCCCTGTCATTAAGAAGGTCCAGAAGGCGGCCGGGGCAGGCAACAATAATTTCCACACCATTGCGGATTGCTTTGACCTGGGGATGCTTACCTACGCCGCCATAAATGGAAAGACTTCGCAGGCCTGTTTCTTTTGCCATTTTGCTGATATCATCATGGATCTGTTCGGCCAACTCCCTGGTGGGTGCTACGATCAAGGCCCGCACTCGTTTGCGGGGACCGTCCAGCAGCCGCTGGAGAAGGGGCAGAACAAAGGCTGCCGTTTTCCCCGTCCCGGTCTGGGCCAGGCCAAGGATGTCCCGGCCTTCAAGGATTGGGGGAATAGCTTGTTTCTGGATCGGGGTGGGGATAGTATAGCCGCAGGCAGCAATGCCTGCGTTTACTTTAGGGTCAAACTTAAAATTGTTAAAACTCATTAATACTCCTATATATTTTGTGATGATCTGCCAGGGCGGTTCCCTGGTTCATAGATCTGCAGATTCATAAAGATCTGCTGGTTATTTGTTTATTTGTTTATTTGGTTTTATGGGAAATGCGTGGGATGATGTTGCTGAGGACGTCCAGGGCAATCAACAGGCCATGGCCCGGGTTAGTCTCTGTCAAGACGTGATAAGGGTTTGTATTATAATTTGTCATTTAGCTTCTCCTGTTATTGAATCAGCAGAAACTTCAGTGGCAACGAACGATGTTTGAAAAAACAACGAGGTTAACGAGGACAACCTTGAAGGAAAATTTGATTCTACTTAGTGTAATATTAAATTGCATCATACATGATTGTACAGATATTGCAAGGAAATAAAAAACAAGGTAATATGCATTTTGAATAAATTTCATTAATCAGTGGGGGCATGCCTATATCAGGATGGAGAGTCAGCGTTTGAAAATTAAGAAAAAGGGTGTGATTGTCGCTCATCATGGTGTTGCCGTGGATATTTTGTTTGAATCTGGAGAACGGCAGATGGTACAGGTAAAAAAGCGCTCCGGCCATGTAGTAGGTGATGACGTGGTCGTAAGTGACAAGCTTCTCACGCGGTTACCACGCAGAACAGAGCTTTGCCGAAGGGATTCCCGGGGTAGCATAAGAATTGTTGGTGCGAACCTGGATGTTCTCGGTGTGGTGGTCGCACCGCTGCCGCGGCCTCCATTCGGGTATATTGATCAGGCAATCGTTACTGCAAGGGGGGCGGCCCTGATTCCAGTGCTGGTGATCAACAAGTGTGATCTTGAAGGCTCTGAAATCCTTGTTGCTGAGCTTACCGCCACCTATACCGGAATTATGGATATTTTTGTCATGAGCGCAGTCACTGGAGAGGGGCTGGCTGCCTTAGAATTGTTTCTGGGGCAGGAGTTTCGGAGCTTTTTCGTGGGCATTACAGGGGTGGGCAAAAGTTCCCTGCTCAATGCCATTTGCCCGACACTGGATCTAAGGGTGGGGGAGCTCTATGAAGCGGGCAGCAGGGGGTGTAATACCACCACTGTTTCCACTCTTCATGCACTCCCAGGCGGAGGTGAACTAGTGGATACCCCGGGTTTCAACGAGTTTGGACTGGTGGATATTTCTCCAGAGGATCTTGCAGGATATTTTCCCGGGTTTGAATCGGCCATGGCAGGCAGGTGCCGTTTTCGTGATTGCCGCCACCGCACTGAACCGGAATGCGCTGTGGCAAAATTGGTCATGAGCGGAAAGATTGCCAAAGAACGTTACACCACCTATCTGGAGATCCTTGACCAGCTCGAAGCCGGAGAGGCCAGGTTCAAGAGCCGGCGATAGGATTTAGATGTTTTATTCTTTTAGATTTCTATTTTTAAATTTTGTGTTATTCTTGACAAAAATTGGAAAAATACCTTTGGTTCTAACTTGATCAGGCTAAGAAGAATGAGTAAATATGCAAAATATTTCTAAACAAATTCACAGGGCATCCCTGGAGATTTTAAATGATCCAGGTGTCTGTCTTTATGACCCCATTGTTGTAAAAGCGCTCAAAAAGCGCGGGTTTCAGGTGGAGGGCCAACGGGTTCGGTTTACGGAAGAGCAGGTCATGGCATGCCTTGCCACAGCGCCTTCGACCTTTACCCTTATGGGGCGTAATCCCCTTCACACCATTTCCATCGGCAACAACAGTCGCTGCATTGCCCCGGCCTATGGCGCTCCTGAAGTGGTCACGGCCGATCATCAACGTCGTCCGGCCTGTTTTAACGATTATATCCGCATTGCAAAGCTGGTGCAGGCCACTGACCTTTTACAACTCAACGGCGGCATACTAGCGCAACCCGGGGATCTTGAGGCTGAATTGGCAAGCCTGGCAATGGTATACACAGCTCTTGCTCTTAGCGGAAAACCCCTTCTTGGAATACAGGGGACTGAATATCAGGTTCGCCGTATTATGGAGCTTGGCTGCATTGCCTTTGGCGGAGAGGATGAATTTAAAAGCTGCCCCAGATTTCTTTTTCTGGTGAACACCTTGAGTCCTCTTCAGATTGATGCCAATGCCCTGGCAACACTTCGTATCTGTGGTGAATATAATCAGGCAGCTATCATCACCCCTGGTCTGATGTTTGGCTCCACCTCACCCATCACCCCTGCCGGCAGCATGGTTCAAGCCAATGCAGAATTTCTGGCCGGGGCATGTGTTACCCAGACCCTTTCCCCTGGGATGCCTTTGATTTATGGATGCCTGGGACATCCTGCCGATCTAAGAACCGGAGGGATCTCCCTGGGATCACCATCCAGGTTTGCTTTTAGGATAATGGCAACGCAAATGGCTGAAAAATATAATTTACCCAACCGGGGAATCGGAGCTGTGACAGACGCAGGACAGGTTTCCGCACAGAGCGGATACGAGGCTATGATGACACTGAGCAGTGATTATCAATATCGCACCAGTCTTATTGTTCATGGTGCCGGTATTCTGAATAGCTTTTCACAGTTCAGTTTTGAACAATTCATGGTGGATCTGGAAATCATTCGAATGTTGAACAAAAACAGTGAACCCCTTGTGGTTGATGAGGCATCCATGGCCCTGGATATTATCCGACAGGCAGGGCCAGGAGGAGAGTTTTTGACCAGCCCGCATACGCTGAAACATTGCAGGACACTGTTATTTCAGCCGGAACTTGCCCCACAAAAAACTAATACCCCCCAGGCCTACAGAGATGCTTTTGCCCGTTTGATTGAAAAAGGGCTTTTTAGACTGGAAGAAAAATATTTCACCCCGGATATACCCAGAAACATCCAGCAAGGTATGGACGATTATATGAAGGAATGCGGTATTCCATCGCTTACACTTGAAAAGGTGCTTTCAGCCAGACAATAATAAACCCTAAACTTTTTTAAAGGAATTTTAAATATGCATCAAAACAGAGATTTCGGGATCACAGGCATACAAGGCAGAAATGTGCACTGTTCCGGCATGGGCCTTGGCATTATTCTTCTGGATGAAACCTACCCCGGCTTTCCAGGGGATGTGAGAAATCCAAGCGCCTATCCATACCCCATCCAGTATGAGGTGGCCCAGGGACTGGATATTGATAAACTGGTTCGCGGCAAACATAAGGATCAATACCTTGATACCATACTGACGGCTGCGTTTAAACTTCAGAAAATGGGATGCCGTGCCATTGCTGCTGAATGCGGTTATTTTGCCTTTTTCCAGAAAGAGGTGAGAGCCCGACTGGATATTCCCGTGTTCATGTCCAGTCTGCTGCAGGTTCCCTGGGCACAGTCCATTATCAACCCGGATAAAGTTGTGGGGATACTCATGGCAACCAAAAAGGATCTGCTTGAAAAACATCTGTCCAGTGTGGGTGTGCTTCCCGGAACCAACTATGTGGTTGGAGGTGCCATGGATAACGGTAAATGTCCGGAATTTGACAATCTCTGGACCCAGGGACTGAGACCGGCAATACCACAGGCTGACTATCATCTGGCTGAAGAAGATTTTCTTAAGGCAGGCACGGCATTTTATGAAAACCATCCCAATATGGGGGCCATGGTGCTTGAGTGTACGGGTTTTCCACCCTTTGCCAGGGCATTGCAAAGAGCCATCAATATTCCCGTTTTCAGTTGGGGAACCCTTATGGATTTTGCCAATATGGTAACTGTGCATCGGGACTATTACGGCCATATATAAATAGTTTTCGCGAGGCAATCTCACCGGGTTGTATCCGACGATTTAGGGAAAATGGCAACACCGCCAAATTCCCTGAATGGCAATTTTTCGAAAGGGTTTACTATTCCACAGGTTGCGCAAAAGCAAGGCTGGCATAAATCTATGGCATGGTGTCAGGTGCTGCTTACTGGAATTTCTTTTCAAACAAGGATTCTCCTGTCTGTTCCATTTTAATGGCACCTTCAGGACATCCTGTGGCGCAGACACCGCATCCCCTGCATTGTTCAGCATCAATTACAGGAACCAGGCGTTTTTTTTCTTTGATATCTTTTTTTTGGGATATGATTTCAAAAGGGCATCGTTGGACACATTTTCCGCATTTGATGCAGTCCTGGGTCGGAGGCTGAGCCAGGAAACGGCTCATGGGCCAATATTTTTGAACATTGAGTTTTTGGGAGAGCTGATGGGGAAAACAGCAGTCACTGCAGCAATTGCATAAAGCACCTGTAATCATCCCATGTTTATCCAGACCAAGTTCACCAATTTGCATCAGTCCATTTTTATTGGCCTCTTGTACAATGTCCAGAGCTTTTTCCCTTGAAATCTCCCATCCGATTCCCCTGTTATTTGAAAATCTGACACAGGTGAATTCAGGTTTTTCGCAGTTTCCAATCATTGCCCGGCAATTGCAGGGCCATAAATAAAATTTAGGTATTTTTTTAAAAAGCGCCTTAACCTCGTTCAGCAAAAGGTATTCCGGATATATTTTATAAGGATCTCTTTGTTTTTTATTTTTCAGTTCTTCTGCTTTTTGGGCATGGGATACAATGTAATGATTTAATTCCCAATCGTTTAACCTGTCCTTTATTTCAACGGGCAGATCCTTCCATCCTTCAAATAATGCCCAAAAATCAAACCTGATATGAAAATCTTCCGGTTCGATCCGCTGGTCATCAAGAAATTTAACAACACCTCTTTGCCAGGCTCTTTCCAAAAACATATCAAAATTATTATAATCTTTCAGGGTTTTGTTCTTTTCCAAAAGCCTTACTATCTGTTTTTTTTCAAGTGGTTTGCTTGCCAGTATCTGCAAAAGATCAATTTCCAGGGGTTCATAGAAACGGTCCAGCCAGGGGGTTAAAAAATCAGGTACATTCATCTTTTTTATTTGCATAACATCTAAATTCCTCCCGGGTCAGTATGGGCTCGTCAAAAAACAGGATTATTTTTTTAGCTGTCTACTGGCGGCGGAATCAAAACGAATTTACCCACATGTTTCTTTTTGATGAACTCGCGTTGTGCCGCAACAATCTGCCTGAGTGGAAATGTTTTTGCCAAAATTGGCTTTATATCACCTTTTTCGATGTAGGAAATAAGGTTTGAGAAAACAGGCTCATCCCAAGCAGTACATCCGATCAGGGTCAAGTCTTTTAAATAAAAATCACGCATATCAAGTGTCACGAGCGGTCCTGCAATGGCGCCCGAGGATACAAACCGCCCGCCCCGCTTCAGCACTTTGAGCATCCCTCCAAAGCCTTTTCCTGCCACGTTGTCAACGACAACATCCACGGATTTTTCTCCCAGGCCAGCCACAATATCTACGTCTCGGGCAATGACTTGATCCGCACCGATTGCCCTTACATTTTCAATCTTTGACTTCCCCACAATGGCTGTTACAAAGGCTCCACGACGCTTTGCCAGCTGAACGACTGCCGATCCGACACCGCCCGACGCACCCGCAACCAGCACATGCTCTCCTTTTGCCACCTTTGCCCGATGGATCATATTTTCAGCTGTACCATAGGCGCATGGGATCGTGCCAAGCTCGGCATCGCTCCAATCACAATCTATGGGGAAAACCTCGGCCGCCGGTACTTTCACAAATTGTGCGAATGCACCGTCAAAATCAGAAGCTATCCAAATATTTTCCAAAGAATCCCATCCCTTGCTTCGCATACAGGCCCGTACCAGTACACGCAAGCCGATAAGGCATTCATCCACCCCCGTTGCAACAGCCACCACCCGGCCGCAACAATCTGTACCCTGAATAAACGGAAATGGCGTTGCCTCATTCCAGCCGCCATCTCCCTGTACATTTGCCTCTTTTTTTTCTCTCTCGCCGGTCGTAAGTTCTTCTGTGCTCGTTGTGACTTTGGAAGAGTACCAGCCAAGGCGGGTATTGATTTCAGTATTGTTTACTCCTGCGGCAAGTACCTGCAGAAGAACTTCCTTTGGGCCAAGTGCCGGAATCGGAACATCCCGATAAACCAATTTTTCATATCCGCCATTTCCGGTTGTAACAACCGCTTTCATGGTTGATTTGCAATCTGTGAGATCAAAGCGATCCTTGGGGGGAATTGTTGTATTTTCTTTTACCATACTGCCCCTTTCTTTTTGGTAAATATCTCATGACTATTCTATAAAAAAAATCAAGCCCGGTATTTAGTATTATTTTTTATGACACTATTAACAATTGCAGGCAGTATTCTGTTTTCAATTTTGATTTCATTTTTTCAATTCCGAGCGCGGGTCAATTTGTAAGGCCATTTGTGTGGTATGTTTCATGATCATAAAATCCACCTGGTCCTCCACGGGGATGATTCGAGCAATTTCTTTGTGTCTTAAAAATAAAGAAACCAGTGCATAGATGGCGCTGACACCTGCAAAATAAATATAGAATCCAAATGGTGTGTCCATCAGTTCCATGATGGTAGATGAAACAAGGGGCCCAGTCACAGCACCCATACCATAGAAAAGCAAAAGTGCAGAGCTGACATTCACCACATCCTTAGGCTCAAACATGTCGTGAGCCCTTGCCACGGCAGTGGGATAAGTGGTGAACATGAGCCCGCCAAACAAGGCAGTCCCTCCCATAAATACCCAGAATGGGCCCTGAGCCGCTACTATCATCAAGACACTGATCAGTGCAAAAACACCACCCAGAACAGGAAGCACCTTTGATCGGTCAAATCGATCTGAAAACGAACCCAGCGGCCACTGGAACAAAAGCCCTCCCAATACGGTAAGGGTCATGAAATAAGATAAATGGGACACACTTAAATTCATTTTTTGATGACAGAACACAGGCCCCATGGTGTAAAAAGAGCTATTGGTCAAACCGGCTGTAAAGCATCCGAGTAATCCCAGTGGCGCCTTTCGAAGAATAAGTTTAAACTTGACCGGTTCAGTCTTTGGCATTTCAGGGTGAATTGAATGGGTTAAGGCGACTGGAATCAGACAGGATATCAATAAAAATCCAATGATAAAAAACAGGGTTTGACCCTTTGCATCTCCAAGGTTAAGAAGCTGCTGCCCAATACTTCCACCCAGATAGCACATCACCATATATATGGAAAAAACCCTTCCCCTTGTCTGGGGTTGAGCACATTCATTGAACCAGCTTTCTATGACCATGTACATCCCTATTGTGGCTATGCCTGTAAAAAATCTGAAAATGGCCCATGACAAAGCCGAAATATAAAATCCATGAAGCATGATCATGGCCGTAGCCAGGGCGGTAAATGCAGCAAAAGCCCTGATATGGCCGACGCTTCTTATTAAAGGGCGGCAGTAAATGGCACCGACTACAGAACCGACAAAATAAGAGGTTAAAATCAGACCTGTCATCTGGGTAGAAAATCCCTCAATGGTTAATTTCAAACTCAGAACGGTTGCCAGCAGCCCCAGACTCATTGCCAGCAAAAACATTGAAGCGTATAGTGCAATAAACGATTTTAATATGGATGTCATCCGAAATTTTCCAGTGATTGTTGTGTAAATAACATGATGTTTTTATTGGTCGAAGTAATTGATTTTCCAAAAAAATTCAACCCAGGATCGCATAATAATCCCGGGTGTTTATTTTGTCAATTAATACATTGGTTTATTTTAGGGTATCTGGTTGAAAATTCATTTTTTCAACCAGATACCGAAGCCGGGAATATCATTGCCGTGTGACAGGTAAACTTTTAAATATTTTTTTACCTGAACCGGCTGATACCAAAGGGCGCGATATCGATCTCCGGTGTCTTGCCATAAACCATGTCACTTACAAGTTTTCCCGTTCCAGTTGCCAGGGTCAGTCCCAGCATGCCGTGACCAGTAGCAATAATAAGATTTTCTTTGGAGGGTGCTCTGTCTATTATGGGTAAATCATCATAAGTCATGGGCCGAAAGCTAGTCCATTCTTCGATAACAGGATGGCCCACAGGGTCCTTTAAAAAGGCAGTTGCCCCTGAAATCAGCTTTGAAAGGCGTTTGGGGTTCAACTTATCATCATACCCTGAAAATTCCATGGTTCCGCCCAGGCGATAGCCACTTTTCCATGGGGTGGCAACCATACTTTTTTCATAAAGAGAGCAGGGATAGGTGGGACATATGCCGGGTCTTTCCATGGTGATGCTATACCCCTTTCCCGGCTGAACCGGCAGATCAAGTTTTAATTGTTTTAAGGTCTGGGGAGCCCATGCCCCTGTTGCCAGAACAAATGCATCTGCCTTGAAACTGCCTTTAATGGTATTCACTCCAACAACGGTATTTCCATTGGTTTCAAACCCTAGAAGTTTGCAATGCTCTTCTATGATAAGTCCTTTTTTGCTCAGTTGTTTTCGCCAGGAAGCCAGAAGCATGTCTGGTTTGAGATGCCAGTCATTTTCATGGAGCCATGCACCGGCAATATCATTTCTAAGGGCAGGTTCAAGTTCCAGAAGCTCTTTTTTGTCAATTCTTCGGGCCCCCATATTATAAGTGCTCAGAAAATCGTTGATGGTTTGATGCTTTTCAAAATTTTTCTGGTCCTTGAACACGCTTAATATGCCTTTTTTTTCAAAATCGCAGCTCATTCCATCCATGGCCAGAAGTGTATCAAACAGGCTGATGGAATAATTCAGGATTTCGTATTTGTCCTTAGCTGCCTGTGTCATATGGGAGGCATTGCATTTTGAAGCAAATTTTAACAGCCATATCAAGAGTTTGTGATCCAGCGTGGGTTTTATATACAGAGGCGATGTTCCCTTAAGGGTTCTTGCAATTTCATGGCTGACTATTCCAGGAGAACACAAAGTGATGACATCACTGAAATAAAGCAGGCCGCAGTTTCCATGGGATGC
>JACNHV010000159.1:0-11880 GCA_014383445.1 Candidatus Desulfobacula maris | reverse complement strand
CGATCATCCCTGAAATGATTTGTAAATGCAACGGGAGCAAGATTCTCAATTGCTTTCATGGGATCTTCAGCAATATGCCAGGCATTCACAGTATCAATGCAGGCTCCGACAAAGGTATGATTCACCTCTTTGAGTACCCAGAGAATTTCTTGGGAAAAACTATCACAATGATTTTCAAGGGCCAGTCGGATGCCATATGCTTCTGCCATTGGTGCTGCCTTTTTTAATATTTGTATAGTTTCCTGAAGATAGGGCATGACCTTTGGATGAAACCTACTGCCGGCCCTTGGCCGGGGCCGTGGTAAATCCATGCTGACCTTTACCACGTCTGCCCCCAGCAAATGTGCAGTGTTCAGGCCATCTTCCAGATTATGCTGGATACCAATGCCAAAATGCCCCAGGTCAAGGGACATATTATACTCCAGGTAAAGGTTTTTTTCTTTTGCTGAAATACCAACTTCCCTGAGAAAAGAGGGTTCCAGGTTTTCCAGGACTCCATCATCCAGATGAAATCCGTCCAGACCGAGTTCTATACCCAGATCAAAAAGCTGAAATGTACTCAATTGTCTTTCCCATGGCAGTTTAAATCCTGCCCATGCCTGACCGATCCCGTGCAGATATAAACTATAAGTATGCAGCCCCAAAAGCATATGGTGATTTTCCTTTTTATTTTCATGCATTTTTGAGCACATACAATATTTCCTTTCACTTATTTTTTAAATTATTTAAGTCTGCTATTTATACCGGGTCTGCTTATTATGGAAGCTTTATTTTTGTCAAGGAAATCTGGTAAAAATTAAAGAATTTATTTGTTTCGCACGATAATATATATTAGTGTGGTTTTATTGAAATTGAATAGGATATGACAAGTGTTCAAACCCGATAACCAGGTTCATTCAAGTTTTAAAAGGGATGTAATATGGAAGAAAGCCCAACCCGTGAAGAATTGAAACAACGAATTTCAGAGTTAGAAAAAGAGGTGGAAAGTTATGCAGTACTGGGCCAAGATGAAAAATATCGTATTCTGTTTGAAAAATCCAAAGATGCTATTTTAATAATTAAAAATGAAAAATTTGTTGATTGCAATCAGGCAACTATAGATATGTTGGGTTATAAAAACAAAAATGAATTCCTTCAAACCCATCCTTCAGAATTATCCCCGGACACTCAGACATATGGCAGAGACTCCTTTACCAAAGCAAATGAAATGATGGATCTTGCATTGAAAAACGGCAGTAATAGATTTGAATGGGATCACATCAGAGCAAATGGAGAAGTTTTTCCTGTAGAGGTTCTTCTAACGACAATTTCTAACCAGAAAGGTGACCGGGTAATTCATGCTATCTGGCGTGATATCACCGAACGTAAACTGGAAGAAAAAGCCAGGCAAAAAGAAAAAGAAACTTTTTCAATAATTCTTGAAAGCACACCCCATGGCATTACATTGATTGATAGCCATAATAAATACCTCTATGTAAATCCTTATTTCACAGAAATCACAGGGTATACGCTTAAAGATATCCCCACCAGAGAAGACTGGTTTAAAAAAGCTTATCCGGAAAAAAATTATCGAAAGAAGGTTTGTGAAGCATGGGGCAATGACAGCAATGACAAAGGTCAGGGAAAGAATCACGAATTTAAAATAAAATGCAAAAATGGCCAATCAAAATTCATAGAATTCAGGTCCACGTTTTTAAAGGATCGAACAATTTCTGTGCTTACAGACATCACCGAACAGAACCAGGCTAAACAGGAATTGAAATTACTAAACTTGAGATTGAAACACGAAGCCACCCACGATCCTTTAACCGGGGCCCTGAACCGGCGTGCTATTTTAGACAACCTGACCAAAGAGTTGATCCGTGCTAAAAGGAGAAACACCAAGCTAAGCATCGGGTTATGTGACATTGATCATTTTAAACTTGTCAATGACAGGCATGGTCACCAGGTGGGCGACGATGTTCTATGCAGTTTTGTAAAAGTTATGCAGAACACCCTTCGGCCCTATGACCTCTTGGGCCGATACGGTGGAGAAGAATTCCTATTGGTTATGCCAGATTCTATAGTGTCGGCTGAAGAAGGGGTCTACGACCGTTTAAGAGCAAAAATAGCCGACCATAAAATGATCACAAGATCAGGTGAGGTTAGTATCACGATCAGTATCGGCATTACAAGTAGTACAGGGGATGAGACATCAGATGCAATGATTGCAAAAGCCGATGTCGCCTTGTACCGGGCTAAAGAAAATGGGCGTAATCAATTGGTTTTTGCAGATTAAACAATCAAATTGGAAAGAGTCACAATCAGCACGCCTGTAGGATCAAGACCGACATCCGTTGTCCCGGGATAAAATCAGATTCCTTAAGGTTGATTCATTTTTCTGCCCTGACCTTTATAATCTCTCCCATAATACTTACGGCAATCTCTGACGGTGTTTCTGCATGGATCTCAAGACCAATGGGAGAAAAGACCTTTTCAAGAGTTTTATCCAAGACCCCCTTTTTTTTAAGAATGGTGTAAGTCTGGTTTCGTTTGGCCTGACTTCCGATCATTCCAATATAAGCAGCATTGGTTTTCAAGGCTGCCTCAAGTACTGCCTGATCATGGAGATGACCACGGGTGAGGATGACAATATAGGAACTTTCATCTATGGAAAGATTATCAAAGGCATTATCAAATTTTTTCACGACATGAACAGCCTTTGAATGGGGAAATCGTTCCGGGTTGGCAAATTCTTCCCGGTCATCCACCACAACTGTCTGAAAGTCAGTAAGATGAGCCATCTTGGCCAAATGAAAACCTACATGGCCGGCACCGAAAATATAGAGGGTGTCTGAAGGATGGATGGATTCAATAATAAACTCTTCCAGGCCGTGATTGTAAATTACAGGGAAAGTTTCTGTAAACCCGTTATCACAAATTTTATCCATCAGGGGTTTGGGTATTAAATGAGGTCCTGTAACCGTAGTGTCGGGAAGGACCAGGCTTTTTCGGGTAGTAAAATCAGACTTGCTGAAGCCATCTATTTTTGAAACCAGAAAGCCTTTTTTCCCCTCTTTTTCAAGGCAGACCAAGGCTTTAAAAACGCCTGCCAGATCAGGATCAGGAACAAAGGCCTCCATTAAAACGGTTAGATTGCCGCCGCAGACCATATCCAGCCCGTCTTTTAGTTCCCTGTTAAGATAAAATTCTTTTATCCGGCTCTTATGCTTATCCATCAAATCCAGGCAGGCATCAATTACCAGCGCCTCAACCAGCCCGCCGCCAATGGTGCCATATATGGTTCGATTTTTTAATACAATCATTTTACTTCCCGATGTTCTCGGGGTGGACCCCTTGTGGGTCATGATGGTTGCTACAGCAAAGTGTGCACTTTGTTTAAGACAATCCAGTATCTGGTTATTCAATGGTTCCATTGGCAATCCATCCGATTATATTTCCGTTATATTCCACGATCAGGTCCTGATAACCTTCTTTGGCTCATTCAAAGATGTTAGAATAGGATGGCCGGGTGCTTTTTGTCAAGACTGTACGGAACAATAATTGTCTGGAAACAGCTGTTTTAAATTATTTGACCATCGAGAATTTTACCCTGAATCATGCTGGGTCATTTCTATGTTGTTTTTATTGACAAACACGGGTACCTAAGTAATTATTGAATCCAATTTTGCATAAGAGTTAATAAAATAGAGGCTTTTGGTGAAAGACTTATTAACAGCTTTCGGATATAAGGTTTTTTCAATGATTAATTATGATGCATTTTTATTGTCTTTTGAAAACTTCAATACAACGATGTTTCTGTGAGTGTCAATCATGAAAACAATCAATGAAAAAGTAGATGTTATGGTTGCAGGTGGCGGAACGGCAGGCCATGGAGTCAAATGATGAAACATATAAAAGAAGACGCTAGAACCATACCCGTAATGGCTGAAACAGAGGTGCTGGTGGTTGGAAGCGGACCTGGTGGGCTCACTGCAGCCGTTGCGGCCGCAAGGGAGGGCGTTGATACCCTGCTGCTGGAGCGCTACGGCTGTTTTGGCGGAGTGCTGAGCCAGGTGGGTGTTGAGGGTGTTGCCTGGTATAGACATGAAAAGACCGTTGAGTCCAATGGAATTGGTAATGAGTTTGAGGTGCGAGCCAAAGAACTTGGCGGCAGCTCTAAGGAACCTCAGTCCGACAGTGAAGCGCTTGATGCTGAAATGTTTAAGGTGGTAGCGGATAAAATGGTCCTGGAAGCTGGCGTTCGACCCCTTTTGCACGCAATGGCAGTGGACGTGATTATGGATGGCAATATCATCAAAGGTATCGTCATAGAAAGCAAATCAGGCCGCCAGGCCATACTGGCCAAAAGGGTCATTGATGCGACAGGGGATGCCGATATTGCTGCGAGAGCCGGTGCTCCTTATTCTAAAGCGTCAAAAGAGGAGTTGATGATGGTGACGGTCATGTTTGCCTGTCGGGGTATCAACCGGGATGTTTTTCAAGAATATGTCAGTCAGACGCTGAAGCCCAGTTATGCTGACTGGGCAGGGGAGAGCTGGGGTCAGCGCACATCAGGTAAAGAGGAAAATATGTTCAGCCCTTATATCGAAGATCCCTTTAAGAGGGCTGTCAAAGAGGGCCTGATCTGCCTTGATGAGGGTATCGCCATCGGCGGAACCTGGAGCACCCTCTCCCCTGAAGGGGATGCCACCCAGCTGAATATGGTTCATCTGCTTAAAAGAGACTGTACAGATGTGTGGGATCTGACAAGGTCTGAAATACAAGGCCGTGATACCGTTCTCAAGGCAATTGCTGCCTTGAATAAATATGTGCCTGGATTTGAAAAAGCCCGGTTGAGAAACTTCGGCATGACCCTGGGCACTAGAGAGTCCCGTAAGATTGTCGGCCGTTACAGTCTGACTGGACATGATGTGATGAACCAGGCACGATTTGATGATACTATCGGTATCTTCCCTGAGTTTATTGATGGCCGTGGTATTATTATCCTGCCCACAACAGGGCGGTATTTTCAGGTGCCTTTTGGATGTATGGTGCCCCAGAAAATTGAGAACCTGCTGGTTGTCGGCCGTGCTGTTTCCGGTGACCAGACAGCCCATTGCGCCTTCCGCAACATGATGTGCTGCACGGTCACTGGGCAGGGGGCAGGCACGGCTGCTGCCGTTTCTTTAAAAAATGGTGTGTACGTCAGCAATGTTAACATTGCTGACGTACAGAAATTATTGATTAAACGGGGAGTAAAAATTCTTTAACTGACAGGCTCCTGGCTTCAGATACAATCATATCCATGTTTTTCTTCTTCCTTGTCAAATTTCTCAAACAATTCTTTAAGATGGGGTTATTTAATCCATTCAGCTACCTTTGCATAAAATTGTTTAGCATTAATTTCAGCTTGAATAGCATCTGAAATCACTTGTTTATATTTTTCCAAATCCATGATCATCCTCCATAATATGTATCTGCTTTATATTTGAAAATCATTACTGCTTTTCTTGTTGTCCACCTCCAGCACCCCGATTAATTAAATTCATACTTGTTTTAGAACTAAGAACAGCAATATATGATACAATGATTATAAAATCTGAAAAATCAACCAGACTGAAACTGGTTTAAGTTGAAAGAGTGGAGATATTATGAATTATCAGGAAGTTGATTCTTGTCGGCCCGAACCAAACTCTTACTACCGCTATATTATGGTGGGCATCGCATTCTTAGTGATGATGATTGCCTGGGGAGTCAACTATAGCTTCGGTGTTTTTTTTATCCCGCTTTTGGACGAGTTCGGATGGACCCGGGCAATGACATCCGGGGCATTTTCTCTTGGAATCTTTCTCGAAGGTTTCAGCGGAATGTTTATGGGCCGAATTTGCGATAGGTTCGGTCCTCGGTTGGTTGTATCCATTTGCGGAATACTGCTGGGAATGGGATATATGTTGATGTCGCAGGTTTCATCTGTCTGGCATTTTTATCTTTTTTACGGCGTGGTGGTCGGTATCGGACTGGGCGGTACTTATGTTCCGATTGTTTCCACAGTGTCAAAGTGGTTCAACAGGCGAAGGGGCCTCATGACCGGTATTGTTTCAAGCGGTATGGGGGCAGGCACCCTGCTTATGACTCCCTTTGCCAGCTGGTTGATTTCGATTAAAGGATGGCGCTTTTCCTATCTGACCGTCGGTCTGGCAGCATTGATTATTATCATTGGATCAGCCCGATTCCTGCGGATGCCGGAGGGCTTGTGTGCTCGCGATCACTTCGTGCCTGGCATACAACCGGAAAAGGCCCAATTGGCCCATGAGAGCCCCCCGGGGGATGTCACTACGGTTCTGAAAATGATTTCTTTCTGGTTGGTCTGCACTGTTTTCATATGCTGGGGGATGATCACCTTTGCAATCCTTGTCCACATTATTCCGTTTGCAATTGAGGCCGGATTTTCAAAAATCGAAGCTATCAATATTCTGACAATATTCGGGGGAAGCGTATTTTTTGCTAAAATCATTACCGGTATTTCAGCCGATCGCCTGGGCAGTAGACCTGCCTTTGCCATGGGTATAGGGATGCTGACAATTGGCCTTATCATGCTTCTGACAATAAATGAGCTTTGGGTGCTTTATTTTTTTGCTGTTGCTTTTGCATTTGGCTACGGCAGCGGCTCCGTCATTATGCCTAACATTGTTGCCGAGATGTTTGGGCTCCGCTTTCATGGGATTCTACTGGGGATTGTCAATTTTTCCGCATGTATTGGATGTGCCACAGGGCCGGTGGCAGCCGGTTTGCTTTTTGACATAACCGAAAGCTATTATACGGCTTTTATGACCACCGCCCTTCTTGGTGTGATTACCTTGATAATGGTGTTGTCTATTGGAACCAGGAAAAAAGCATGATTCAAATGGTGCAGCAGATTTCATTATACATCAAACATAACAGGTATCTGCAACCACTGCCCCGCCTTCCATGGGATCAAACACAAGATCGTTTTCTTTGGTAAAGTAAAAAAGAGTGTGAGCAACGAGCTGGGCAGGGATTCTTCCGGCGCTTTTGTTCAGATATGCTTTTTATATCTTTGCTTTGTTCAGGCCGTGTTTTACAGAGGTTTTTTGAACCATTTCCATCATTTGCTCTCCTGATAAAAAAAATTTCCACCAGGGTTAGCGTACCAGTCTTTTTCCATGAATTTACCAACGCTGTTTCTAATAACTATAATTATTTTAGGGATAATTTCAATAAAACAGGTTATATTCATAATTCAGAGTGTTTCAGAGACAATGATTCCATTAAGGAGAAATCTTATGGCCAATAAAATTGTATTCCCGAACACAACCAAAAAAATTACACGCATAGGCCTGGGCGGAGAAGGGGTACTTCGGACAACCGGGAAGGCCCAGGCTGCCTATGAAGTTATTAAAACGGCTCTAAACCAGGGAATCACCTATTTTGACTCAGCCAGAGTATATATGGACAGCGAAGTCTATTATGGTGAGTACTGGAAAAATCACCCTGAAAAAAGAGAGGCTATTTTCCATACCAGTAAGTCTGCGGACAGGACCAGGGCTGGCGCACTGGCAGAATTGACCCAGACCCTGGAACGATTGAACACGCCATATCTTGATCTCTGGCAGATCCACGATGTGAGGACTGAAGAGGATCTTGTGCGTATTTCACAAAAAGGCGGGGCTCTGGAAGCATTTCTGGAAGCCAGAGACATGGGCCTGGTAAAACATATCGGTGTGACCGGACACCATGATCCTGAAATTCTGGCCAAAGCGATTGAGAAATGGCCGGTGGATGCGGTGCTCATGCCTGTTAATCCGGTGGAAGAGATCATCGGAGGTTTTCTGACGCTTACGCTTTCAGCCGCCCACAAAAAAGGGATCGCCGTGATCGGCATGAAGGTGCTGGGAGGCAAGCATTATATTGCAAAAGACTTGGGAATCACTGCCGGTCTTTTAACCAGATTTGCCCTGTCCTATGACATAACGCTTGCCATTGTCGGGTGCAGCACACGGCAAGAGGTAAACGAACTTGCCATTGCAGGAAGAGATGATAGTCGCCTGACCGCTGTCGAGCGAAAAAAGATCACGGAACCGTTCCTGCCCATGGCCCGGAAACTTGCCTTTTACCGGGGCAGCGTTTTTAATCTGTCTGGATAATAAAATAATTGCAGGTTAAAAAATATTAGCGGCAATCTGCGCACCAGGCAAGGGAAGCTCTGCTCCTTTTTATGGATCTTGTATTGTCATGTGTTGACCTGCATGGCAAGACAATAGTATATAAGGAGGTCAGGATAATGGGTTTGGAAGGGTCCCTCTGGTACAACTTCAGAAGGTCATTATAGAGAAAGCTGGTGAGTGAAAATGCTGATATTAAAAAAAAATAAAGCAGCATTGGCAACGGGCGTTCATATCACTGGATGTAAAAAAATTCCTATTATCAGATAATTATCAAAGGAAATATAATTGTGGCCATTGATTTTTCTTGCGACCTTCACATGCATTCAACCTATTCAGACGGTGGCGGCACCATTGAAGATATGGCAAAATCAGCCATTGAAAAGGGGTTGACCACCATTGCCATTACCGACCATATGCCCCTTCCCTTTAAGCCCTGGTATAGCGTGGACATGGATAAAATACAGGCCTATCGGAATGAAATTGACAGGGTGCGAACACTTTACGGGCATAAGCTGACCATACTGACCGGACTTGAAATTGAATATATGCCGGAGATCTCAGACTGGATTGAGTCCATCGTTGATCTGGGCTGGGATTTTCTGATCGCATCGGTCCACGGCCTCCTTATAGACAATTCCCAATACCTGATCAATGAAAACGAAGAAGAATTCAATAAAACCCTGAACATAGTCTTTAACGGAGACATCAGGGCCTTTTGCCGCCAATATTATCACTTCATTCAGCAGGCAGCCAGCACAGGCGTATGTAACAGCATCGGCCACCTGGACGTGATTAAAAAATACAACCAGTCGAACCGATATTTTGATGAAAAAAGCCCCTGGTACCGGGAAATTGTAGAAGAAACCCTGGATGTCATCAAAGCTCACCATTTAAAGATGGAGATTAATACAGCAGGATTTATTCATCCCATTGGCCAAGCCTATCCAAGCACCTGGATTATCAAGTCTGCCATCAAAAGAGGCATCCCTATTGTAATGGGGTCTGACTCCCATGCGCCAGAAACACTGGGCCAATATTTTGAACAGGCCCGGGATCTGGTCTGCGCATTAAAAAAAAATCTCATTCCCCCCCTTTGAAAAACTCCTCCCTGCCAACGCTGACAGCGGCCTCATCGAACTGTTCATGCGCTACCCCAAAAGGGATGAAAATCAGTATATATCCGCTGTCAATCAAGCAATAATAGCCTTAGTCTCAATGTATTCATGCATAGCGTGATCACCCCATTCGCGACCATTGCCGGATTGTTTGTAGCCACCGAAAGGAGCCTCCAGATTAAAATAGCTACCCTGGATATAACACTGTCCTGCCCTTATTTGCCGTGCGATTTTTATTGCACTTGTTTTATCTTTTGCATAAACCCCGGATGATAAACCATATACCGTATCATTTGCCATTTCAATGGCTGCTTCGATATCGTCGTAGACAATCATACAAAGAACAGGACCGAAAATTTCTTCCCTGGATATGACCATCTCGCTGGATACGTCTGCAAAAATGGTAGGCTGTACATAAGCACCAAAATGCAGGCCTGGTGGCATGTCAATACCGCCAGTGACTATTCGTGCTCCTTCAGCGATGCCAGTCTTGATGTATTTGAGCACTATTTGTTTTTGTGAAGCTGATGCCAGGGGCCCCATGGTAACACTTTTATCGTTTGGGTCGCCCACGATATTTTCTTCTGCTATTTTCCTGGCAATGTTTACGGCTTCCTCATAACGGCTTCGAGGTACTAACATACGCGTCAGAGCATTGCAGGTTTGACCTGTGTTCAGCATTACATCTTCGACACCGTAGCGAACTGCAGCTTTCAGATCAGCGTCTTTGGTAATGATATATGGAGATTTGCCGCCAAGTTCCTGGCAAACGCGTTTTACCGTTGGCGCGGCAGCAGCAGCCACTTTGATGCCCGCATATGTCGAGCCGGTAAAGGAGATCATATCCACATCAGGGTGACTGCTCATGTTCGGACCAATTACACTGCCTGAGCCACTCACCAGGTTAAATACTCCTGGAGGCAGACCCACAGCTGCAAAAATTTCAGCCATAATAAAATCCTGCAGCGGTGTTTGGCCTGATGGTTTGGTGATGATGGTGCAGCCGGCTGCAAGTGCCGGAGCGACTTTGCCAATTAATTGATGCAGGGGGTAGTTCCACGGATTAATCAATGCGCACACACCGATAGGCTCTTTAAGCAATAGCACGCTGCCCTTTTCTTCGACTTCTTCCATTTGTCTGGCGCGGTCTGCATAGAAACGCATGGCTTTGATTGGCGCATCAATGTGTAACCCGGCTGTGAGATGACGAGGGCAGCCCATGGTGATTACGTGTGCGTCAACTAAATCATCCGTGCGATGCTGCATTTCATCAGCAACGGCATTCATAATCGCTGCACGTTTTTCCGATGAAGTATGTGCCCAGCTATTAAATGCCTGCCGCGCAGAAGCAACTGCAGCGTTTACATCTTCCCGATTTCCTCCTGGAACGCAGGCGCAGGGGTTTTCCGTAGCAGGATTAATAACCTCAATGATTTCCCTGCTATTAGATTTTACCCATTCACCATTGATATAGAGTTTGTCAAACTTTTTAATGATTTATCCTTTTTTAAGCTAAACGCGGTAATATGCAGTAAAAAATTCTCATAATTACCTCCTCTTACCATATTCCTGATCGCTTAGTCCAACTTCTATCTAGGTTTAACCTCATAGCCAGGTTCTTCGGGCTCATCATCAATCATTTCTGGAGGAAAACCTGTGCCTAAAATTTGGACGTCGCAGGCTTCTTCCAGACGCTTTATGATATTTGGAGAAAGCTCGCGCGGCCCGAATCGATCCTGGCCATCCTTAAATATACCCAATACCAGCGGTGATATTTCCACAGGAACATTGTTAATATTGGCAAGCTTGTCAAAGAGTCCGACGTCTTTTACCACCAAATCCATTGTAAAGCTTATATCCCGGCTGCCGTTTAGAATCACCTGGGATTCTGTTTCATGTACAAAGGAGTTCCCAGAAGAAATACGGATGGCTTCATAGGTTGTGTTCATATCCATCCCGGCTTTTTTGGCTACTATAAAGGCCTCGGCCAGTGCGGCAAGGTGTGTTGAACACAGGTAGTTGGTTATAACTTTTAGAACTGATGCTGAACCTATTGGGCCAGTATGCAGGATGCGGCGCCCCATTGTGGTCAAAATGGGAAGAACGCGTTCAAATGCTTCACGTTCACCACCGGCAAATATGGAAATATTGCCCGTTGCAGCACGGTGACAACCACCTGATACTGGGCAGTCCATAGCCATCGCGCCTTTTGCTTTAACAAGATTCCCCAGGCGGATAACTTCTGAATCGTCAGTAGTGCTCATTTCCAGCCAGATTTTTCCTTTGCTAAGACCAGCGATGATACCATCTTTGCTTTCCATTACCTTAGCACTAACTTCTGGTGAAGGTAAGCAGGTAATAATCAGATCAACCTTTTCTGCCATTTCTTTTGGTGAGGCTGAGCTGGCAGCACCTTTGTCAACAAATGACTGGACCAGTGCTTTGTCAAGATCGCGTACTGTAAGATCAAATCCGTTGCGCAGCACGCTGCCGGCTAACTTCCCGCCGACATTTCCAAGACCAATTAAACCGATTTTCATGGTTCCCTCTCAATCAATAAATAATAAAAAAACTGGTTTCAAAAACCCACTATCGGA
>JACNHV010000345.1 GCA_014383445.1 Candidatus Desulfobacula maris | reverse complement strand
TCATTCACAATAGAAATCATGCTTAAAACCAGAAAAAAACTCCTGAAGCAAAAGCCGGTAAATGAAAAGCTCTTGCTGAACAGTGATTTAGCCGATTTGCAGAATCTAGTTAAAATTGGAAGCTGGACATTTGAGTTCGCCACATCTGAGGTCAAATGGTCTGAGGAGCTATTTCGGATTTTTGAATTGGATCCTGCCAAAGGACCCCCTTCATGGCCAGATGGTCACAAACGTTTCTATCATCCCGATGATTGGCAGCGCTCACTGGACATTATTGAAAAAGCCATCGCTGCCGGTGAATCTTATAGTCTTGAAAATCGAATCATTCGTGTTTCTGACGGCTCGGTTATATATACCTCTGTGCGGGGATTTCCTCGCCGCTCCCAGGATGGCAGGATAACAGGATATATCGGAACCGTTCACGACATAACCGAGTATAAACAGGTAGAAGATTCACTGCGGGAGAATGAGAGAAAGCTCTCCATTTTCAGCAAAATCGGAAAGATTTTTTTGCTTGTTACGGACGATAACATGTTTGGCGACGTGCTGCAGGTTATGCTTGATGCTACAGGCAGTAAATACGGAGTATTTGGTTACCTTGATGAAGATGGAGCGTTGGTGTGTCCGTCTATGACGAGAGATGTTTGGGAAGAGTGCAATATTCCTGACAAGTCAATTCGTTATCCCCGGGAAACATGGGGAAATAGTATCTGGGGTCGTGCGATAATTGAAAAACGAAGCTTTTATAAAAATGAACCAGGGATTGTGCCGGAAGGCCATATACCAATTGATAATGTTTTAGTAGCTCCGATCCTATTCCATGATCATGTAATCGGACATTTTGAACTTGCCAACAGAATCGAAGGGTATAGTGATACTGAAAGAATTTTAGTAGAGGAAATATGCACTTATATTGCTCCGGTTCTTAATGCCCGGCTTGAACGTGACCTTTCTGAAACCGAGCGCAAGAAAGCGGAAGAAGAGCTGAAGCAAAAAGTACAGAAATTAGAAAGAATGAATCAATTTATGGTTGATAGAGAAACTAAAATGATTGAACTAAAAAGGGAAATTAATTTATTGCTGACAGAATCAGGCAGGGCGGAGAAATATGAAGCGCCTGAAAAAGTTGATTCACTATAAATGAATAGTCAAATGAAATATCGCTGTAGTTTGAGACGAAGGATTAGGAATTTGTATTTACTGAAATATTAAGCGGTAATAGAATGAGAAAAAGAAAAGAAATAATCCAATTGATTATTATTATGTTCCTTGTCGTTATCATTGTGGGAGGAACATCAATATACTTACTTTATCAAACAGCTTTCCGGCAGGCAGAAGAAAGGATGAAAGAGATTGCAATTAACCAGGCCAGTCTTATTAATGAAATTGCAAAATTCAACAGGATAAACAACATTGATTATCCAGGGGGATCATTCGAGGCAACTTTGAGTCAATTAAAAAATGCCCATGAAGATTTCAGGGGTTTTGGAGAAACCGGAGAATTTACTCTTGCCAGCATCGAAGGAAATTTTATAGTTTTTTTACTTAATCATCGGCATGGAAGCACGACTATTCCTCCACCGGTCTCCTTAAATTCTGATCTTGCAGAACCAATGCGCCGGTCTCTCTCAGGTAAATCAGGCACTATGGTTGGGCTGGATTACCGGGGAGAAACTGTTCTGGCGGCTTTTGTACCGGTTGAAGAATTAAATTTAGGAGTAGTCGCTAAAATTGATTTATCTGAAATTCGCCATCCTTTTATACAGGCTATTCTTTATTCCCTTATAACGGCAATGATAATCATTTTTCTGGGTTCGTTATTATTTATAAAAATATCAAACCCTTTATTTATAAATCTGGAAAAAAGCGAACTTCAATTTAGAAATACTTTTGAACAGGCCGCCGTCGGAATAGCTCACTCAGATACTGAAGGGAGTTTTATTTTAGTGAATGAAAAATTCTCTGAAATTGTTGGATATACTCAAAACGAATTAAGAGAACTTACCTTTAAAGACCTAATCTATCCGGAAGATTTAGAACCTGGTGAAGAGAATTTTAGTAAACTTTTAGATGGTGCACTAAATACCTATTCGCAAGAAAAGAGGTATGTTCATAAAAACGGGTCGATTGTCTGGGTAAATTTAACTGTTTCTATTGTTCGGGAGAAGTCAGGTGATCCTGTGTTTTTTATACGTGTGGTTGAAGATATTTCCAGGAGGAAGGAATACCAGAAAGAATTAGAAGATACATATTCAAAGCTGAAACAAAGCCGGGATTCAACAATAAATCTATTAGAAGATTTATCGAGGGAGAATCAGGAACGAAAAAAAGTAGCAGAGGCATTGAGCAAGAGCGAGGAACGTTTTCGTCATCTTTCTCAGGCAACGTTTGAGGGCATAGTCATTCATGATGGAGGCAATGTCCTCATTGCAAACGACCAATACCTCGAGATGTTCGGATACGAACCAGACGAAATACTGGGGAAAAAGGCCTACCCGCTGACAGTAGCCCCTGAAGCAAGAAGGTCCATGATTAAACGGGTTACAAAAGGTAGCCTGGGACCTTATGAATCCATAGGACAGAGGAAAGATGGGACCAGGTTCCCGATGGAGATTCGGGTTAGAGAGATGGAATACAAAGGGCGCAAGGTCAGGATGGGAGCTATCATGGACATCTCCGAGCGCAAGCTGGCGGAAGAAAGATTGAGTACATCAGCTCAACAATTGCGATCACTTGCCGCTCATTTACAGTCGGTTCGGGAGGAGGAAAGAAAAGTAGTCGCCAGGGAAATACACGATGAGTTTGGGCAGGTATTATCAGCTTTGAAAATGAATTTATCCATAATCGAGCAGAAAGTGAAAAACATAGACGATCACATAATTAGCCGGGAAATTACAGAAGAGTTGATTAATTCAAAAGAGATAATCGCTCAATCAGTCAGGGATGTTCGACGATTGATCACTGAATTACGGCCTGAAGTGCTGGATATCCATGGACTTATACCAGCTTTAGAATGGCAAATAGAGGAATTTTCGAACCGGACAAAACTCAAGGCAGATTTTAGTTCAAATGTGAATGAAATTACTTTTGATCAGGAACGTGATATAGCGATTTTTCGAATTGTTCAGGAAGCCCTGAACAATATTGCCAACCATGCAAAAGCCACAAAGGTTCGGGTGGATATCAGGAAACAAAAAAATGAACTGGTACTCAAAATAAAGGATAACGGCATCGGTTTTAATATAAAAAGGATAGATTAAAAGAAATCCTTCGGATTGCTTGGCATAAGAGAGCGGACTCTCCTTTTTGGTGGAGATATGGAATTGAAAAGTGAAAAAGGTAAAGGGACTGAATTACGAATTAAGATACCTTTCAAAATATGATTAAAATACTTATTGTAGATGACCATTACCTGATAAGGGAAGGATTAATAAAGATCCTGGAAACAGAAAATGATTTATGCATTGTTGGCGAATTGCAAAAAGGATCCGATGTTTGTGATTTTATTAAGCGACATGAGTGTGATTTGATTATCCTGGATATTAATTTACCTGACAGAAATGGCCTGGATGTATTAAAAGATGTAAAAGCAGTTAATCCTGACATTTTGATACTTATGCTGAGTGTTTTACCGGAGGACCAATTTGCTGTCCGGGCCCTGAGGGCAGGAGCATCAGGATATATTACAAAAGAAGGTATTCCGGAAGAATTAATTAAGGCCATCAGGAAAGTCGTAACCGGGAGGCGATATGTTAGTGAACAATTTGCTGAAAAGCTTGCTATGGATCTCAGCTCACCATCTAAGCAGAACCTCCATGATGATTTGTCAGACCGTGAATTTCAGATTTTACTTCTGATAGGTTCAGGTTTGTCGGGCAAAGAAATTGCCCGTAATCTATCATTGAGTACAAGCACAGTGAACACTTACAGGGCCCGCATATATGAAAAAATGAACATGAAAACAATAACCCAACTTATTCATTACGTGGCAAATAATGATCTGTTAAAATAACTTTCCCACCGGATTAACCATCTTGTAGTTGATCTTGCTACATCTTTTTCAGACAAATGATTACGTAAAGATCAGTATCTTCCTTACAGACAAGGCAATAATAATCTATTATATTTCAGCCTGTTAGTGAACTCATAGTGATATCTGCTTCAATTAAAAGTTATTTTGAAGTAGAATCGTTATTTAAGAAAGGAAGACTAAATGAAACTTTTAATTGCTGATGATTCTTCAATAATTAGAAAAAGCCTGAAAAGACTGTTGTTAACATTAAACAATCACATTCAGGTTTTTGAATCAGGAAATGTAAAACAAACCCTGGATTTATTTCAGGAGTTGAACCCTGATTTAATCATCCTGGACATAATGCTGCCGGATGGGAATGGAATTGATGCGTTAAAAGTTATTAAACAACAGAAACCAGCTCAAAAGGTAATGATCTACACCGCTTATCCG
>JACNHV010000161.1 GCA_014383445.1 Candidatus Desulfobacula maris | reverse complement strand
ATTACCGTTCAAAAAGCCCGTTTGGCGTGGATTTTATTTTCACCGGGAATTGCTGCTGAAACACCTGAATTTGACAGAAAGGATTCTGAAACCGGTATACGGTTTACCTGTGTATATCCATTTGGCCTGAGTTTTCAGACTGCCTGGTGGTTTGTGGACCAGCAATTTGATACCAGTAAGACCGGGGTCAATGGTGACAGCTTCGTTATTGGAAGCATCTCTGCCAGGCAGAGCCTGTACAATAAAAAGCTGGAGCTTTTTATTAACATAGATAATATTTTAGGCAAAAAATTTAATTATGTCCCGGAAGAACCAACTGAAACTCTTCAGCTTCCATGGCAGGGTATCTTTTTTATGGCCGGCTTCAGGGTGAACTTTTAAAATTTAAGGAGATCAAACAATGAAAAAAATCATTTTGTCTTTTACGATTATTTTTCTAGTTTTCCTGCTGACAAACAGCTCTGTTTATGCAGCAACATGGTACTATGATGGCGATTCTGATGGATATGGTGATCCCGACATCTCGACTACTGATCTTACAGGTAAAAATGTTTTTTTCTGGAAATACAATAATAATTCAGATTGCAATGATTCCGATTCAAGTATCTTTCCGGGAGCCCCGGAAATTGCCGGAGACGGCATAGACCAGGATTGTGACGGCAGCGATGCTTTGACCTGGTATCTGGATGCTGACAAAGATGGATTCGGGGATGCCACAAAATCGCAGGATTCCGCAACCAAACCATTAGGGTATGTTGCCGATAAAAGGGATTGCAATGATTCTGATTCAAGCATTTTTCCGGGTGCTGCAGAAATCGCCGGAGATGGTATAGACCAGGATTGTGACGGCAGTGATGCTGCAATTGTGTTTGCCGGTGTCTTAAACTCTGATCTGGAAAGAGGGGTAGCCCCGGCTGCCATTACGTTTTATGCCCTGATTGCACAGGGAACTGCCCCGTTTTCATATAACTGGGACTTTGGTGACGGCACCACCACCAGCAGCGGGACAAAAACAGAATCCCACACCTATAGTACAAAGGGATCTTATACAGCCAAGGCTGCAATTACAGATGCCACAGGCCAGACCTACAACCTTTATAAAACAATACTTGTGACTGACAGTACTGACCTTGACACATATCAGTCCAATCTTCAAATGGACGTAGATCAGATGACACAGGTCACTAAGCCTGGTGATATACATGGCCTTCTTTTTGATGCGCAAAACATCATTCGAACTAGCCTTGAGTCTATTGAAAATGCCGATGCAGCACTCCGAAAAACAACCAGGGATTCAGTACAAGCCAAGGCAGGAGAGCTGATTGCCAACACCCGGACAAAGCTTGATGAATTCATCAACAATAATCAAACAACACCTGCTGATCTTGAAAATATTTCAGCAGGTCTCAAAGGGGTGGTTACAAGTATGGTAGAATATGGTCTGCCCGTTCTGGACACTACCTTTCAGAAGCTTGAATTAATTTCCGGTGTTTTCTATACACAATCGCTGGATCAACTTCTGGCAAATGAAAACCTTACTCCTGCGGAGATTGAAGAACTAAAAACCGACACAACCAAATCTCAAACATTTTTTCAATCAAAAATTTATCTTCTGGATAATGTGGTTGATGCTTCGGGAATTCAAGTGGATCCCACGCCTGACTTTGATACGGGTGAGGTAGACTCCGTTGCATCAATCCACGGACTGACAGACAAGCAGGCAGCTGAGCTTTACAATGCACTTGAATCAACTCTTGATGTCAGTCAGACTGTTGCAGTGCTGCAGAAGACCATTGCTCAAATTGCCGAGGAGCTTTTCAGCAATTATACAACGGGAAAAACCGTTGTAAATTCAATAGTTGAACCTATTACCCAAAATATTTTATTAGAGTTTTCCGACGGGACTTTTATTTCGTTTGCCATCATTAATGTAGCCATTGTTAAGGACTATATGCCCAGTGGCCTTTTTGATCTCCCCAATGGAAACAAAATTGGTATTGCGGATTCTTATGCCATTGAATTTGGTCCCTACCCTGTTTATCCCCTTGATTTTGCTGCTGAACTTATCAAGCTCGGTATTAACCCTGCCCTGGATCAGGATGGCGCCTTAAATTTGGACTTGTCTGCACTGACAACTCTATCCCTGAAAATCGGATGGTACTTATTTTTAAATAGCGGATTCAACAGTCTTACAACCAGTTTCAGTGTTGTAGGCGGATCTGATCCTTCTGCTGAAGCATATTCCCTTTTGGTGACATATGACACGGGCTTAAGCCAGTTGCTGCCGCCGGCTGTACTGGCCATGAACTCTTTGACGCAGATGATGGACAGCATTGCTCCCGCCGACTATAGCATTGATACGGATACGGGGGTCATTACTCTGGGGGGATTGAAACTTAAACCGGATTATACCTTTTTTGCTTTAACCAGTATTGATTATACGACCATCACGGCTACGGGGGGAATTACAGTTAATAACCTGGCCTTTGAATTTGCTGATTTTAACAGCAACGGATTAAGCGATATCAAATTTTACAGTGATGATCCCATGGGATATCAAATTCTGTATGCCGTCTCAAATTAATTGCTCAACTTTCTGAGTTGACAGATTTGAGCTGGGTACAAAATTGGATTAATTAATTATTGCACTGGCTAAAAAGAAACACAGATGGCTGGTTGAAACCATGATTATTTATTGCCTGACCAAAAACTGCCAATTTTTCGGTCAGGCACTATTTATCAATAAAAATGTCTATAAAATAATTTTCACCCTGGCCGAAAATACTTTTCCGATCAAGAAGATCACCACTTGTTTTCTCTTGAACCTCAAGCAGTAAAAACCCGAACGGCATCTCAAACTGGAAAAAACCAAGAGGCCCTGACACCACCTTGACATTTTTTTTTGTAGATAGTTCCCTTAAAACAATATCCATACCGGAAAGGGTATTTTCGATCTTAAATTCCGGATAATCAGATGTCTTTACAGACAGGTTCCCAACAATGAAGTTTCTTGGATAGACAGGCCTGGCAAAATCTGCAACAACAAGATATATATTCACAGGCACATTGAGCCCAAGATCCGCAACTAATGACACAAATGCAATCCCTGTTTCCGTTCTGTCCGGGTTCAATATGTTTCTATTGGAAGATAAAATCGAATCCCCCAGCTCATAGGCCAGCATATTGTCAAATATTAATTTTGCCGCCTGTTTCGGCTCAATATACTTATCAAAGGATAAAATTCCAAGGCTTTCTCCGGCAGAGATAAATTGAAACCCCGTGGACTTGATTCTGTCTTGTACAGTATCCCCGTTCTTGGAATTATAGGAATAATATAGTTTAGTGCTCATATCATTGGCATGGTTCAGTGCGGAAGTATACAATTTAGAATCCCAGGCCACGGGTGGCAGACCCTGATCCAGTACCCAGGCTTCCATTCCCAGATTTACCTGGGCTGTTGCCTTATCCAGCCCAGTATCGGGCAAAGCATTTAAAGGCGTTTTGCGCGTATCATTAATAAGCCTCATTATGTATAAGGAAGCATCCGGGTGTTCAGCAGCAGACACAATAGAAAATTGTGAAAAAACAATGCAAAAAATCATGGTGATAATAGTTATGTATAATTTTACTTGTTTCATAGTGGTTTTATCAAAGCAATTATTATACCATCAATTATTATACCATAATTATTATATCGGGATAATCATCCGCCGTTAACGACCACATCTGTAATATGGTGTACCTGGTCATCTGTTAAGTATGGATGCATTGGCAGGCTGAATATGTCCTTAGATAAGTTTTCTGAAACGGGCAAACTCCCTGGTCTATGCCCAAGATACGCAAATGCCTGTTGAAGATGAAGGGGCCTGGGATAATAGACGGCAGTAGGAATACCGTTATTCTTTAACCTGGTTTGAATAATTTGTTTATTTTCTTTTTTCACAGAATATTGTGCCCAGGCACTGGTTCTGTCATCAGGTATTGCCTGGATTTCAACGTGATCTTTTAAAAGCTTTGTATACAGTTTTGCAATCCTGTTCCGGTTTTGAAGTTCTTCCGGAAAAATTTCCAATTTTGCAAGTAAGATAGCAGCCTGCAACGTATCAAGCCTGCCATTGATTCCAATGCGCACATTATCATATTTTTCTTTTCCTTTTCCATGCACCCGGATGGATAAAAGTTTTTCAGCAAGTGCATCATTATTGGTAAAAATAGCTCCACCATCTCCATAACATCCCAGGGGCTTTGCCGGGAAAAAACTTGTTGCTGCTGCATCACCCTGATTACAGGCTTTTGTTTCTTTATATTCTGCGCCAAAGCTTTGGGCACCGTCTGCCAGGACAAAAAGATCATATTTTTTTCCAAGGCCGGTTATTTTTTCATAATCTGCAGGAAGGCCAAATATATCAACGGGAATAATACCTCTGGGTTTTAAATTGTCTTTACTTTTTAAAAAAGGACAGACTGATTCATCATTATGCAATACCGCCTGAATTGCTTTTTCAAGGCCCGGAGGATCAATATTATATGTATCAGGGTCAATATCAACAAAAACAGGGGTTGCTCCCAGCAGAGCAATCACTTCTGCCGTTGCCATAAAGGAAAAGGCAGTTGTAAATATTGCATCGCCAGGACCTATCCCATAAGCCATTAAAACCATGAGTAAAGCATCTGTTCCATTTGCACATGAAATTGTATGTTTTACTTTGTTGAATTCACACAGCCTTTCTTCCAGTTCATATACTTCAGGCCCCATGATATATTGGCCATGGGAAAGCACACCTGCTATTCTTTTCTGCAGTTTGGGCAAAATCCTGTGCTGCTGAAGTGACAGGTCAATAAATTGAATTGGCTTATTATTAACAGTCAATGTTTGCTCTCCTATTTATAATCACGATACGGCTTTTTGCCCAGTGAAAGATCTTCAGGCAGGTCATCCTTCTCATCAAGATCCAGGCAATATATCTGTCCAGCATGATTTTTCTTATATTTCAAACCGCTTTCCGGGCACACATAGATCCCATCTTTATCAGCATTTTTAAGCTTATGGCCATGACGGCTCATAAACCCCTGCTGTTTTGCCGGCACACCAACCATAAACCCATAGTCTGGCACATCTTTTGTAACAACAGCACCTGCTGCAATGAATGAATATTTTCCTAAAGTTACATTGCATACGATTGTTGCGTTGGCGCAGATTGTTGCCCCCCTTTTAATCAAGGTCTTTTCATACAGATCCTTTCGCTTAATCTGTGACCTTGGGTTTAAGACATTGGTAAGAACACAGGACGGGCCTAAAAAGACATCATCTTCAACAATTGTTCCTTCATAAACAGAAACATTGTTCTGAATCTTCACATTATTGCCGATAACAACGCCCCCTGAAATACTCACATTCTGCCCGATGTTGCAGTTCCTGCCGATTTGAGCGCCAGAAAGAACATGGGAAAAATGCCAGATTTTAGTACCTTCTTTGATTTGAACATTTTCATCAATATAAGATGATTCATGGACAAAAAACTTTTCAAAGCCTGAATTGCTCATTTGATTTTCCTGTTGGATACTTATTAAAATTTATAGGATAATTTCAGGTAAATCTGCAATGGTCTTTCCTCAACCGGACCATAACGCCCCGGGGTGTTATTTCTTGTATCAAACAGGTTGTCTGCTTTCAGGCTCAGGGTTGCCCGTGTCCCCCAAAAATCCTGCCATTTTAATCCCAAAGAAATAGTTGGCGTTACGTCAAACTCTCCGCTGTTGACGTTTTTATCAAAAGAATAAGGAATATCACCAGTCCAGACAAAATTTGCCGTCAATAATTTTTTCGGCAGAAACTTCCAGGCAAATCCCAGGGATGCCAGGTATTCGGGTCCGGAATCATAGGGCTGGTTCCATTCTTCATAAACGGTGATTTTTGTGCCGTCAGGTCGGACAAAGGTATAAGACGGAATCCGATACCGGATATTGTCAGCCTCGGAGTTAAAGGCAGTCAGGCTAGTGTAGAAATCTAATTCTTTATTCAGAACGATAGTGCCGGACAATTCTGCACCCCAAATTTCGATATCCGAAGGAAATGAAAGGCCGCCGTAAGGATCTTCAAAAACATAGTTGGAAATACTGGAGTGGAACAGAGCAAGGGAAAAACTTTTCCCCTGATCTTTTGTCCACAGAAACTGAATATTGGCAGTACTGATCTCTTCCGCTTCCAGGGGATCAACACCAATCAGCTGGTTTGGGTAGGGAGTCCTGAATGCCGTACCATATACAAGCTTCAACCTGAAATCATCGGTTAAAAGTGAGTTGATCCCCATATTGTAGCTTAAGGTATTGTCATAGTCAGAATGGTCGTCATACCGCATACCGAGCCATGAATCCGTGCTATTTCCCCACTTATATCGATACTGACTAAAAACAGAAACCAGTGTATTGGTATAATTTACCTGATCTGCAGTCGGGATAAATACGGAATTGCCGGGTTTTAAAGAAATGGGTAGAAAATTATTTTCTGCCACGGCTCCATCTACATGGTTCCGCCTGAAGGAGGAACCAAAGGTAAATTGACCGGACTCTGAAACAGCCTTGTACCAAAGCATTTCTGCCGAATAAATCAAGTCGGACTGTTCCTGCTCAATATCCACATTGGTTACATTATGCTCAATATACTGACAATATCCTGTCAGTGTCAGATCAAAACCATTAAACCGATCTTCATAAGTCCCTTTTATAAATCCTGAAGGTGCCTCTCTTTTGCCACGCCAGGACAATGATCCGCTGTCGTTCATGACATATTCCCGCTTGTTGTCAGACAAACGGCCTGACAGCTTTATCTTTTCCCCTAAATCTGTATTACCGGTGAATTCAAAATAATTAGAATTTTCAATATTTTTTAAAACATCACCACCAGCCGTAGCAATTGAAGAATCAATTTTGTACCCGCTCTTATGATATTGATCCTGAGCATAAGAGATTGACAAAAAAGTCTCAGAAGATTTATTTTTTTTACCCCCCTTTAATGATCCACCGGAATAACTGTCACTGCCGGCAAAGAGCTCTGCTTCCACTCCTTTGATGTCATTTCCTTTGAAAGGTACTATATTAACTATCCCTGCAAAGGCATCCGCACCCCACAATACAGATCCAGGACCCCTTATTATTTCAACGCGTTTAACATTGGTAAGGGAAATTTCATAATCCACGACATTGACATTTCGGGTTGCATTGGTGGTCAAAGGAACACCGTCATAAAGAAAAAGTATTCCGCTCTGAACACCTCTAAGATATGGAATAGTACCTGATGCCCGATGATTCATATAGAATCCGGGTTCGGTTTCAAGAAGTTCAGCCAGTGTATTCACCCCCCGTCTCTCAATCTCACCGGAATTAATAACTCTGGCAACGGCAGGTGCATTAAGCGTTGATTCAGCTTTTTTTGATGCCAGTGTCAATACTTCAAGCTCTTCTCCCACAAAAAAGAGCATGGTTTTTTCAAGGGCCTTATCTTCTACACCGCCCCAAAGGGGGGTTACATGGATTAAAACAGACCATAAAAATAAGTGACATATTAATAAAAGACATTTTATAATCATTTATTCACCATCCACCAACTTGACCAAAGTCCGGAACCTTGCCCTGGACAGTCCCAGCAATCTTGCAGCAGAACTTTTGTTATCATTTGCCATTTCAAGTGCCTGTAAAACAATTTGTTTTTGCAGCTTATCATAATCTATGCCCGAAGGAGACAGGTCAAAACCACCTTCAAAAATTGCAGATTTACCGTCAATATTAAGGAATCCGAAATCTTCCGCAGTAACCGGCAACTTACCTGATTTCAATATCATGACCCTTTCCATGGCATTGGCAAGTTCCCTTACATTGCCGGGCCAGGCAAAACCCTTTAAGACGTTTTGCCCGCCGAGTGTAATAATCTCACCATCATAATCGCCCATTTTCCCATATTTTTTGATAAAAGCAATTGATAAAGGTATAATCGCCTCTTTTCTTTCCCTCAAAGGGGGGACTTCAATGGGAAAGACGGCCAACCGGTAATACAAATCGTGTCGGAACTTTTTTTCCTTTACCATTTGTTCAAGATTTTGATTGGTGGCACAAATCAACCGTATATTAAGTTCTACTTCCTTATTTCCGCCAACCCTGGAGAATGCTTTTTCCTGGATGGCACGAAGTAATTTTGCCTGGGCACCATGTGGCAGGTCTCCGACTTCATCTAAAAACAGGGTGCCGTTATTGGCAAACTCAAATTTACCTTCCGTCCTGTTAGATGCGCCTGTAAAAGCACCTTTTTCATGTCCGAAAAGTTCTGATTCCATCAAAGAAGGCGAAATGGCGGCGCAATTGACCGGCACAAAACGGTCCCTGGTTCTGTCGGAACTGGCATGGATAAATCGTGCTACCACCTCTTTGCCAACCCCGGACTCACCAGTAATAAGAACCGTGGCATCACTTTTTGCCACTTTCAGGGCGAGTTCTTCAACTTTTTTCATTGCTTTTGATACAAAAACGGCATTCTCTTCCCGGATATTATTTTTCAACCTTTTCTGCAACATGACATTTTCAAAAATAATCTTACCAAACCCAAGGGCTCGTTCCACTGCTATATGTACCTGGTCTTCATCAAAAGGTTTTACAAGATAATCCGTAGCCCCAAGCCTTAATGCATCAATGGAGGATTCGACAGAAGCATATGCAGTTATAAAAATCACGGGACATCCCATTTCCCGTGCCTTTATTTCCGAAAGCAATTCTTTTCCTCCCATGCCATCCATACGGATGTCGGATATCACAAGGTCAAACTCATGATCTTCCAGTTTTTCCAAGGCTGTAATTCCATTTTCTGCCTCATCAATGGAATGTCCCCTGGATTCCAGCAAAATCCTTAAAATAGACCTGATCCGGTTTTCATCATCAACTATTAGTATATTTGCCATAATATCACTCTTTCCCCTTCACACAGGGAAGGTAAATTTTAAAAAAAGCCCCTTTATTTTCATTATTCCCCACTCTGATTTTTCCGTCATGTAATAGAATAATATCTTTTACAATGGCCAGGCCCAGGCCGGTCCCTTTTGCCTTAGTCGTAAAAAAAGGTTTAAAAATGTTATCGATCACCTCTTTTTTAATGCCCGGCCCTGAATCTTTGATTAAACAAATCCAATATCCTTCCAAAGTACGGCTCTGTATCGCAACTGTATCGTCAGGACCGCAGGCTTCAAAGCAATTTTTTAAAATATTGCTCAATGCCCGTTCCATGAGTGGCGTGTCACACATGACCAGTGCAGTTTCTTTTTCTATTTTCTGAATCACCTTGATATGTTTTTCAAAATTGACTCCATCCAGTTTTACAATCAATTTTTTTACAAATGTGTTCATATCGGTTTCTACCATGACCGGTTCAAAGGGTTTTGAATAAAGTAAAAAATTTTCCACCAAAAGATTGATCCGGTTAATTTCTTCTTCCTGATAAGTGAACATATTTTCCCGCATGACGTCATCAATCCCAGGTTTTTTAAGGATATTCATACTACCCTTGATAATGGCAAGAGGGTTTTTGATTTCATGGGCTACCATAATTGAAAATTTACCAACATTTGCCATGGATTTTTGTTCCGCCATATCTGCATAGGCTTTTTCAAGAGCTTTGCGCTGTTCTTTCAGGCCGTTGAGCATATCATTAAATGCAGATGCCAGCATCCTTGTCTCATAAAAACTTCCGCCGCTGGCTTTAAGATCCATTTGTCCCCCAGATACTTCCCTGGACACATCCACCAAATGATTCAAAGTTTTTACAATGGACCTGGAAAAAAACCAGTACCAACCTCCTGAGACAAATGCCAGTAATAGAGCAAAAAATAAAAATCGCAGGCTCATTTTCTGTTTGAGAAGGTCAAGGCTCTCCTTTGAATAACCCAGTTCCACATTCCCGATGGTATCATACTCTTTTACACTGTTATGAATCAAGCTTTCTTCCATCATGGACGGTGTTAAAATCGGGACTGCAATCTTAACAATGTCACCGGATATTTTCTTTTCAACATTTACAAGCACCCCTTTTTCTCCGGATGTAATGGTAACTTGTTTGACGTCTTTTTGCTCAATCATGTTGTTGACCAGGCGGTCCAGCATGATTGTATCATTTAATAAAACCCCAAGTTCAGCATTTTTGGCCAGATTCTGAGCAATCAGTTCAAAATTACTGTGAAACCGCATGGTTAAAAAATCACCCGTCAGTCTGATGCCTATGATGCCCATAATAACGGCAGTGGCCATGATGGAGAACAGGGCACCAAATAAAAGGGTTGATTTAATTGAATATCGCATCATTTTTTAAACTTAATATTCTCCGGTAAATTATGATTTAATTTAAGATTCAACAACTTTATCACATTTGGATTCAACCTCACCATAAAAATGGGGCCAATGGACACTTTCTTTTTTTCATTTAAAAATGTGTAGATCAGGTTTGCCACCTGTTTTCCAACCTCTTGATAATCAATGACAAAACTCAATGCAGCCCCGGACTCACTGAAAAAATTATTATACCCAATGGCAGGAATTTTTCTTAAAATTAATTGTTTAATCGTATGTTTGATTATAGTTGTTGAAATCACAGTAGCATCTGGAATAAACAACACTGCATCAAGATCTTTTGCCTTCTCTTCCAGAACTGCCGGAATCATAGAACTATCTGAGACATCAAGGGAGACCAGGGTAATTTCACTTGCTCTTGCTAAAAAACTCGCCGAGTTAAACCAGTTTTTATTATTTTTCGGATCATATAGAACACCTATTTTTTGTATATCCGGAAAAACCTGCTTGATAATGGTCAACTGGGTCAGGGAAAAAATATTGAGTGACACACCTGAAACATTTGTATTGGAACTATTGATAAATGATTCCGGGCTGACTACCATCCCGTAAATAATCTGGGTGGTTATTTTTTGTTGCAATAAATAGGTTAATGCTCTCGGCCCAACGGCAATAAACAGGTTAAAATCACTTTCTAAAATTTCCCGAAATTTTCCGTTTTCTCCATAGGGTCTGTAGGATGAATCAAGATATACCCTGGTAACTGGAAAATCCAGGCTGTTTTCCATTTCATCCGCCATCATTACAAAAGGTCTTATTTCCCTGGAGATCACCACACACACATCTGGCGGTATAGTTCCTGCCAGCGTGGATGACAAAGGGATCAGGCAGAATAACAATATGAAAACATATCTAATTATCAATAAGTTCCTTAACCTGGCTGATTTTTTGTGTAAACTCTTTTGTTATTAAATCTGCTTCGCTCCTTGATCTGATGACATGGGGTGTGATCAAAAAAATCAACTCTGTTTTTTGTGATTCCTGGGTTTCTTTTTTAAAAAAATACCCAAGTACTGGAATATCCTTTAAAAAAGGCACGCCTGCATCACTGACCGAAGTGGTTTCCCGCATCAGACCGCCGATGAATATGGTCTGCTTATCCTCCACCACCAAAGATGTGGTGGCCTTTCTTGTCAGTATGGAATAGTTATTCAGTTGTGTGTCAAATGTGCCTTTTTCACTGACTTCCTGGGTTAGATCCAATTTTACCAGCCCCCTGGAATTGATGGACGGGGTTGCCTTGAGAATAATGCCTGTTTTTTTATATTGAACCGTATTTGTGACACCCCCGTTGGCATCGGTCACAGTACCTGTGACCGTGGGTACTTCTTCGGCCACCTCAATATAGGCTTCTTTATTGTCCACACCAATGATATTGGGAGAGGAAAGGATATTAATATTTGAATCTTCTCCTACAGCTTTGACAAGGGCTCTGAGCGCATCAGCAGCGTTAAACACCCCAAAGGTGAAGCCCGTGGCAGCCCCGAGCGCCGTGCCAGTGGTAATAAATGAATCGTTCTGATCATTCATTACAACACTGTCATAGCCACCTATTTTATTGCTCAGCATCCACTGGACCCCAAACTCAAAGGAATCTTTCAAAGTGACTTCTGCTACCACCACGTTTAAAAGGACCTGTCTGGGCATGATATCCAGTTTTTTCAATATTGCCTTTATGGTAGAAAAATCATTTGGATTGGCCTTAAAAATTATAGCATTATTGGTTTCATCTGCTATGATTTTGACATCATCAATCAAATCGCCGGAAATGGTTTTCTTAGTGACTGGTTTTCCCGGCTGGGCAGTCGTGGCCTGGACAATTTTCTGACTGCCGGAATCTTGTTTTGCCGTGACTTTACCGCCGTAAACCTCTTTTAAGATATCAGCCAGGTCGACAGCATTACCGTTTTCCACATAATAAACAAAAACACCACTGGAATCCTCATCTGCCTGGTCCATGATCTTGATCCAGTTCCCGATCGTCTCAATGATTTCCGGCCATTTTGTGGCAACAAGAATACCGTTGATGCTTTTGATGGGCAGGATATGGTAAGACCCGTTTACTATCCCGGGCCTGGTAAAAAGACCATTGGTTTTAAACATATTGGTAAGATCAATTGCAATGGTCTCTGCCTTGGCCTTATACACGGGGAATACTTTCCAGGAAATATCCGTAAAAAAAGGGATATCCAGGGCATCGATAATAGAAGCCGTTTTCAGGATATTTTCCGGGGTGTCACTGATAATAATGCTGTTAGTGACGGAATCCGGAATGATCAAAGCATTCTTGGATATGAAAAACTTCAATGTTTTGGCAGTATCTATGGCATTTAAATACTTAATTTTAATCTGCCGTGTGACATCCCCTGTCTCTTGCAGGGCTCTGCTGTCATTAAGTTTAAATGCGCCGGATCTGGCACTGTCACTTTTACGGACCACATTGAATATGGAACCAATCCCTTCAACAATAGCAATATCACTGACATGCAAAACGCTATTCAGTTTGTCTATAATGGTGGTGTCAGAAAAATCACCCTCAAAATGAAATGTGAGCTTGGCATTGATACTGGGGTCTATCATATATTTTATATTAAAATGATCATATAGAATCAGATCCAGAACCTCGGTCAGATCTGCATTGTCAAAGGCCAGGTTGAGATTCATGGTAATGGGTTCCCGGGAGGTATGTTTGATTGGCTTGACAGATGTCTGCAGTCCCAATATTTGGTTATCTGCTATATGCTCCCAGGAAGAATCCGGTGTAAGGACGTCGGAATCAATTGGTTCCGTTTCATTTTCCGTTTTTTGTACATCCTGTTGAAAAGATTCTGTTTTTATCGCATTAGCAGATATTTCTTCTTTTTTGGGATCCTGAATCTGATTCTTAAATATCTGCTGATCAATGGGTTTTTTTTTCAACCCTCTTCCCGGCACGCATCCGGATAAGATGGCAACACACAATACCATCAGTGATACCCGCAATAAATATGAATGCCTGATTCTACTAACGGCCATGTTCATAAATTCAACTCTCCTGCAAAATAATTAGATCACATCATTGGTAATTGAAAGAATTCCCAAGGTTAAAATCACCTGAAGGTTATCTTCTTCCCGTTTCAAATAATGGATATTCAATGTCTCAATCCTGATAACTTTTTCCAGTTTTTCAAAATAGTTCAACAAATCAGACAAATCCTCCAACTCACATGTAAATTGATAATTGAGTTTCAGTATTACATTATCTCTCCACTTCCCACTGGGAATTTCTCTAAAAGTATCCAGTTTTATAGCATGCTCATCCCAAAAAGAACGTATCAATTTCTGCGCTTCGGTATTCACATCTACTGCTGAATTGCCGCCCACCAGCAAATTGGACAGGCGCTGCAGGTCTTTTTGTTTTTCCCTGTTAACCAGGTTCTCCTGCCAGAGAGCCTCTTTTTTGGATTGAAGCCGTTCAAGCCTGTTCAAAGAGACCTGCTGTTCAGATTTAAGGCCATCAAGCTCTTCCATTAACCCTGTATATAAAGTGCTCCACCATACGGCTGCTGCCAGAAAGCATATTAAAAGTCCGAACACTGTGAAACGGAATCGTTTATTTAATAAAATAGCTTTCATGCTCCCCTTACTCGAATTTGTTTTCCAAATCTTTCAAAATAAGATCGATCATAAACTTGTCTTTGCCTTTCTCGGTCCGGCTGACTGCACCCTTTAACTTAACCTCTTTATATTTATCAGAATTCCTTAAAGACTCAACCACTTTTAATACATCATCACCTTCCCCCTGCATGGAAATAATCCCGGGTTTATAGCTTAAGTGGGCAAACCAGGTATTTTCAGGAACGATCCGGGCCAGATCATTGATATAGGAAAACAATGGGGGCTTGGACAATACAAAATCTTCTACATCACCTTTGTATTCCGCCGCTCTTTTCAAGGCGGTTTTTGCTTCAAGGATCGGAGCAATCTCTTTTTCCAAGGCGATGATCTCCTGTTTAACCCCTGCCATATTCTTCTGGTTAACTTCAATCTCATTCCAGATATTTACTGACATGTAAGCCATTAGTGCGCCCAATAAAATAAATAGAGGGAAAAGCAGTTTCATGGGCTTGAATAATTTAATCCTGGGCAGGTTGTCATCCACACTGATATGCTGCATTCCGCGATAGAAAGGTGCCAGTGCTACACCTCCCATATTCTCATTTAAAAAATTATTTTCTGTAATGGTATGGGTATTTTTATAGGCAATCTGCTCTTCAGACATATCATGGTCAGCCAGGATATCCTGTATCACCTTATCCTGTTTTTCTTTTTCACCGGATCTATCCAGCAAAAAAGAATCAATACATGAGATCCCTGAATAAATGGCCAGCTCCATTGAATCTTCATACTGAATCACAAGACCTTTTTTTCTTGTGGCCTTCAGGTTATCACGCGATTTGATTTTAAAATCCAAATACCATGGGCCTGCTCCATAGGAAAAAGGAAAAATGCATTCAAGGGAATCGTAATGCCCGGACTCCATGAGCTGATTTTTATATATATCCAGTTTTTTGCGCGGTGCATAAAAGAGCAGGGCATTTATTCCATTGTCTTTATCTTTTGAAAACAATACATCATAATAGATCTCATCAACTGGCAGGTGTGAATACGTTTCAAGGTTGCTTACAACAGAATCCCTGACATCATCCAGAGGCAGTTCAGGAAATTGCACCCTTCTTGTAAAAAAATACTTCCTTGGGAGACAAATATATATCCGTCGCCTTTTTGATGGCTTTATCGAATCAAGTACTTTTTTAAAATTGAACCGGGAAGAAGGATCATTGAAAACTTTTGGGGAAGCAGACTTAAAAAGGCCTTTTCTCCCGGACAACAAACCGGGGAAAAATTTATAATAACTTGTGCACTGGACTTTGGATTCGTTTATATAAATCCCCAGATATTGTTTATAAATCAATTTAACCTTCCAAAAATTCAGTATATCGTTCAACCACGTTCATACTCTTTTTACCTTTGATAAACAAGATAAAATAAAGTCTGGAGCTCCCTTTTAAGGGGATCAAAATACTCAGTCTTTCAAAATCTGCATCAAACAGTGTAAACTTTTCCATGAAAGAGCCCTGTTCCTTATCATCTGATGTGGGGTCAGATGTATTATCATCCGATGTATTAACCGGGATATCATCTTTTCCCGGATTCCCCCAAAAAAGTTTGCGGGTCATCTCTTTGACCAGTAAAAGTTCCGTCATTGTTTTGAACAATCCGTCGGCAGGCAGATAGTTCAAACCTTCTGATTCATAATAGGCTTTTTCAGCCCCCTGTGTCCTTACCAGATCATCATTGTCCTTCCAGTCAAGGATGGCATCGGTAAGTAAGTTTGCCTTTTCAATATCAGACTCATTAATAATGTCAACCACGGCCTGTCGGATTTTTGCATCATCCGCTGTGTTTATATTGATCCTGGTGCCTTCGTTATCCAGTCTGAAACGAAGTTTTACCCCGTCAACATTCATATCAACCCATTTTCCCGGCATATACTGGTCAATACCTGATTTCCATTCATCCGAGGTTGTCAGGTGCAAAACAGATTCAACCGCATTCATTTGAATGAAAGAGTCTGTCAGGTTCATGGCAGTACCTGTTTTTGACCTGTTGTGGATCAGGTAATCCCCCACCAGGTAACTGACCATGATCAGAGTCCAGAGAACAACAATGAGGATACTTCCATTACTGTTTTTTATCTGCCTGAACATTCCCTTTAAACACCTCATCATGTTCCAATGTTAAACTGCCACAATTCCGGGTTTGAAGCAATCCTTTTGCCCATCGTCTGGAAATCAAGAAAAATGGATCCGGGATATGGGTTCTTTTTATCCTCCCATATATTTTTAACACTATCTGAATCAATATCAGCATAAGATTTCCCGCTGCCGTATCGGACATTAAACATATTGATACCCACAATTTTCCCAGAAGGCTCCAACTGGCTGTCCCACACCTCTGACAAAGGACAATAGGTATCATTTAAATCTTCCAGTGTCAGTATGAGCTTCTGATATAAAAAAAGAATACTCTCCTGTTTATCATGCACATAGGTAATACGTAAAAGTCCTGTCAGATTGCCTGCCATGGGTGTATATGTGGTAAAAAAGGACAGGCCTTTTTCATTGCCTATAAATACCAGTTTCTGTGGTGCCTGGCCCGGGGCAAAAATCTTTTCCTTAACGATTGAATCAAGCTGTTTTCTTAAAAGGGAAGGAATGGCAGTTCTGGCCTGGAATGTATCGCCTTCTCTTTGTGCCCTGTCCCAGGCATTTATACTCAGTTTTAATGCCTGGGCAATAATAATGGTTACCATTGATACCATGAGCATGGCCACCAATAGTTCCAGAAGTGTAAACCCACTGTCCTTGTTTGAGCCGGTCCTGAATGTAAGATTGAATTTTTGCATCAGGGCTTGTGCCATTTCACAAAGCAAAAGGATTGTTTTTTATCACCCGCATCATACAGGATGCATAAAGTGAGCTTTTTAAGGCTCTCTATCTCCAGGGGTGTACTATTATCAGATATTCCATCCAATACCAGCGGCTGTGCATAAAATCTATAATACCAGTTTTCCTCCCCGGGAATGCTGTCCTCAATGGTCTCTCCCCTGACAATAGTATTGATGGTTTCAAGATCATGAAATATATTATTTGCCAGTCTGACTACTTTAAAAGCTCTCTCAGACCTGAGCGATGTTTTTTTGGACTGGGAAAGATTCTGGAAAACAGCCCCCAACGTCATGGCCACAATCAAGAGAGCAACCATGACCTCAAGCAGGGTATACCCGTTCTTATTATCAGTCCTGATCATTGATCAATTCTATAATACCGGTTAAGACATCCACTTTAAGACGAAAGCGGGTCACTTCATCTATTTTAAAAAACAGGATGCCCCCACTGGAACTGCCGTCTGGATAAAATCTGATCACATACATATCCTCTTCAACTGTTTTCAGATTTTCCCCTTCAATGGTAATGGATTCTGGTATTTCAACTTTATTTTCCGGAATGATCCAACAGGACCGTTTAGAAGAAGAGATGACAAAAGACTGAGGATACCCGTTCATCATTGCCCTTTGTCTGGCCTTTACACACAGGGATTGAACTTTTTTGATGAAAAAAACAGTTCTCTTTTGTCCTGATGATTTCCCCACATTTGTTGCAACCAGTGAAGAGGCCAATGCTATAAGTATCAGCACCACAAGGACTTCCAAAAAAGTGAAACCCTTAGAATGAGATATCATTGATCCCGAATATTGTGGAAAGCATTGAAACAACAATCCCCCCGATAATAATGCCCATAACAAGAATTGCAACCGGTTCAATAAATGTTAAAAGCATTTTGATCCTGTTCTGAATCATTACATCAAGATTTTCTGCTGAAGAAACAAGCATCTGGCCCATTTTTCCTGTCTCCTCACCCAGGGAAACCATTTGCACAAGCATTGGAGGAAACATCTTATTTTCCTTCATCAAGCCGCTCAAGTTCCTGCCTTCCCTGACCTGTTCCGCAATATATACCATTATATCCTTTAATATGATATTCCCAACCACATCTTTCACAATCCCCAGAGATTTTAAAATGGGAACACCACTTTGCATAAGGACACCCAGAGTCCTGGCAAACCGGCTCACCTGGATATTCATCAATAACTCCCCAAGATATGGAATCCTGATCAACAGCTTATCCATAATAATTTTGCCCTGGGTTGTTTTTATCAGCCTCCAGGACAAAAGACCAAAGAGAATAGTAAGGGCAATCAAAAGCCACCACCATTGCCCCAGAAATACCCCCATATTCAGCAATATCTTTGTGGACAGCGGCATATCCTGTCCCAGGTCACGAAAAATATCAGCAAATTTAGGGACCACAAATCCCATGATGACCAACACGGAAACAATTCCAACAGATAAGAGTATGGCAGGATATATGGACGTGGAGATGATAAATTTTTTGATTTCCTGGGTTCTTTCCATGAATTCGGCCAGCCGTTCCATGACCGGAGCAAGAATGCCACCTGTTTCGCCAACTCTGACCATGCTGACATACAGGTCATTAAAGTCTGCCGGCTTTTCCCCCATTGATTCTGCCAGACTGCTTCCAGACTGGACAGAATCATACAAAAAAGTCGCCATGGCCTTAACAGACTTATTGGACGAGGAATCTTCAATGATTCGGATGGTTCGGTCAATGGGGACTTCAGACTTGATCAAATGGGCAAGATCTTTGGTAAAAAGGATGAGTTGATCCTGATTAAGAATACGGCGGTTGTTTCTCACTTTAAGCCGGGAAAAAGAGGCGCTGCCCTGATTAAGCCATCGGATCAGGCGATGTCCCCTGCTTTGCAGAATCCGTAATGCTTCATCGCGGGTATTTGCTTCACAGACATCACGTCCCTTGCTACCCTTTGGGTCAAAAAATTCATATTTAAAGACCGCCATCAGCGAGTAACCCTCAGCACCTCTTCAAATGTTGTGATGCCCTGCTTAACCTTTTCCAACCCATCATACCGGAGTGTTTTCATGCCCTTTTGCGCAGCCTTGCGGACAATTTCATCTCTGTCGGCATTCTCGGCAATCATCCGCTGAATTATATCATCAACCACTAATAGTTCATAAAGACCTACCCTGCCCTTATATCCGGTAGAAGAACACTCTTCACACCCTTTTCCACTCATACAGGTATCATCAATCAAATCCACGGAAATTTCAAGGCTATGGGCAATGGTCTGCTTTTGTATCTGAGTGAGAATTATTTTTTCCCTGCAATTGGTACAGATTTTACGTACAAGCCGCTGGGCTAAAACCCCTACCAGACTTGAGGCGAGAAGATAGCTTTCAACTCCCATATCTGAAAGTCGATTAACAGCTCCTGCCGAATCATTGGTATGCAGAGTGGAAAAAACCATATGTCCGGTTAAAGATGCCTGGATTGCTATTTCCGCTGTTTCTGAATCACGGATTTCTCCAATGAGAATAGTATCAGGGTCATGCCTTAAAAAAGATCTTAATATTGAGGCATAGGTCAGGCCAATTGACGATTTAACCTGAACCTGATTCACATTGTCAATCTGATATTCTACAGGATCTTCAGCTGTAACAATTTTTTTTTCAGGGGTGTTTATCTCATTTATTATAGAGTACAGGGTGGTGGTTTTTCCGGAACCTGTAGGACCTGTAACCAGGAACATCCCATAGGGCTGGGAGACGAGCCTTAGAAATAGATCAGATATCTCATCCGACAGGCCCAGTGAAGATAGTTTAAGCTGTATGTTGTCCTGCAGCAAAAGCCTTAACACAAGGCTTTCTCCATACTGAATCGGCACGCTTGACACACGGATGTCAATTTCTTTACGGCCCAGTTTAATTTTTGTTCTGCCATCCAGGGATAGCCGTCTTTCAGCAATATCCATATTGGCCATGAGTTTTACACGCGAAATAATGGCTGCCCGGTATTTGTTGGCAATGGGTTCTTGATCCTGTAGAACTCCGTCGATACGATATCGGACAGCAAGAAATTGTCTTTTGGGTTCTATATGAACATCAGATGCCCCAAGATCAAGGGCTTTGCTGATGATATGATTGACCATGCGGATGACCGGGGCTTCGGATGCCATATCCTTGAGCTGTTCAGTATCACTCCACAGGGCATCATCCATATTCAAATCATGATTATCATCATATTCCTTTCCACTCATTGCCCTGTTGGCTTCATACCAGGCATATAATGTATTGCTTACAAATTCATCGGATGCATGGTATATCTTCAATGGTTTTTCATAAGCAGCTTTCACAACTTCCCGGGTATGGTAGTCATAGGGATCAGCAAATAAAACTACCAGACTTTCACCGGAATCATCAATGGGCAATACTTTGAAATTCTTCATGAAATGCAGAGGAAGAAGTGTTACTTCAGGAGGAGATTCCGGGACGGTTGATTCGTTAATTTCTTGAAAAACTTCAGTTTTCATTCTATTCCCAGCTTACAATATCTCGGTTATCCTTTTCTCCACCTTCCTGACCATCTTTGCCATAACTTAAAAGATCATAATCGCCATGGTCTCCGGGAGATTTATAGATATATTCCTTTCCCCAGGCATCCAGGGGGACGTCTTTAGGCAGATATGGTCCGTACCAATTTTTTAATCCATCAGGCTCTTTTCTTAAAGCATTCAATCCCTCTTCCATGGTCGGATACCGACCATTATCCAACCTGAAATCATCCAATGCAGCGCCCAGTAATTCAATTTGTGTTTTCGTAGTTTTTACCTTTGCCTGATCAATTTTCCCGAAAAATTTAGGTGCGACAAGCGCTGAAAGAAGTCCAACAATAATAATAACAACCATTACCTCTATTAATGTAAATCCTTGAATTTTCTGTTTTTCACTAATCTGTTTCATAATAGTTTATCCTGAATTTTCATAAAAAATATTTGTTTTCAACTACAACATATTACATTAAAATGCAACAATGAATACAAATAAACAGCAATTCCCGGTCTCATGGTATTTCCAAAATTAGTCTAATGTAAAAATCTGTCTGCGTTTTTGGTAAATTAAAAGTCTAATTCTCGATTTTTGTTTCCTCTTTTTTAAATATTTGCTATCATTACATGCCAAAATCGATTATCAAATTATATCTATATTAAAAAAATTATCTGTTTGATGTCTAAATCAATATGCAGAAAATTAAAGAAATATTCCATGATTTTTTTTTCAATAGTTTAAATAGTTTAAGTGATGAGGTAGACAAATTTAATTGATATTTAAGGAACAATTCAAATGGACAAAGCCCACATAAAAAAGATAAAAAAGACTATTTTGAAAATGGAACCCCTTGTTTTTGATCAACTCGCTCAAAAACAAAAAACTCAACTTTTTAAATTCAATGAAAATTATAAAGATTTTTTAAATCAATCCAAGACTGAAAGAAAAGCCGCTATACAAATTGTTCGAGCTGCAAAGGCTAAAGGTTTTGTCGACATTGATACATTGTTAACAAAAGAATTAAAAAGTATTAAAAAAGTTTATAAGATTTTTCAAGGACGTTGTGTAGCTCTGGCCATCATAGGGAGAAAAAAGCTTCTTGCTGGTGCCAATATCATTGCATCTCACATTGATTCACCCAGGCTGGATTTAAAGCAGAACCCCATCTATGAAGACTTGAGTATGGGATTAATGAAAACGCATTATTATGGCGGGATTAGGAAATACCACTGGCTGGCCATCCCTTTGGCGCTCCATGGGACAATTATCACATCCCAGGGGAAAAAGGATATTACCATTGGCGAAGATCCTGATGATCCCGTTTTCACGGTGACTGACCTCCTGCCGCATCTGGCTGGAAAAATCCAGGCAGACAAAAAAATATCAGAAGCCTTTGAAGGTGAAAAATTAAACCTGATTGCAGGCAGTATTCCCTTGGGCAGTAAAGAAGAAAAAGACCGGTTTAAACTTGGGGTGTTAAACCTTTTATATGAACAATACAAGATTGTTGAAGAAGATTTCGTGAGTGCGGAAATTGAAGCTGTGCCGGCTGAAAAAGCCCGGGATGTCGGATTTGACAGATCAATGATCGGTTCTTACGGCCAGGATGACAGGGTGTGTGCCTATACAAGTCTTGAGGCCATAATGGATACCCCATCTCCAGACAGGACTGCCATTGCCCTGTTCTTTGACAAGGAAGAGATCGGCAGTGAAGGCAGCAGCGGGGCAAAATCAAGTTTTCTTGAAGACTTTATGTCTGATCTGCTCTTTATCAGTGGACAGAACACGGATAACCGCACCCTTAGAAAAGCCTTGATCAACTCATCCTGTCTGTCTGCTGATGTGAATGCTGCCATGGACCCGGATTTCAAAGATGTTCATGAAGCAATGAATGCGGCAAAACTGGGATTTGGCATTTGTATGACAAAATTCACGGGGGTGGGCGGAAAATCAGGATCAAGTGATGCCAGTGCCGAATTTGTGGGTAAGATCAGACAGATATTTAATAAAAATAATATTGTCTGGCAGACTGGAGAACTTGGGAAAATTGATCAGGGCGGCGGCGGCACAGTTGCCAAATTTCTTGCAAAATTCGGGATGAATGTTCTTGACTGCGGTCCTGCCGTTCTTTCCATGCACTCTCCTTTTGAATTGGTAAGCAAGGCAGATGTGTATATGACCTATCTTGGATATAAAGCTTTTTATTCTGATAATGATTAATAAAAAAACCATTATTGGTTTTATTTTTTTTGGGGCTGTCTTTATTGAAGGATTGAGCTTTTGCCCTCGCATTTATGCTGAAAATTTGAATGCAGGAGTTGTTTTAGCTGATGATCAAGGAAAAATTATTTATAGCCAGAACAGGGGAAAGTTATTTATTCCAGCATCAATTCTAAAAATCCTGACCAGCCTTGCTGCCTTTGACCTGCTTGGACCGGATTATCGTTTTTCAACGGCCTGGTATCTTGATCCAGATTCAAAAAATCTTTATCTAAAGGGTTTTGGAGACCCTTTATTGATTTCTGAAGTGATTGATCAGCTGTGCCATACAATCATTGTAACTGCAAAGCCAACACTGATTCATGATATTATTATTGACCAGACCTATTTTTCAGATCAGATTCAGGTGCCGGGGAAAGGAAGCTCTCTAAATCCCTATGACGCTCCTGTGGGGGCTTTATCTGCCAATTTCAATACTCTTTTGTTTCAATGGGATAAAAAAGAGAATAAATTTATCAGCGGCGAACCCCAGACCCCTCTTTTGCCCGCCTTTCTTGGGGATATAAAAAAAACGCGTTTGAAACAGGGCAGAATTGTTTTGTCAAAACAACAGAGTCTGCTGTATCCAGGACTTCTTGTCAAATTCTTTCTTGAAAAAAATAATATTGGTGTCACAGGTTCTGTGCGGCTGGGAAAATATGAGGGGAAACAAGGGGGGGGAAACACTTTTCTTTCTCCTTTTGATACAAAGCAGGTGGTGCAGAAACTTTTAAAATACTCTAATAATTATATTGCAAACCTTGTTTTCCTGACCACTGGCGCAAAAACCTATGGCCCGCCGGCAACCCTTGAAAAAGGGGTCAAGGCGGTTCAGCTTTTTTCAAAACAGAACCTGGGATTTGATAATCTCAGCATTTCAGAAGGATCCGGCCTTTCAAGATCAAACCAGATCTCTTGTGAACAGATGATAAAAATCCTTATAGAGTTTATGCCTTTTTATTCCCTGTTAAACAGCCAGGACCACAGCCAGGGCCAAGATTTTTTTAAAACAGGGACCCTTTCAGGCATCCGGACCAGGGCAGGCTATATATCAGGAAAGGATGGTCGGCTTTACCCCTATGTCATCATGGTGAACCAGAAGAACAAAGGTTATGATGCTATTCTAAAAAAACTGCTGCACATAGTTCCCTAAGGGGGTCAAGCTTCGCTTATTGTCGTTATTCGCGTTACCTAATGGGGTTAGGGTTTAAGTTTTAGGTTTTAAGTTAAATCCTAAATCCTAAAACTTAAAACC
>JACNHV010000183.1 GCA_014383445.1 Candidatus Desulfobacula maris | reverse complement strand
GTAATCAAGCAGGTCAACAGTGGCCTGGTTGACCTCTATAATAACTCCTTGCTTGGATATGATAAAAATCATATCCTTGGTACTTTCAAAAAGGCGGCGGTATTTGAATTCAGAATATATTAAATTATCTTCAAGACGTTTGACCTGGGAAATCTTCTTAAAGACTTCAACCACACCAAACATGAGACCGTCAGAATCAATAAGAATATTACGGGTGCATTCAACAGGGATTTTTGTACCATTTTTCCGGGTAATCTCAAGTTCACGTTTATAATTGGTTTTTGGGGTGATGTCACTGTTGCTCATAAGGCAGTCTGTATCACAGGAGATTGTTTTAAAGATATCTTGGCATTTCATTCCCTTTGCTTCAAAGCCTGCATACCCTGTAATCCGGGCTGCAACATTATTGAAGTAATTGATCCTGCCATTGGCATCCATTATCATGAAAGCTTCTGACAGGTTGTTTAAAATAGCGGCAATACTCTTATTGTGCATTTCCATTCTTAGAATCAATCCATATGGCAGTGGTGACAGGTTTTAGTTTTCTCGATCTATAGTCGAATTTTTCTTTAACACGGCCAGGGAACAGGATAACCTGTTTTTTATTTCTCCCTTTTAAATTATGGTCTACCCTAATGCTTAATAAGACCAAATGTCAAGAAAATCAGTATAAGTAGTGCCTGACCGAAAACCCCGTGTTTTCGTTCGAACACTAAGTACTAGTTAGTGACTCAACTGGCCCTAAGTCCTTGCAGACAGGTCAGGCTTGTTTTATTGCCCGCAGCTTATTCTTTTTTCTTGCTTCTTTGCCGCCTATAAAATACAGATGCATGTGAAACAAAGGCTTCTTATTATTGGCTTCTTATTTGGGCAGGAAAATAAAAAAGGAGTGAACAAAAGAGGATAGGCTTATGAAAGGATATATCCATATCTACACTGGGGATGGCAAAGGTAAAACAACAGCTGCTCTGGGACTTGCCATACGGACTGTGGGAGCTGGAAGAAAAGTTTTTATAGGGCAGTTTTTAAAATCCGGAGATTATTCTGAAATAAAGGCATTAAAAAAATTTGCAGACCAGATCACCATCGAGCATTATGGGCTTGGACGGTTTGTTAAAGGTCATCCTACCCAGGAAGACATTGAAGCCGGGATGGAAGGCTATAAAAGGGTGACACAGATTGTTGAAGCAGGCGAACATGATCTTGTCATCCTTGATGAAGGAAACATTGCCGTTAAATACAATATATTTTCCGAACAGGATTTGCTGGATCTTTTGGAGAAAAAACCGGACCATATGGAAATCGTTGTTACAGGCAGAGGGGCGACCCTGACAATTATAGAAAAAGCTGATCTGGTCGTAGAAATGAAAGCTATAAAGCATTATTTCCAAAAGGGAGTGGAAGCCAGAGTCGGAATTGAAAAGTAAAAAAACAAAACTGCCATCAATCAACGACCGGACAGAATACAATTTATCAGATCAATTATTCTGGGGTAAACAGTTTCGCTGTTCTGTGTTAAACTTTGTACCACCCGAAGGTCTGGTATGATAATAACAGTTGATCTCTTTGCTGAATTTGTATAACATTGTGGTACTAAAATGGAATTTAACAAAAGATTTTTTAAACCTGGTAGTTTAAGGATTTTAATGAGTGTTATTCACAAATATTATTCAAATGTGATTTACTCGCTGCTTGTTGTTTTGATCTGCTTTTTCACCGCATGTTCAAATGATTCAGAATACAAACAGGTTGATTTTTCCAAACCTGTGTCGTCTCCTTCTCAAACAGTTCAAGAGGCAGGCCATCCAAACCTGCGGGTGGCCATTGCTGCTGTGGTCTCCCCAAAGGAAACTATTACGATATACAAATCATTAATGGATTATATCGGGAAAAAGATGGGCTATCAGATTCTCCTCATACAACGAAAAACCTATGGGGAGATAAATGAACTTTTACAAAAGCAGCAAATCGATCTGGCACTCATCTGTTCGGGCCCCTATGCAAACGGAAAAGAGATCTTCCAGATAGAGGCATTAGCCGTTCCACTGGTTCGCGGAGAACCCCATTACCAGTCATACCTGATCGTCAATAAAAAAAGCCCGTTTAAAACACTTGAGGATTTAAGGGGAAAAACCTTTGCTTATACTGATCCGGATTCCAATACCGGTGCCCTTGTTCCCAACTATTGGCTGGCCATGAAAGGAGAAACGTCCCAATCATTTTTTAAAGAAACTACCTATACTTACTCCCATGATAATTCCATTATTGCCGTGGCCAAATCTTTAGTGGACGGAGCTGCTGTTGACAGCCATATCTGGGAATATTATCATCGGATAAATCCGGCACACACAGTCAATACGCGGATAATAAAAAAATCGATCCCCTTTGGGAGTCCGCCCATTGTTGCTTCCCGGTCACTGCCCCTTGTATTGAAGGAGAAAGTTAAAGAAATATTGCTGACCATGCATTTAGATCCAGAAGGAAAACAGATCCAGGATTCTTTACTTATTGATAAATTCGTACTGCCTCAGGAGTCATGGTTTCAGTCCATTATAAATATAAAACAGGAAATTGAACGCTTTAAAAAAAAGAGACCCAATGGGACCGGCAAGTCTTAGAAAAAAACTGACGCTAATCATAACAACCATTGTCATTACAAGCGGCATTATTATCTCTTTGCTGGTCACCCAGCGTTATAAAAACAGCATGTTTCTGGTTGCCCTGGCCCAGGCAGATAACATTGCCCACAGCCTGGCCCTGGATGCCGCGGATATTGTTCTTATCAACGACCGGATGGCCTTGCAAAGGCTGCTGGAGTATCAAAAAAAAAGCAACCCGACCGTGGGCTATCTTTTTATCGTGAATAATAACCAGCTTCTTGCTCATACCTTTGATGATAAAATCCCTGCTGATCTTATCAAAGCAAATCAGCCCAGAGATAAACTTAAAGGACATGTTCAAAAAATAATTTCAATGACTGGCGATAAATATATTGACGTGGCCTGGCCCATATTTGAAGGAAAAGCCGGTGTTTTACGCCTGGGAATTTCTGAAAAACCATATATGGATAAGGCATTCAGCCTCTGGTACCAGATGAGTCTCATTATCATCGGTCTTTTAATCACCTCACTTTTTGTGGCCCATCTTTTTATCAAACGCATTACCCAGCCGTTGCAGGAGCTGACACGAACCGTGGAAAAAATTGATCATGGTGATGCTGAAGTTACGATATACCAGACAGGAGATGGAGAAGTCGGTCTTTTATCCACCTCTTTTTCCAATATGCTTAGAAGAATCAATGCCAGCACAAAAAAGCTCAAGGAGAAAAATATCGAACTTGCCCGAGCCTATCGTCAAACCCGGACATCTTTTGAAATTGCCAAGGAGACCGGGGGGCTTATGCGATTAGATGAGATCTGCATCTATTTGATCCAAAAACTTCAGGATATTGTTACCTGCCGGCAGATTGTCATGCTTGTCTTTAGCACCAACCGCAAAACTCTTTTTGTACATTCGGAAAATGGAAATTTTACGCTTGATGGGAAAAATATTGAACTTTTCCACAGTTACCTTGAAGATTTTCAGCATCATGACTTTACGGAAACAAAAAAATTCCCTCTAAATCTATCGGATTTTCACTCTGCTAAAAGAATAGCCTCTTTTCCATTACGGCATAAGGAGACTATTCTGGGAGGGATCTGTATCGGATGCCCCGGGGACTGTCAATGTGTTAGCAAAGAGTTAGACGTCATTGAACTGATTTTAAATCAGACAACCTCCTCTATTATAAGGGCGGTTTCCCATGGAGAGGAAATTAGTGATTTACAAGGGAGAACAGATTTGACAAAAGGCTTTAGCGGGATTTTAGGGAAAGCTCCTCAGATGCAAGTTATATACAAGCTTATAAAAGATGTCTGCATTTCCGATGCAACAGTTCTCATCCAGGGCGAAAGTGGAACCGGCAAGGAGCTAGTCGCAAGGGCGATTCATGACAACAGCCCCAGAAAGGATAACCCTTTTATTGTTATCAACTGTTCTGCATACCCTGCAACACTTTTAGAAAGTGAACTTTTTGGTCATGAAAAAGGAAGCTTTACCGGTGCAGACCAAAGAAAGGCTGGGCGGTTTGAACAAGCTGATGGAGGAACAGTATTCCTTGATGAGATTGGAGAGATAGATCTTTCAGCCCAGGTTAAATTGCTCAGAGTATTACAAACTAAAAAATTCGAACGTATTGGCGGCAGCAAATCACTGGATATTGATGTCCGGATTCTGGCCGCTACTAATAAAGATCTATTGCAGCAGGTTAAAATCGGCCAGTTTCGCGAAGATCTTTTCTATCGATTAAATGTCATCCCTATTAATCTGCCTCCTCTTCGATCTCGGCGCAATGATATTCCCTTGCTGGCCCGACATTTTTTAAATTATTTTGCCGGCCAGGAAAATAAAAAAATCGAACAATTCACCTCTAATGCCATGCGAGTTTTGCTTGGGCACTTCTGGCCGGGGAATGTCCGAGAACTGGAAAACAGTGTCGAACATGCTGTTGTCCTTGCAAAAGATCAGTATATTCATTTTTCAGATCTCCCTTTTGCTATTCAACATTCAGACCCGCCTAAACAAAATAACACCAACATCAATGGCGGTTTTCTTAAAGATATTGAGAAACAACATCTCATCGAGGCTCTGGAAGCCTGCAACTGGAACAAAAAGGGTGCGGCAAAGGCTTTAGGCATCGGCCGATCCACATTATACGTAAAACTTAAAAAATATAATATTTCTATTCCATCTTAACTCATTGATTTTCTTATGATGGCTTTCCATTCCCGAAACAGACTGGACGTGTCCATAATATAGACACATGCAACCTACTTAATTTATTAATTAATTAAAATTTCACGTTTTTTCTAGTCCTGAACCAGGACACTTTCCCACGATCTATTTTCCCCGGTATCGAAAATGATATGATCAGTTTTGTTTTTATTAAATCATTCGTAAAACCTTGCATTATTAGGTTGTTACAGTAATTACTGGAAGACATCTCACCAAGGCAATACGCATAAATCATCACTCTGGCATGGATATTGATATATGATATCTTATTGTTGCCACTATTTTTGCAAGACTAAAGACAAGATCGAAGGTGATTGTCATGGTTAAAAATTATGCTGAAGCTTTAATTGTTATTGTTGGAAAAGATGATTACGGATACCAGTCGTTGACTCAACTACTCCAAGAGGAGGCGTATAATGGAATCATCGTTAAATCAATTCCAGCATTAGAAGTGTATTTATCTGAAAATGAATGCATGGCAGTTTTGATTGATATTGATACAGTCCCGGTTGAGAACAGAACAGTGAGAGAGTTAACTATAAAATACCCTCAGAGCCCCCTTTTGTGTATGTCGGACACAAAATATCATCCAGACCTTAAAGAAACGATATGCTACCACGTATATGCATGTATCAACAAATCCATTGACCCTGATGAACTCTTTTATTTGCTTAGGAGTATACGAGATGACAACCAGTAAAGATTTTATGATGAAGAAAGTTAATAGTAACCATTTAAACGGAGGGAAAATGAAAAAGAAAAAATCAATCTCCCTGATTTCTGATTTTCTGAAGAATAAAGGATTGTCTCGTCGATCCTTTATGAAAGCGACTGTAGCAACTGGCGCTGCTGTATCTGTTGGTGGCGGTATGCTGCCCCAGATGAAGGCCTTGGCCGCTGCATCAGCAAGTTCAGGAAAAGATCAGGGGACATGGCTTCCCGCGACTTGTCAGGGGTGTACCTCATGGTGCTCAATGCAAGTTTATGTGATTAACGGCAGAGCTGTTAAAGTGAGAGGCAATCCACACTCTAAAGTGAACCTGGGTGCCAGTTGTCCACGAGCTCATTTAGCATTACAGCAGGTTTATGATCCGGATCGAATTAAAACACCCATGAAGCGGACAAATCCGAAAAAAGGTCGAAATGAAGATCCCAAATTTGTTTCTATCACCTGGGATGAGGCCCTTAACACCATTGCCGATAAAATTATGGAACTCCGCAATGATGGTGAGACGTATAAGTACATGCTGATGAGGGGACGTTATTCATATATGAGAGACATCCTATATGACAGAATGACAAAAATTATTGGATCTCCCAACAATATCTCACATTCCTCTCTTTGTGCAGAAGCTGAAAAATTTGGACCATACTATACTGAAGGGTATTGGGGTTACCGGCAGTATGATGTAACAAACGCTCGATACATTCTTTTATGGGGTGCGGATCCCCTGGCAGCCAACCGACAGGTGTCCTATTACTCTAAAGTCTGGGGCGAAGCCATTGACAGGGCAACGATAGCCATTGTTGAACCAAGGCTATCTGCAACAGCCGCCAAAGCAGATGAGTGGCTTCCCGCAAAACCAGGAACAGATGGTGCGTTAGCCGTTGCGATAGCCCATGTCCTCTTAACAGAAGGACTTTGGTACAAACCGTTTGTGGGCGATTTTATCGATGGTCAAAATCTTTTTGTTAAAGACCAGCAGGTGGATGAAACACTTTTTGAAGAAAAATATACATATGGGCTGGTCAAATGGTGGAACCTTGAGCTTAACGATAAGACACCGGAATGGGCAGCCGAAATTATCGGCCTTCCGGTAGATCAGATCCGGCGGGTAGCAACTGAGTATGGGAAAGCGGCTCCCCATGCGATTTCCTGGCTGGGTGGCGGCCCATGTATGCAGGTAAGGGGCGGTTTTGCCGCCATGGCTGTCCATGCGCTTAACGGTCTTGTGGGAGCGGTTGATAATGTTGGCGGAACTCTTACTGCAAATAAAGAGTATACGAGTAAATTTCCAAAACCCGATGATTTCATGGATGAAATTGCCAAAAAAGGTAAAAAACATGGAAAAATTGATCATAGGGGAAGACTTCATTTTCCTTGTATATCAAGTGGGAAGCCCGGTGGCGGTGTAATTACCAATAATGCTGCGGAAGGGATACTTAACGAAGATCCCAATGAGATCAAAGTTGCCATTGCTTATATGAACAATTTTTCCTTTTCCGCACCCCAGCCTGAACGATGGGAAAGAGCGTTATCAAAAATCCCATTTTTGACTCATATCACAACAAATGCATCGGAATTTTCATGGTTTGCAGATATTCTGCTCCCGGATACGCACCATATGTTTGAAAAATGGGGATATGTTAAATCACATGGTAATGGGCACAGACATGTTACTTTGATGCAACCGATAATAGAAAATGTCTGGGACTATAAAACAGATGAAACTGAAATCCCATGGCTGATTGCAGAAAAGCTTGCTGAAAAAGGTTTTGATAATTTGCTGCGTCACTATAAAACCTATATAGATCCTGAAACCGGCAAAGAACCAGCCAATGAAAAAGAATTTGCTCTGTATTCATTGAAATATGCAACTCAACAACTTTGGGACCCGGCTCAATACAAAGGCGGTGACAAGTTCAACGGTTGGAAAGCTCTGGCGGAAAAAGGGGTTTGGAATTCAGCACCTTATCCTTTTAAGAAGCGATGGGGTAGTATGAAAACCAAGACAAAACAGTTCGAATTCTACAGTGAAACCCTTAAAGAAGCATTAGGAAAACATGCTGAAAAACATACAACAACCATAGATGAAGTTATGAAAGCCACCAATTATCTTGCCAGGGGTGAGATGGCATTTGTCCCGCATTATGAAGAGCCTTATATAATGGGAGATGAAAAAGAATATCCTTTTGTTCATGTCGATCATAAATCACGCCTTAATCGAGAGGGACGATCTGCAAACTGTAGCTGGTACTATGATTTTAAGGATATTGATCCCGGGGATGAAGCCTGGGATGACGTGGCAAAAATCAACCCCCTGGATGCAAAAAAAATAAATATAAAGAACGGGGATACGATTAAACTGTCATCTCCCACAGGCAGCCTTGTCTGCACGGCAAAACTCTGGGAAGGTGTCCGTCCTGGAACTGTTGCAAAATGCTATGGACAGGGGCACTGGGTTTACGGCCGTCTTGCATCCAAGAAATTTGGAAAAGTACCACGCGGCGGAAGCAGTAACGACATCATTCCGGCACAATACGAAGCATTAAGCGGCGCATCGGCATATTATGCTGTGACCCGGATCAAAATTGAAAAGGTATAAGGAGGAATAAAAAATGCCAAGATACGCAATGGTCATAGACCTTCAAAGATGCGTCGGGTGCAGCGCCTGTAGTATTTCCTGCAGGAGTGAAAACAATGTACCTGACGGGATTTACTGGTCAAATAAAATTACAGAAACATCCGGGACATTTCCCAATGTTCGGTATCACTATATTCCGACACTTTGTAATCACTGTGAAAATGCACCCTGTGTAAGGGGGTGCCCAACCGGTGCAATGCATAAACTGGAAAATGGGATTACCATGCATAACCCTAAAAAATGTATTGGTTGTAAATATTGTGAATTCAACTGCCCCTACGGAGTCATTTATTTTAACTGGACCTATCCCCACAAATCCTGGAAAAATAATGAAAAGGTTCTGGAAGGAACAGCCTCACCCAAAGAAGAAGTTGCAAAAGTTGGTGGCAAAACCATACCCTATTATAACCCTGAAAGAGAAGACACACTTGCCGGGATACGTCCAAAAGGTGTTGTGGAAAAATGTACCTTTTGCGACCATCTGGTAAAAAGGGGAAAACTGCCAAGATGTGTGGACGCCTGTCCCGCAGATGCCAGGATCTTTGGCGATATGAATGATCCAAACAGTAAGGTCAGACAACTGCTGGGTAAGTTCAGACCATTCAGGCTGAGAGAACAGCTCGGAACAGATCCTCATGTATACTACATTAGGGATTTTAACCCTGCAAACTACCAGCCAAGCAAAGGAGGTTTCTAATGAATCAGTCAAAAGCTTCAAACGGATTATTTTTTACCTGGCTCGGCCTTCTTAGTATTGCAATCCTTATCGGATTGTTTGCAGCCTTTAAGCTTCTTACAGAAGGCCACCACCTTTTTAATGCCAATGATGTTCTGATTTGGTCTTTGCCTTTAGGTGCTTATATCTATCTGGCCTTAACCAGTTCAGGATTGACTCTGCTTGCAGCAATACCTCTGGTATTTGGTATTAAAAGATACGAACCTATTGCCAAACGATTGATTTTCCTCTCGATAGCAGCCTTGCTTGGCGGTTTTATATCCATAGGCCTGGAGCTTGGGAATGTGTTTCATATGGTTTATATCATATTTTCACCGAACTTAAGTTCTCCTATCTGGTGGATGGGCGCTATTTATGGCCTTGAGCTGATTGTACTGATCTTTAAATTTCAAAGGATTCATGCGGGGGATTGGACCAGTACCACAAGTAAAACACTAGGGAAAATATCGTTTCTTTGTGCTTTAATTGCTCCTTTGATGATCGGGTCGGTTTTCGGGCTCACAGAATCAAGGGTGACTTATTTTGGACCGGTTATGTCCATATATTGCCTTTTTATGGCCATATTGAGCGGTTCTGCACTTTGCCTTTTTTATAACCTGGTTCACGCACAGGTTACGGGTAATGGTATTTCAGATGAAAAGGACTCCTTATTCAGGGAGTTAACAAGGATTTTCACAGGCGCTCTAAGTGCTGTTATTATTTTGACACTCATCAAGTTTTTTATAGAAGGATCAACGGTCATCCCTGAGGTTTTAAATTATCATAAATATGCACAGGCCTTCGGCAGTGTTGCCGGTATGAATACAGAAGTTATTTTAGGATTGTTTTTGCCATTTATTTTAATTTCCATGCCAGGACTTCGCTACAATCAAAGTACAAGGATATTTACCTCCGCTCTTGTACTTTTGGGAACACTTGCTATGCATATGGAAATTCTCTTGGCTGGCCAGAGCCGTCCGGTCGGACCAAAAGCAGAACAATTCCCAGATGTGATTTCCTATTTTCCAAGCATTTGGGAGTGGATTGTTTTTATGTTGTCAATTGCTGTCATGTTGCTTTTGTTCTCCTTGGGAGAAAGGTTTTTGAAATTGGAGTCAAAACCTGCTTAACCATTAACACAGCTTTTTATAAGCTTGGCCTGTGGCTGATTTTTTCATCCGGTTTAACCACTTTTTCCGGATGAAAAAATCAGCATTTATCCAAAAGATCAGATAGTAAGGTAATAAAGGAGAAATTGAATGGATATTCAAAACATTGTATCCCAGGAAACAGCAAGACAGGATATCTACAAAAGTTTGGCAAATTGTTATCGGTTGCCGGAAGAAGTCATTTTCACGGATCTGGCGACCTTGTCAGATCAGTTGTCAAATTTGAATTCAGAGGCGGCATCATATATAAATCGTATGCAGACTGAACCGGATCAAAGTTGCGACCTTGAGCTGTTACAAATTGAATTTACAAGACTTTTTATCGGGCCTTATAGTCTGCCGGCACCTCCATATGGATCTGTCTATATTGAAAAAGAACGCAAGGTCATGGGTGATTCAACTATAGATGTTCAACAAAGATATCAAAATTTTGGATTGGATATCTCCAAATATTTTAAAGAAGTGCCAGACCATATTACGGCTGAACTTGAATTTATGTTTTTTTTAACTTATAAAGAAATTGAAAGTATTCTATCCAATGCACCCGAGCAGGCACAGGAGATGCTATTACATCAAAAATCGTTTCATAACGACCATTTGAATATATGGATACCCGACTTCACCGATTGTGTGATTGAGAATGCCGGAACTGAATTTTATCGTAATCTTGCAAAAGCCACCAGGGTTTTTATTGCAGAAGATTTTGAGTACCTGAAAAGTGTTTCTATTTTAGCAACCCAAGGCTAAAGGATACGAATGGAATCTTTTGAAGCTTTACTTGAAGAATCGGCTAAGACACATGGACATCTTTGTCCCGGTCAAGTCGTAGGCGTTCGGATGGCCATGTTAGGGTGCAGACTCATTGATCTTGATAACCCAAAAAGTCGAGAACAGATTAAAAAGCTTCTTGTTTATGTAGAAATGGATCGATGTACAGCAGATGCCGTGGCTTATGTTACGGGTGTAAAACTCGGACGGAGAAGCCTGAAATTCATGGATTATGGTATTATGGCAGCAACTTTTGTTAATCTGGACACAGATAAATCATTTCGAATCATTTCCACAGAAGAATCCAGGGATCTTTCCGATATATATGCACCCGAAGTGGCCCAAAAATCTCAAAGGCAACTTTTAGCTTATAAAAGAATGCCGGACAGTGTTCTTTTCAGGGTTCAAAAAGTCAATGTGAACATTAGTAAATATGATCTTCCAGGTCCAACAAAACAGAAAATAACATGCAGCCAATGTGGTCAGGTTATTCGTGACGGCAGAGAAATCGAAAAAAATGCTCAAACGCTTTGCAAACCCTGTAGTGGAAATTGTTATTTCTCACACGCCATGGAAATTTCCTGGCCTGGAATGAACTGGTCTCCAGTAGATGAGAAAAATGGTAATTCTCAACCTGGGCTTAAAAAAGGAATTGCCCTGAACAACCCCCTATAGAGTTGATCCCTATAGGGTATTAATAAAGGAGAGTCTAACGTGTTTAAAAAAATCCGTGTCCAAGATGCTGTTGGTGAAACCTTAAGTCATGACATTACTGAAATCAGGCCGGGTGAATTTAAAGGAGCTGCTTTCAGAAAAGGCCATACCGTATGTGATGAAGATATTTGTCATTTGCAGAAGCTGGGGAAAAATCATCTTTACCTGATCAATCTTGAGAAAGATGAAATTCACGAAAATCAGGCGGCGGCTATCCTTGCAAAAGGATTGGCAGGCCCAGGTATTACATGGAAAGATGATCCCAAGGAAGGTAAAATATGCCTTTATGCCAAAACCGATGGATTATTGGTTGTGGATAAGGCAAATCTGGCTGCATTTAACATGGTTGATGAAGTCATGTGTGCATCCCTGCACAGCTATACCCTGGTCAAAAAAGGTCAGCAGGTCGCTGCCACCCGAGCCATCCCCCTGGTAATGAACAGAACACCTGTTGAGCGTGCTGCATCCATTGCCCAGCAGAATGGGGGGACTGTTTTTGTCCATCCTCTTAAAAATTCTAAAATTGGTATTGTTATCACAGGCAATGAAGTCTTTAATGGTCTTATAGATGATAAATTTGCTCCGATATTAAACAAAAAAATTGTGGAACTCGGGTCGACCGTATCAGGAATTGCGTTTGCACCTGATGATGAATCCCTTATTCAACAGGCTATTGAGAAACATATTGATAATGGCTGTGACCTTATTCTGTTAAGTGGCGGCATGAGTGTTGATCCTGATGATGTTACGCGAAAAGGTATACAAAAGGCCGGGGCCAGTGAAATGCATTATGGTGCCGCTGCCTTGCCGGGTGCCATGTTCATGGTGGCTTATATTGGAGGAATTCCTATTTTAGGGGTCCCTGCCTGTGGACTTCATCACAAGGTGACTGTTTTGGATTTGATTCTGCCAAGGGTCTTAATCGGTGAGCACATCGGGAAAAAAGAATTGGCTTTTTTAGGGCATGGCGGTTTATGCATGGATTGTCCGGAATGTGTTCACCCCCATTGTCCGTTTGGCAAAGGCATGTAAAATTAACCCATATCTTTATAAGAAGTGATCAATGTATCTTTCAGTTTGATTTTTCTGTGTCTGTTTCTCAAAAAATTATAATAAAGGCCATGCATATGATGCAGGTTTTTTTGAGTTTTTCGCAACCTGAACTATCTCCATGGCCAGGATCTGGGCTGCGTCAATGGTGTGTATAGGAAGCGAGTTATCAAGTGCACTGAGTTCTGTGCAGGCAATAATGGCCGTTTTAGCTCCTTAATACACCGGATATGATCGATATCATCCAAAGCAGGTGTCAGCCGTATGATACGCTGCATCAGAAGCTTATGAATCTGCAAGGCGCTGGTCATACATGGACCCGACCCCATATTCGTTCCGGCGCATGAATTTATCCAGAGAGGGTCCAATGAGCTGCATTTCTGGATTTTCTTTTTGAACCTCCTGGGCTATTCTCATCTCTATGGTACAGCCCGTGCTATAGGTTGAATCCTTGCCGATCCATTCTGGCGGGACCTTTTTATTCATAAGTGAAAAACTTTTGCCAATATCGTCTGATGTCTGAAATCTCCATATATCTATGTATGAGCTTCTTTGAACAATTTCCCACATATACATTAAATCGTCTGCATCCATGCCAGGCTCATAATAGAATGAAGGGTTGATGATAAAAAGATCAGAAGATCGTTTATGTAAATAGTCTATAAAGGTACTCATTATTTTTTTTGCCACATCAATTTTTCCAGGGATGGAACCGATGATACCGCTGTAAAACATCACTGTCATGCCTTTTTTCTTGGCAGATTCCATTTGATCAATAATCTCATTGGCTTTTTCTTCCAGAGCCTTGTGGGAAAATTTGATGAAGCCGGGGTGCTTGGGTTTATAAGTTATCAGCAATTGATTTTTATCAAGGCTGATATTGATGATATTCTGGGTAAACCTGAAGTGGGAATCAATCAATCTTTCTTTCTGGGTCTTTCCCCTTGATATGACGCAATCCACCTCTTTGAAAATCCTGGAAAAGGTGGTAGAAACAAGCAAAAGATTTAAATTTTCCATAGTCCCATCAGACACCACATAGATATTTTTATCATGTTTTAAAAGCTTTACAAGGTTGTTTTTGCTGATGGTTTTTTCATGAATAAAGTGTGCGTTTTCAAGTATTTTTACCAGAACAGGATCAGTTCTGGTATCTGCAAGGCAAACCTTTTTAAAGATAGGTGCTTCCTTTACTGCAAAAATAACTGCATGTCCGAGATCGGCAAGAAATTTAGCGATGGTCAGATCTATAATAACTTCGCAGGATTCATCGGCAAGCCAGAGGATTTTTTGTTTCCTGGCTTTGACAAGCGCCAGTAATGGCGAGAGGCCATCTCCTTTGATAGGGGTTTTAAAGATTTTTTTAATTTTGCTTAATGAGGGTATCTCTGAATTTTTAAGGGCCCCCAGGCTATTTTGTGTGATCAGGGTTAACCGTCTTTGGAATTCAATCTCTTTGATTTTTTCCCTTATTTCAAATAAGGAGAGATCTTTAATGGTTTGTAATGAGTCATCAATTTGGTTTAATGCTTTTTCCATGGTGTCAGAGTCTATAAAATTTTTTATTTTTTTATTCACAGCGTTTTTATCTTCTGAATACGGATTTTCAATATGTGTACGGCTTAAAAAGATTTTGTATAATTTTTTTTCAAGCCTGGAAGGTATGAGAAGACCGGTTTGGATGTCATCATCATATTTTATCTTGATCAATGCTTTTAAAAATTTGTTATCATATTCAGAGTCTATTAATTCATCAATCATGCCCATGATTCTGTCGAACACCTGCTGATAGCGGTTTTTTAAAAAACGAGGATATTTTCTGGACATTATAGCCTCAAACATTTTATCGGAACAGGGAAAATACCGTTCTCCATTCTCAGGGTAGACCATAAATTCAATTTGTTCCTTTGAGCCTACCTTGGTGGGATAGGCAAAGGGATCTAAACTGTTTTTAAGAAAAAAAGCAGTAAACCAGGCATCGAAATCAGGACTTTCACCAACACGAACAGGTCTGACCTCTTTATTTTTCATGTGGCCTCCATTTATGGAAAAAAATTTGATTCATGGTATCATTTCATTGCAATTTTTGCAGACAAATTATAAGTTTACTACAACTATTTTATTTCCAGTTTTAAGTTCAATAATACTTGCACAATTGTTTTCAATTACACCATAGGTATATATACCGTTCCGAGGACAGGTTATGGACCCCGGGTTCATAAAGATCTGCCCATCTCTTTTTTCTAGAAAACAAAGGTGGGTATGGCCCTGGATTATAATATCGATATTTGAAGAATATTTGCAGGAACGATGACCATGGGAAAGAAAAAACTTTTTGTTGAAGCAGCTAAACTCCAGAAAAGTTTCAAACCCTGGGAAAAAAGAAATAGAATCGCAATTTCCATAGACATAATAAAACCTGTGATTAAAATTATTTAAATCTTTTTTTATGGATTCAGGTTGAAAATCAATATGGGTGAAATTGCCATATTTTGTATCAAAAAGATCTCCGGCAATGACAAGTTCATCCAAAGGGCCCAAAAGGTTTTTCAGGGTTAGCCATGAACTATAACTGCCGTGCAGGTCTGCTGTAACAATCAGTTTTTTCATAGGGCTTGTTTTTCCACTTGTTAAAAAAAATAAAATTTCATAGTATTGGATTCAAATCAACTAAATTATGAAAAATTGGCATGAATTTTCAATGAATATAAAAATTTCCATTTAAGATTTAAACAATTCCATGACAGATAACAACCTTCTTTCCGATGACCCGATATTTTCCTGTCATTATTTTTCAATAAAAAAAAAATTAAGTCTTCGGTATGGGATAGCGCAAAGTTCCAGAAAACCTGCAAAGGGCCTTGTTCTTTTATTGCATGGCAGATCCGAATTTATTGAAAAATATAACGGGGTTGCAAAATATTTGCAAAATCAGGGGTTGACGATTGTAAGTCCTGACTGGCGGGGGCAGGGTTTGTCTTCCCGGGAACTTGAAAACAGGTGTAAGGGTCATATAAACCGGTTTGATGATTATGTGGATGACCTTGAAGCACTCTATTCAAAGGTTATAGAATCTCAAGGATTGCCAGTTTATATACTGGCACATTCCATGGGTGGACATATCGCTCTTCGATTCATGGAAAGGCATTCTTTAAAAATTAAAAAAGCAGTCCTTGTTTCACCCATGATCGATATCACTTTGCCGGCAATGATGAAGCCTGTATCAAAATTATTATCAAAGAAATTGTCTACAACACCCTTTGCACAAAAATATACCCCTGGCTCAAAAGATTATTCTGTTCAAAATGCCAGATTTAAAGGCAATAATTTATGCCATGACCCAAAAGCTTATTGGATTTTACATAATGAAATTGCTAAAAATTCAGACCTTGCCATCGGCGGTATCACATGGGGTTGGCTGAATGCAGCCTTTGAATCCATTAAAATTTTAAAACAGGATGCAGTAATCGACAAGATTACCACCCCCATATTGATGATCAGTGCCCAAAAAGATTCAATTGTATCCACAAAAGCCCAGGAAAAATTGAGCAAAAAATTACCTGACTGCACCTTTCTTTCTATTAAAGGGGCATTTCATGAGCTTTTATTCGAGGACGTAAAAATTAAACGCAAGCTCTGGGATGCCATTAACGGGTTTTTGGATGTTTGATTAAATGGATTTTAATGTATTTATTCTGGCGAGTACAGGTGGATGGGAATAATTTAAAAATACGTAAAAAGGGTGGGGGGTTAAATTTGAAAGATTATGGGCTGACAGTTTTTTTAAGGCATTAATTAAGGGCCTGCTGTCTTTAACAGTTTTTGCAGCAAAATTGTCAGCCTCGTATTCATCTTTCCTTGATGAGATTTGAAAAAGAATGGATATAAACAGGTCTATAGGCGAGTAAAGCATGCCAAAAAAAATCAAGCCCGCATAAATGGAAATGTCCTTCATAAAAAAAGCATGAAACAAACCTTCATGGGAAATAAATATGGAAATAAGATAAAAAATAAATCCCATCTGAAAAATACCTAAAACCATTCTTTTAATAATATGTTTCTTTTTAAAATGGCCCATTTCATGGGCAAGAATGGATACCAATTCTTCAAGTGACTGTTCCTTAATAAGGGTATCAAATAAAACAATTCGTTTGTTTTTTCCAAAGCCTGTAAAAAAAGCATTGGATTTGCTGCTCCTTTTTGATCCATCCATGACAAAAATATTGGAAAGGGAAAAATTAATTGATTTAGCATAGCTGATAATGGCTTCTTTTAAAGGGCCATCTTCCAGGGGGGTGAATTTATTGAATAAGGGCATAATCCAGGTGGGAACAATATATTGAACAAAGAGAAGGAAAAGGGTGCTTGCCATCCAGCACATGACCCATGCCAATTGGCCGCCAAATTCCAGGAACCCGAGAATTAATGATAAGAGTATTCCTCCCAGGATTGCTGAAAGAACAATAGATTTAATAAGGTCTGCAAGAAAAAGTCTGGGAGTGGTTTTATTGAATCCAAATTTTTCTTCAATCACAAAAGTGGTATACAGGGTGAAGGGCAGGGAAATCAGAAGTTTTAAAAATAAAAGAATACCTGTAAAAAAAAGTCCTGAAACAATGGAGCCAAAATTAAATGACCTGACAAAGGAATCAATCATTTGGAAACCACCTGAAAACCAGAACAAAAGAATGATGGTTAGATCAATACTTGATGTGATAAATCCAAACTTTGTATTTGCCTTCAGGTAATTCTGAGAATCACTATATTTTTTTTTGTCGTAATGATCTTTAAATTCTGCTGGAAGGGGCTGGTCTATATTTTTAAGATTTAGAAAATCAGCAATAGTACCAATAAGGTAACTGCCTGTCAGGGTCACAAGAATGATGATTGTGATAAATTGTTCTGAAAAATGCATCTTTAAAGGAAATCAGTCTTAAGGATTGATCAGGTCTCTTAATTTTCCAGAGCATTTAAAGGTTACAACTTTTCTGGCCGGCAATGTCATTTCTTCATTTGTTGCAGGGTTTCGGCCTTTCCTGGCTTTTTTGTTGTTCACACAAAATTTCCCAAAACCGCTAATCATGATATCTTCCCCGTTTTCAATGGTTTCCTTCATGATTTCAAGGAATTCTTCCATGATTTCATAGGTGGTTGTTCTGGATAAATGAAGTTTTTCTTGAATTCTTTCAGCAATAATTGTTTTGGTTAACGCCATAAATTTTACTCCTGCAACTAAAACTTGGCTGTTCAGTTAATTGGTTATTAAAAATTGTCTGGTAAAGTACTTTATTCCCAATGTATTTGTCAAGTAACTACTAAGGATATTTAATCAAATTTAATATATTGCTATAAATAAAATAAAATAAGCCTGACTCCGTCTGCAAGGACTTAAGCCGAATGCTGGATATTTGCCATAAAAAACATATTTTCTAACCAATTTACGCCAACCCGTTCAGATCCAGGTTGTCTTGTCCGCCCTAGTGCCTGAATAATATATCCATCCTTTTTATTTTGTAAAAAGCATTTACGAACTTGCTATACCTTCCAGTGGAAGGGTGATTTGCCTTACGGGAGCATTATGGATCATGGCTTACAAGCTCTTGATTACTGCAGCGGTTAAGCCGCCATGGTGTTTGAGCGAAGAATGAGCGAGTTCATGGCGGTCAGCGAAAGTAATCATAGAGCTTGTAGCAATGTCCATCCAGCGGACGTAAGGCGATCAGCCTGGAACGGGTTACGCAAAATTTCTTATGGCAAATATCCAGAGGGTTTGTTTTGGATTGTTAATTTTTTAATTGTCTGCTATTTTTAGCATTATGTAATACTAAGGGCTCACTCAAAAATAACTTTACATTTTTGAGTGAACCCTAAGGGAAAATTTAAATAAATTGATAATAAAAGTCGAATGATTTTAAACGTTTAGCTTTGCAATGGAGTAAAAAAACTGATGATAAATGCTTTGACAGCTTTGGATGGAAGATATGCCAGATTAACAAAAGAGTTTGCTGATATTTTTTCTGAGTATGGCTTAATAAAACACAGGGTGTTTGTTGAAATTGAATGGCTTAAATTTATATTAATTGATTTAAAGCTTGAAACATTTGAAGATTTAAACACTGAAATGCTTGACAATATAGCACAGACATTTGATCAGGAAGATGCCCGCAAGGTTAAGGAAATTGAAAAACAGACAAATCATGATGTAAAAGCAGTAGAATATTTTATAAAAAATAAACTTGATCTTCTGGGGCTTTCCCATATGAAAGAATGGGTTCACTTTGCCTGTACCTCGGATGATATCAATAATACTTCCTATGCCCTGATGTTGAAAAAAGGCAAGGAAATTGTTGTTGCATTATTGAGACAGCTCATCTTTGATCTTGAGCAAAAGGCAATACAATATAAGTCCATTCCAATGATGTCCAGGACCCATGGTCAACCTGCATCACCAACAACTGTTGGCAAAGAATTTATAAATTTTGCCTGGCGGCTTTTACAGGAAGCAGATATTATCGAACAAACTAAAGTCCAGGCAAAAATAAATGGGGCAACGGGAAATTATAATGCCCATTATTTTGTATATCCTGAGATTAACTGGATAAAAGCATCACAACGATTTATTACCTCCCATTTAAATCTTGCACCCATCTTTTTTACCACCCAGGTAAATCCAAATCATTCCATTGCTTTTGTCCTGCATGCCATGATCAGGGCAGGGGCAACGATTATTGATCTGGACCGGGATATGTGGGGATATATCAGTCTTGGATATTTTACGCAACGCGTTAAAGAAGGAGAGACTGGTTCATCCACCATGCCCCATAAGGTAAATCCCATTGATTTTGAAAACAGTGAAGGAAATATGGGTATTGCCATATCAATGATGGAGCATTTGTGTGTTAAATTGCAAAAGTCACGATTTCAAAGAGATTTGACTGACAGCACGGTTTTGAGAAGTCTGGGATCGGTTTTCGGCTTTTTTGCCATTGGTGTTAAAAATGCCTTAAAGGGATTATCCAAGATAGATCTGAATAATAAAGCCATACAAAAAGATCTTGATAATAACCAGGAGCTTCTTGCAGAGCCTTTCCAGACGGCCATGAGGATCTTTGGCGAAGAAAATCCCTACGAAAGGCTGAAAGAACTTACCAGGGGTCAGAAAATCACGAAAAAAGATCTTGTAAAATTTGTTGATTCCCTTGAAAAAGTGCCCTTGGATTTTAAGGAACGAATGAAATCATTAACTCCTGAAACTTATGTCGGGCTTGCACAGGAGCTGGTGGATCTTTATTTTAAACAAAAGAAAGGATAAAATCATTCATTTTGTGAGGGGTTATGGACAAAAGCAAATGACAGAAAAAGTATCCAAAGAAGACGGTACCTTACTTTTAAAAATAGCCAGGGAAAATATCCTGGGTAAATTTGGAAAAAAAAGTGACGTGCCCGGGTCTTTGAAGACCAATGTTTCATCGCTGGTTTTGAAAGAAAAGCGCGGAACTTTTGTCACCCTGCACAAAAAAGGGAATCTCAGGGGCTGCATCGGCAATATTGACCCGACCAAAACAATTTTACAAGGGGTTATGGATAATTCAAGGAATGCTGCATTTAATGACTCAAGATTCAGCCCGCTTTCTTATGAAGAATTAAAGGATACACACATTGAGATCAGTATTTTAACTCCTCCTCAAAAGCTGGATTACACAGATGCCAAAGATTTAGTTGCAAAGCTCAGGCCTGATATTGATGGTGTGATGATTAAAAAACAATATAAAAGTGCAACCTTTTTGCCCCAGGTATGGGAACAACTGAAAGATCCTGAAATATTTTTAACTCATCTTTGTTCTAAAGCTAGATTACCCAGGGACGAATGGAAATCCTGCGACCTTGATGTTTTGGTATATCAGGTCCAATCCTTTCAAGACAAATCTTAAATGATTAAACTTCTGTCAACCTGATATGAGTTTTAAAGCCAGTTTTGACCATAATTCCAAATTTAATTGTTCAAGATTCCTTGTTTTTTCCCATGTGAATTGAAACAGCTCGCTGCCTGGCAGAAATTTTTCCGGAGTACTTGTCAATATCCTGAAAACAGCACCCAGGTGAACCTTGCCGACATCCGTGACATCCTCGCTGATCACGCCGACAAAAAAGGGAAGATCTTTTTTTGGCCATTGATCAAGTTCTTCTTTAAGTTCTCTTTCCATTCCAACAGTCAGAATCTGCAAAAAAGAGTCGTTTTGTGTTTCCATGTCAATGGGGTTGATATGACCGCCTATCCCGATGGACCAGAGGTCATGAAGCCTTTGTTCACTTCCCTGCCGATTATATATGGCTGTTTTTTTTAAGTCCTTAGTTTGAAGAACGATATAGGGTATGATCTGCTTATATGAAACATCTTTTTCTGCATCTGAACGAACAATAAATTCAAACCCAGCGCTACAGCACTTTTCAATAAAGTCATCTAATTCCAATGGAACAATACTTTTTTTGCATACCCATGATGCTGGTAAAAGATCCTTTTTAATACATAATACGCTTTCGTTTTTAGACACAAATATCCCCTTTGTTGATTACCATTAAATTTGTTTTCTATCATATCTGGCAGATAAAGGGAAAGATGATTTTTCGGGTTTTAATTGCAGATTTTATCAGGTCTGTGGTATGGGGATATATAAAAACTTATTAAATTTAGAGGCAGCCATGTTATTTTTAAATAAATATGCAATTGGGAAAATTGATCAGGAAGTGATTCAAACAGCCGTTGAAAAGGCTTACCAGCTGGTATTGAGTCAAAACTATAATATGCCGGACAGAATGCATGTGGCAGACAATCAGAATACCTTATTATTAATGCCATGTTTTTCAGAAAAATTTTTTGCAACAAAATTAGTTTCGGTTTTTCCGGAAGCCTGGCAATATGGGCAGCCGGCAGTGAACGGGGTGATGGTCCTTTCTGATAATGTTTCAGGACAACCATTGGCCATCATGGATGGTGCGGCAATAACAGCACAGAGAACAGGTGCAGTGGGAGGGCTGGGGGTTAAACTTCTGACAGCTGATTCCATAGAGACTGCCGGTATCCTGGGTGCCGGAGTGCAAGGGCTTTCACAGGCACGTTATCTTCTGTTTAACCGCAATATAAAATCCCTTTATATCTATGATTTGAGTCATGAGGCTGTAATGGGTATGATCAATACCCTGAAGCAGGAATTTACCGACCTTGAATATGTGGCAGCCAAAACCCCAAACCAATTGGTTGCAAATTCCAAGGTGATTATTGCTGCAACAACAAGTAAAACTCCTTTGTTTAAAGCAAGTCCTGATAATATTTTTGGGAAAATATTTATTTCAATAGGTTCATTTCGACCGGATATGCAGGAGTTTCCCAATACCGTGATTGAAAATGCAGATGATATTTTTGTGGATACCATGTTCGCCACTAAAGAATCCGGTGATATAGCCATTCCTTTAAAAGATCATGTCATAGCAAAGAACAGGATAAAAGAATTTGCCGGTTTACTGGAAAAAAATAAGATTTTTGAAAACAAAACAGTGTTTTTTAAATCCGTAGGCATGGCCTTGTTTGATTTGACCACAGCCGCTGCTATTTATCAGCAGGCTTTGGAGAAAAATATGGGACAAATACTGGATTTTTAATTAGTGTTTAGACGAAAACTCACCCATCTACTGCGTTGCTGCAAAATCCTGAAATCCTCATGTACATTAGTACACTCCGGTTTCAAGATTTTTTGCGCCTTGTATATGGGCAACTTTTCTTCCAAACACGGGGTTTTCGGTCAGCCTCTAATTACAAAAGAAAGGTGGAGCGGGAAACGGGAGTTGAACCCGCGACTTCGACCTTGGCAAGGTCGCACTCTACCACTGAGTTATTCCCGCTCAGCAAAAGTTTGCTTTAATTACTTTAAATCATGATTTTTGTCAAGGAAAGATTGATTGAAAGATTGATGTTTACCCCTGGAAAATATAATGTTGGATATTTGTTAGATATGATATTGTCAATTTCAAGACCTCAGGCAAGATTTCATTTATGGTGAATAAAAAAGGGCAGGGGATGCAAATAAAAAACATACTTGTTACAGGAGGGGGAGGCTTTTTAGGCAAGGCAATTGTTAAAAAACTGGTTGCAGAAAATCTGGCCGTCACTTCTTTTTCAAGAAATTTTTATCCAGAACTTAAAAATATGGGAGTTACACAGATTCAAGGGGATCTGGTCGATAAGTCAGCTGTTATCAAGGCTTTGGAAAAAATGGATGTTGTTTATCATGTTGCGGCAAAATTTGGAATTTGGGGCCCCCTTAAAGATTTCATTCCAGTAAACGTTACAGGTACCCAAAATGTAATCAACGCATGCCTGGAAAACAGTGTTCAACAATTGATATATACCAGTTCCCCAAGTGTGATTTTTGATGAAAAAGACATGGAAAATGTTGATGAAAGCGTTCCATATCCGAAAAAATATATGGCATCATACCCTGAAACAAAAGCCATGGCAGAAAAATTAGTAAAAAATGCTGCAAAAAAAGGAATGAAAACCATTATCCTTCGCCCACACCTGATTTGGGGTCCTGAAGACAATCATTTCCTGCCTACAATTATCAAAAGAGCCAAAAGATTAAAAAGAGTAGGGCAAAAGGAATATCTGGTTGATACCATCTATGTTGATAATGCTGCTGATGCCCATATCATGGCATCTGAAAAGCTTTTTGAAAATCCATCACTATCAGGAAATGTCTATTTTATCAGCCAGGATGAACCAATGCCAATATACAAAATTATCAATTCCTTTCTGGATGCAGCAGGATTACCACCTATGAAAGGACAGATTTCTGAAAAAACAGTATATATGGCAGGATCAATTATTGAGTTTGTTTATAAATTTTTCAATATCAAAGGCGAACCGCTGATAACAAAATTAGGTGCAAAAGAGCTTGCCACATCTCATTGGTTTAATATTTCAAGGGCAAAAAAAGATCTGGGATACTATCCAAAGGTTTCCACACAAGAGGGGCTTTTAAGATTAAAACAATGGTTTTCAACATTGGAATGAAAAAACAATGAATGATTTAAAAAAACTCGTTTTATTTCAGGTTAATAAATTTAAAAAGGTTATTGTTTTTGCTGCAAAAGAGTTTAAGGAGGATCGGTGTGACCTCAGGGCTTCATCCCTGACCCTGTTTACACTGCTGTCAATCGTCCCTGTGATGGCCATGGCATTTGGCATTGCAAAAGGATTCGGGTTTAAGGAAATTTTAGAAGAACGGGTCCTTGAATTGTTTGCAGGCCAGGAAGAGGTGATTCAGAATGTTCTCACCT
>JACNHV010000168.1:8586-24104 GCA_014383445.1 Candidatus Desulfobacula maris | reverse complement strand
TCCATACCTATGATGAAACAGCCTGGATGAAAACCATTGATGTCAATCTCCATGGGGTTTTCAGGGTATCCAAGGCCATTGTCCCCATGATGCAGAAAAATGGCGGAAATATTATCAATATTGCATCCAGGGCAGGTAAGGTACCGGCACTTTTTAACGGGGCCTATGCAGTGTCCAAGGCTGGAGTGATCATGCTGACCAAGGTTATGGCCAAAGAACTTGCCGGATTGAATATCCGGGTGAATGCCATCTGTCCCGGACAGATTATGACAGACCTTGAAAAATGGCGGTTTGGACTGGAGGCCCAATTTTTCAACACCACGGTCGAGGTACAGGAACAAAAGATGTGTGAAACCATTCCCATGGGACGGATTGGGTTACCGCAGGAGGTTGCTGACATGGCTTTGTTCCTGGCATCAGATGTATCCTCTTATGTTACGGGCCAGGCATTGAATATTTGTGGGGGACAGCTGATGGAATTGTAAGGGTTTTCGTTCAGGCACTATTCAGGATAATAATTTTACACATTTTTAAACAAAAGGGATATCATAAATGACAGAAACAATAACAGGCGGGCAACTTGTAGCCCAGGCATTGATAGAAAAAAAAGTGGATACTATTTTTTCATTGTGCGGAGGACATATTACACCAATTTATCAATATCTTGAAGGATCTGAGGTTAAAATTTTCGATACCCGGCACGAGCAATCGGCTCTATTTATGGCAGAAGCCTGGGGGAAACTGACGCGCAAGCCAGGGGTTGCCATGGTAACGGCAGGTCCCGGTTTTACCAATGCCATAACCGGTGTGGCCAGCGCCCATTTTTCAAATACCCCCCTTGTATTAATCGCTGGTTGTGTGGGGCTTGATAATAAGGAAAAACTGGACCTCCAGGATATGCCCCAGGAAGCTGTGATTAAACCCATGGTGAAAAAGACACTGGTCTGTCAGAAAACAGAACGCATCAATGAATATGTTGATCTCGCCTTCAGGATTGCCCAGAGCGGAAGACCAGGGCCGGTTTATCTTGAATTCCCCATTGATGTATTAAATACTCCGGTTCAAAAAAATGCAGTAAAGTATACCAGTACAAGCGCGGTATCACACCCGGCCGATCCTGCCAAAGCAGCAGAATTAATTGAGATGATTCAAAATGCCAGAATGCCTGTTGTAATTGCAGGAACAGGTGCATGGCAGGCACATGCCGAGTCTGAATTAAAAGATTTTATTGAAAAAACAGGCATGCCCTTGTTTACATCCCTGTCCGGCAGAGGGGTGGTTTCTGATGATCACCCTTTGTGTTTTGAAGGGGCAATTGCTATCCGCCCGGGCTGTGGGTTTGCCGCTTATATTGAGACGGATCTGATTATTATTCTCGGGTCCCGCATCTGTCTTTACTATCTTTTTGGTGATATTTTCAACCCTGCAGCCAAGATTGCGCAGGTGGATATTGAGGCTGAAGAGATCGGCAGGAACAGAACGATTGATCTGCCTGTTGTAAGTGATGTAAAAGGCTTTCTTAAAGCGTGTAATCAACTCTTGGATGATGAACTTTCAGAGGAATTAAAATTAAATTTTGGCCCATGGATTGAAAAGCTTTCCACTGCCCATAAAGAGAGCAAAGAGATGACGCAAAAAGACTGGCAGTCTGAGAATATTCCCATTCATCCGTTGCGTCTTGCCAGCGAAATCAATGAATTCATGAATCAAACGACAGATATTGTTGTGGCTGATGGCGGAGATACCACCACATGGATGGGAATGACCCGAACCATGACCCATCCGGGAACATACCTGGATTATGGTATTTATGGATCTTTGGCAGTAGGGTTGCCCTATGCAAATGCTGCCAAGCTTTTGAACCCAGACAGCCGTGTGTGTCTGATCACCGGAGACGGGTCTGTGGGATTTAATTTCATGGAATTTGAAACCGCCATACGGAAAAATCTTCCCATTGTGGTGGTGATCTGTAATGATCTTGGCTGGGGAATGATCCGGCACAGCCAGGAGCTTCGCATTGGGCACGCCATTGAAACCGGAACATTTATCGGGAAAGTGGATTATCATAAAATGGTTGAAGCCATTGGTGGGAAGGGTTTTTTTGTGGAAGATCCCAAAGATATCAAACCAGCCCTGGAAGAGGCATTTGCCACCAAAAAAGTCTGCTGTATTAATGTGATGACAGATCCAACCTCTGTCAGCCCGGCCAGCATGATGCTGGCAAATGTAGGTGCGTATAAGGCATAAGCTCAATTTTTTAACCAACAGACATGCCCTGGAGGGCACAACAAATTATGAAAGAGTAATGAGATGTGAGATATGAGATATGAGATGTGAGGGAAATTAAGCTGACAGTTTTTTCTCACTACTCAAAACTCATCTCTCAATACTTTCATATAAAAGGGGAGGAAGATGGATCCTGTAATGATAGATCAGGTTCGACTTAATTTTAATCCCACTGGCATTGCAATTATCAATGTCGCCATCGGGTTGATGATGCTTGGGGTTGCCCTGGAACTTAAAATAGACGATTTTAAACGGATTGTCTCAAGCCCTAAAGCACCGGCAATAGGTCTTGCAGCCCAGTTTGTCCTGCTGCCGGCCTTTACGTTTTTGCTGGTGCTGTTGATTAAGCCCCATCCTTCCATTGCCCTTGGGATGATGCTGGTGGCAGCCTGCCCGGGCGGAAATCTATCCAATATCATTACCTATCTGGCCAATGGTAATTCTGCCGTATCCATAAGCATGACAGCAGTCTCAACCGTTGCAGCCATTATCATGACCCCATTTAATATTTCTTTCTGGGGCAGTTTGAATCCTGCAACTGCCAGTATTTTAAAACAGGTCAGCCTGAATCCTTTGGATGTGTTTGTCACTGTTTTCTTTATTTTAGGTATTCCGCTTATCGTTGGTATGACCATTGGTCATTATCTGCCAAATGTCGCCCAAAAGGTGAAAAATCCCTTTAAAATATTTTCCCTGGTCTTTTTCATTATCATTGTCTGTGGCGCTTTGGCAGCAAACTGGCAGTATTTTTTAAAATATGTTGGGATTGTTATGGTGGCTGTCTTTATTCACAATGCTCTTGCATTAAATATTGGGTATTGGTCAGGCAGGTTATTTAAACTTGATGAAAAAGATTGCCGGGCTGTTTGCATTGAGGTGGGAATCCAGAACTCAGCTCTGGGGCTTGTGCTGGTGTTCAGCTTTTTTGATGGGCTTGGTGGCATGGCGATTCTTGTGGCCTGGTGGGGAATCTGGCATATCATTGCAGGGCTTGTGACGGCGTTTATTTTTAATCTTAAAAAATTACCGGGAAATGAATTAAACCAGGTATCCTGAAAATTGAATCCATATTGTTTGAAAAATAAAGTCGCACTTGTCACAGGCGGTGCATCTGGAATCGGTCTTGCCACCTGTTGGGAACTGGCCAGACAGGGGGCAAGAATCGCTATGCTGGATATGGATGAAAAAGCGCTTGAAATGCAACGTCAGATTTTTTCAGATCAAGGATATCAGATTTTTGCCATTGTCTGCGACGTTACAAAAGAAGCCGACTGCCAGTCTGCCATCAATCAGACCTCAAAAAAATTCGGGCAGATTGATATCTTGTTTAATAATGCCGGCATTACGCAAAGAGGGCTGTTTGAAAAGACAGACATTGCTGTATTTAAAAAGGTGATGGATGTCAATTTTTTCGGATCTTTGTATTGTACTAAAGCTGCTCTTCCAAACCTTATCCAGACACAAGGGATCATTATCGTAAATGAATCCATTGCCGCCGTGGCACCCTTATTGGCGAGAACCGGGTATAGTGCCAGTAAACACGCACTGCACGGTCTGTTTACCTCTTTGCGATGCGAATTACGGCATAAGGGTGTTCACGTTATGATTGTCTGCCCTGGCTTTATACGGACAAATCTGCAGACAAGGGCCCTTGGCAGTGATGGTAAAATTGCCGACCATGCTCAGACCATGGTGGGCAAGGCAGATACCCCTGAAAATGCAGCAAGGCAGATTGTAAAAGGAATCATAAAGAAAAAACCCTTTCTTGTTCTCACATTTATTGGGAAACTGGGCTATCTTGTATCCCGATTATCTCCTTTATTGTACGAATACATCATGACCCGCCAGTTTAAAAAAGAATTATAAAAAGTTGAGGCAAACGCAGTAATCGGGAAAATTGGCGGTTTCCAATCGGGAACCAACTATTTTCAGGCATAGGAAGCAGGACCCTTATTTGTGCTGTTTAATTGTCCATAAATTTGATATATTATTTTTTGGTTGGTATAAAATTTAACATTTAAATAGTGTTTGGCCCCATCGCAGCAATCGGGAAAATTGGCAGTTTCCGGTCGGGCACTAAATAAGGATACAGCCTAATTAATGAAAGTTGGAATTATAGGCCTGCCCCAGACAGGCAAAAAAACATTGTTTCAGATTTTATCTGGAAATGAGATCAAAGAGCCGTCCAAAGCATTCAAACCAATTCCTGGAAGCGCAGATATACTTGATTCAAGATTCAATAAACTGGTTGAAATGTACGATCCCAAAAAAAATGTCAGGGCAAGAATTGATCTTGTTTTACTTCCCAAAATAGAGAATGAAACCATTTCCAAAGGAGAAATTTTCAGGGATATTGCAGATATGGATGCTATCTGTCATGTGGTTCGTGCCTTTCAAGATGATGCTATTTACCATGCCCAGGGATCTGTTGATTCCAAAAGGGATTTTGAGATGGTCAATTCAGAGTTGATCATGCATGATCAGATATTTGTTGAAAAACGAATCGAACGTCTTGAAACCATGGTTAAAAAGATAAAGGATGAAGATCAGCAAAAAGAACTTGTCCTGATGAATAAACTCAAAGACATCCTTGAAACGGAAAAACCGTTAAGATTGATTGAATTGACAGATGATGAGGGAAAAATGATCAGAAGCTATCCCTTTATTACAAGGAAAAAAATGGTCATTGCAGTTAATGTATCTGAAGAGGATCTTGAGAATGAAGCGCTTCTCTCATCTTTCAAGCAAAGCTGTGAAACTCTCGATATAGAAGTCATGCTGGTGTCTGCAAAGGTTGAGGCAGAAATTGCCCTGCTGGATACCCAGGAAGAAAAAGATGAATTTTTAGAAGGCCTTGGCATAAAGCAGACAGCCCTTGAAAGCCTGACCAGGCTTTGTTTGAAATCTTTGAACCTGATTTCTTTTTTTACTGTTGGAAAGGATGAAGTCCGGCAGTGGTTGGTCAGAAAGGGCGCAAAAGCTCCTAAAGCCGCCGGTGTGATTCATTCTGATCTTGAAAGGGGTTTTATCAGGGCAGAAGTATTTAAATATAATGACCTCATGGAACAAGGCAGTGAAGCCGAGCTTAAGAAAGCCGGCAGGATTTATGTTCAAGGCAGGGACTATGTTGTTGAGGACGGGGATATTTTAAATATCCGGTTTTCTGTCTGATCTTTAAGTTATATTACTCAACTTTAGGACACAGGTCTTTGTAGGCCCTACTCAAATTAGCCCATTGCGAAAGTTGAGTTATATTATTTTACCAGGAGCCAAAAGGCCTTATTACAGATTTTATACCCAGTTCCTCCTTTAAAGAAAGTCTGGATTTTTGGGCAGCTGTTTTATCTGGATAATCGCCTGTTCTTACCAGATACCAGATCCTTTCTTTGGTGTCCTGCAGGACCAGTATCCTTGAATCATACCCATATTGCAGCAGTTCTTTTTTTGTTTTATTGGCATTTTCAGGGTTAAGAAAAGCGCCTGCCTGAAGGGCATACCTTTTATTTGAGGCGGTTTTTATTTCAGGTTTAATCTTTGGTGGTTCTATCTTTTTGATTTCCGGTTTATTCTTTGGCGGTTCAATATTTTTTATATCTTTAATCTTTTGCTTGAGCTCAGCTAATTTTTCTGATGCATAGGTGTGCCTGATGGCTGCTTCATAGGTTTCAACGGCCTTGGCATTGTCTCCCTGCTGAGCAAGCAGATCTGCCTTATAGCAGATTGCCAGGTAAAAATCAGGCTGAAGTGTGAGTGTTTGCGAAAGATCATCAAGGGCTTCCTTGTTTCTGCCTAGTTCGGCAAGACACAAGGCCCGGTTAAAATATGCCACATGGTTTTCAGGGGCCATCTTAATTTCAATATCATAGTTTTCAATGGCTTTTTCATACTCTTGTTTGTAAAACCAGGCCACACCCAGATTGCTGTGAAGTCCTTTCAGTTCAGGAAATAATTCTTTTGCTTTTTCAAAATCCTGAATGGCAAGATCAAATTTTTCCTGTTTCATGCGGGATACCCCCCGGTTTTTGTAGGCATCTGCATTGTCGGGAGCAAGTTCGATCAGTTTTGAAAATTGATCAACCGCTTGCTGGTAATGACCCTGTTTGAAAAAAAGGACACCATTATCAAAGAATTCTTTTTCAGTTTCTGCAAAAAGTATTGTATAAAACGATAAGGTTAATACAATAAGAGATATAATTTTTTTCAAAAGAAAGGTTCCTTTTTATTTGTTTTTATATTAATTTATATTATATAGAGACTATGTTAAATTCAATAAAAAAATATTTTAAAAGGGCAAAGGAAGAGATCTCAAAAGAATATTCCATAAATTTTGAGGGAAATAAATCCCTTGATCCTGAAAATAAAAACCAGGTTGGACTCTGGACAGGAGTTGACCTTGACGGGACACTGGCCCATTATGATCGGTCTACTCCCCACGATAAAATTGGTGAGCCAGTCCCTAAAATGTTAACTCTGGTTAAAGACTTGATAAATAATGGAATAAGGATTAAGATATTCACTGCCCGGGCTCAGGACCCTGAACAAAAACCTATTATTCGGGAATGGCTGAAAACCAATGGTCTGCCGGAACTTGAAATTACCAATATGAAAGACTATAATATGCAATGGCTTCTTGATGACCGATGCATTCAGGTGGAGAGGAATACAGGTCGTTTGATTTTTAAAGATTAATTTTAATTAAAGGACAAAACAAAGATGAAGTATATTTACTACATTATTGTGATCATGGTTATTTTTTCCGGTTTAGTTGCATATGGATTGTTTAATACTAAGATTGAAATTTCAAAGCCGTTTTTATCAATAAATGACAGGGTTTTTTCCGAAACTGAATTTAAAAACATGTTGCTCAATAAACCTCATCACATGACCCAAGAACAATTTATTGAGGAGACCATTGAAAAGCAGCTTTTTATTCAGGAAGCGGTCAAGATGGAGATTAACAAGGAACAATCCTTCCGAATGTCGGTTCAGAATTTTTATGAACAGTCATTGATAAAAGTTCTTCTAGACAGAAAACTGGATTCTCTAAAGGTTGATGTTACGGATGAAGAGATTGCAAAATATAAGGCCTTTATTCAAAATAAGTTTTTCTTAACAAAAATGGTTTATCCAACCATGAAAGATGCACAAAATAAAACCAATGAAACCATTGAAAAAATTGAGGGTGCTTTTCTTGACCTGTCCGGGGATCTGAAATTTATTGTGATGAATTTAAACATTGGAGATGTTTCAAAACCCACAGCCAATGATCTCACGTCGATGGATACCCTGGTTTATATTTACAGACTTGATGAGATCCAAAAGATAGAAGGCTCGGAAAAAATTCAAGAGTTTGATATTGAACAGGTTTCTCTTTATTTGAAAGACAAAAAAAAAGAACAGCTCCTGGATGAATGGTCAGGTAAAATAAGAAAAAATGCAGAAATTTGGAGGAAAAATGAATAGACCGGGTCAATTTAAACGGCGAAATTATTTCATCAATAAAGAATTTCAAGGGCGTTATATTTTTAAGTATTTTCTGATTGCTGCAATTGGAAGCGTACTGTTCATGGCCGTATTCAGCTTTTTTTCTTCCAACACGCTTTCCATTTCTTATGATGATTATCAGCTTCAACTTGGGGTTACACCACTCATCCTGTTTAAAAAAATTCTCAGTGCCCAATGGGTGTTCATAGTTGTTGGGGGAGGGGTTGTGGTTATTGCCACTTTATTTTTAACCCACAGGGTAGCCGGTCCTGTTTTTCGATTTAGAAGAAGTTTAAATGAGATGATAGACGGGGATCTTTCCGGAAGAATTGTACTGCGGCCAAAGGATGAAAGCAAAGAATTGGGAGAAAAGATAAATGAGTTTAATTTGCTTCTTTCTAAAAAGTTGTCTTTAATTGAAAGTGCTAATTTAAATATCGAAATTTTTGTCCATCAATTAAAAAAGAATATGAAAGATGCTGATATGGATATCAGCAGTTTTGAACCCCTTTTAAATCAAATACTGGAAAGTCAAAAAAATATAAGTACCACCATAAACAGCTATACATTTACCCGGAAGAAGGTATAGGGGATCAATTTTAATGATTCGTTTAAAATCAATATATGTATTTGTTTTTATAGGAATATTGTGTTGGTTACCTTTGGATTGTGCTGCAGTTGAAATTCGATCAAAATATACCACCATTACATATTTTGACAAAGGTGATCTAAGGGAATTTAATAAGAAATTATATATGGGGCGGCTCCAATCACAAATAAGGGGAAGCGGCAATACCATAGAAAGTGAAGTGGTCGCAAAGATCGATTTTATTATTGAAAAAGTAAGGCTTGTCCTGGATATGTTTCCGCCAAAATTTAAGTTTTCCATTGTGATTCATCCAGGCGTAAAAGAAGTACAAAGGGATTTTTTCAAAATCTACAATGTAAATGTGGGTTATATTGCTTTTTATTCACCCTCCAGAAATACTGTGTTTTTCTCTGCGAATAATGGTGTTTTAAGAGTTGCCGCCCATGAAATAGGACATGTGGTCGCAGAAAATTATTTTGTCGTTTCTCCTCCCCAGCGAATTCATGAAGTTCTGGCACAATTTGCAGAGGCGCATGTTACTGATTGATTTTCTTGATCATCTTTAATGCTTTTTTATTAATCGGATCTATTAAAAGAGCATGTTTGTATTTTTCCAGGGCTTTATACAAAATATCCTGTTCATAATATAAATCACCAAAAACAACTTTGATCTGGGCATCCATAGGCAAGGCTTTTTCAGCTCTTTCCATTGTATGCATGGCATTTTTCAGGTCATTGTGCTTTTGAAAAAAACGATAAACTTTAAAAAAATGGGATCGTGCAATTCTCATTTGATTTTGTTGATCTTGAAAAGATTTAAATTTTTGGTTTTCAATCAAATCAAGGGAACCAATATATCGGTCAATGGCAGCCTGTATTTCTCCTGTGTCATATAAAAACTGTGCAAAAGCAATGGATGGCCCTGGTTTGTCCGGGATTGCCTGTGTAATTTTTTCTGAGGCAATTCCCGAGACAATCATAGCGGTTAAGGCACGATCAATAAACTTTTCATCCAGAGCCAGAGCCTTTTTCATGAACCCCAGCCCCTGTTCAATTTCTTTTTTTGCAAATAACCAGACAGCATATTGAAAGGTATATTCAGGGTTGCTTTGATCATAAATCATGCTTTTTTTAAAGGCGATTTCCGCTCTTGGGAAGTCATCCTGACGGGCAAGAAAAGTCGCAAATCTATTCAAATGTCTTGAATTTAAAGGGGCAAGATTAAGGGATGCTATAAAATGATTTTTTGATTTTTCTGTTTCATTCTGGAACCAGGCAGTGTTAGCCCTTGTAAATTGATAGTCTGCCCGGAACGGGTCAACCAGTGATGCGAAACGGGCAATTTTTTCTATTTTTTGAATCATTTCCACTGGAGTATCTGCACTCATGCTGGAATCTTTGATGTTTGAATAGTAAAGGATACCTGATAAATTTGAAAGGTTAAATAGAATGGTAAAAATAGTTATCACACAAATGATGAATCCGAAACTAAATTTTTTGGCGGTAGAGGCAATAGGCAAAAGTCTGGTTTGGCGGCTTTGTTCTCTTATGCCCGTGTTAGCGGCAGAAACGGCAATACCGGCAACAAAAAAGAACCATAACCCGTTGGCCCCAATGTGCATGTTGAAATCGGTAAAACTGTGCAAAAGAATTGAAACCAGCGCTGTTATACTGCCCATATAAAGGTAAATTGAAAAGGCATCCCGTCTTTTTGAAAACACCATATAGGTTTTAAAAAACAGGGTTATCAGAAATGAAGCAGCAAGTAAAAAAGCGATCAATCCACCTGTTGCCAAAAGCTCAAGATAATCGTTGTGCGCATGGGTCAGGAATAGATCACTTATAACTGAACGGTGCAGGGGATAGATGTGTGAATAAGTGCCTATGCCTGATCCGGTAACTTTATAATGGCTGATGATATCCTTGGTGTCTTTCCAGAAGTCAAGCCGGGTTTCATAGATTATTCCCTGGGAATTTTTCAATTTGGCAAACCGATCAAATATCTGATCCCATCCAAACCACCCAATGGAAAGAGCGGATAATATGATGACGGCGATAACTAATATGGTATTTCCCCTGCTTATTTTTCTTTGCAGCAGGAATAATGTAAACAGGATCAAGGACAGGCAGGTGCTGATCATGGCACCTCTGGAAAGGCTGACAAATATGGAAACAATGACTAATAATGCCGAGGTTCCGATCAAAATATGAATATTTGCTTTTTCCTGGCTTAATATTTCCAAAATTCCTTTTAGTAACGTGGTTTTTCCAATTCTTGGCCTGTAAAAGAAAAAAAGGCCAAAAATAATGGGAAAAATCATTTCCATCAATCCGGCATAATGATTGTGATTCACATAGGGGCCTGTAACCAGGGCATTGTTTGGAACATGTCTGAACCACAAAGCCATGTCGTCGGTCAGATAAAACTGCAGGATAGAAGAAAAGGCAAGAAGCCCGCCAAAAATCGTAATAGCAAAGACAGTGGCCTGGAGCATTTCCTTTTTGCTGAGCAATTGGATGGTTAATATGTAGAACATCACATAGGTGGAATATCTGAAAAATTCAGACAATGTCGCTTTTGGGCAAACTGTTAAGCGCATCCAGGAATCCGTACCTGTGATCAAATGTGTTGTTTGATGGATTTTAAATATATCTGGCGATAAAAATTCAATAACAAAAGGGGGAAGGGGAATCAGTTGAAAAAGAATATAGAAAAGAAAAATACATAAAGGTGTAATGCCTGGGACCTGGTATAATTCATTTTTGTTTTTCAGGACAAAAATAAAAAAAAAGAGCAACGCAAGAGCCGTTACGATCTCCATAATGGCGTAGGACCAGGGTTCGGTCGTTCCAAATGCCAAAGGGGTAAAAATGAATAAAAAGAAAAATAAAATTTTGGAGAGTTTTAATGGCATGTTAATTATGAATCTGAAGAGTAATAATAATCACCATAATTATAATAGTAACCACTCTTTTTTGCACTGAACCTGTTCAGCACCAAACCGGTTATGGGGGCATCCGCTTCCCTTAGTTTTTTTATTCCATTGCCCAGGATTTCATAGGTGGTTTTCCCGGCCCATGTAACAAGGATAAATCCATCAACATGCTGGCTTATAATAATAGGGTCAGTCACGCTTGCTATAGGCGGGGTATCAATAATAATTCTGTCATAAATTTCTGAAGCATCAGAAATCAGGGTGATTAATCTTTTTGAGCCTAACAGCTCTGATGGATTGGGAGGGATGGGGCCTGCGGTAATCACATCAAGATTTTCTGTCGGCGTACTCAATTCAAGTCCCTTTCCATCTGAAACGCCTGCCAGAAAAGAACTTAAACCGGATGTGTTTTCAAGATTAAAGTTTTTGTGCTGCACGGGCCGCCGCATGTCTGCATCAATCAATAATACCTTTTTCCCTGCCCTGGCAGTGGTTACCGCTAAACATGCGCTGACAGAAGATTTTCCTTCTCCCGGTGTTATACTGCTGATAAGAAGGGTTTTTAGAGGATTATCACCAGATGATAGCATTATGGAAGTCCTCAATCCCTTAAAACTTTCTGAGATCAATGAGGATGAATCTTCAAACACATTTTGAATAATGGTTTGTTCCTTGTCTTTCAGAAAATCAATGGTGCTGATAACGGGAATATCAAATTTTTCCTCAACATCTTCAGGTGTTTTAACTGTATTATCAAGATATTCAAGAAAGAAGGCAAGGCCCAGCCCCCCAAACAGCCCCAGGATGATACCCAGCAGTATATTCCTCTTTTTTCTGGGTTTAGCAGGATACTCAGGCAACTGTGCTTGTTCAATCACCCATACATTGACGTCCTGGCTTCTTTCAGTGATACCGCTTTCTTTCATCTTTTTGATGAGTGCATCGTAAAGATACCGGTTGGTGTCCACTTTTCTCTGGAGGATACCCAGCTGAATGGATTTTTCACCGAATCTGGCTGCCTCAAACCTGGTCTGGGCCAAAAGATCTTTTAAATCCCTTTCATTGGCCTCGGCAAGCAGGTATTCATTTTTTATTGTCTCGACAACTTTCCCCAGTTCTTGATATTTTGCATTTTTAAGCGTATTCAGCTCATTTTTGGCAGTGGTCATCCTGGGATGTTTAGGGCCATATTTTTTTGATAGTTCTGATATTTTTTGATCTGCGATCTGAATTTTCAGGTTGATGGATTCAATTGATGGCGCCCCTACAATTACCGGAATTGTTTCAAGTTGTCCTTTTTTGACATTTTTGATTTGATCATAAACGGCAAACAGCTCTTTTCTTTTTGTTTCAGAAACAGTAAGCTGCCTGGAAAGATCTGACAGCCTTTCGGGTAAAACAGTGATCTTATCCTCTACCATAACGATATCATGTTTTTTCTTATATTCGTATAACTCCTTTTCTGATTCTTCAAGATTAGCCCGTTGTATTTCCGCTTTTTTTTTCATCCAGCCGATGCTATAACCGGAAACCTCCATCTGCATGTCAACCAGTTCATCAATGTATGCCTGGGCAATGGCATTGGCTACTTGTACAGCAACAACAGGACTGTCTGACATATAGCCGATTTGAAGAATCCTTGAATTTTCAACAGGTGATACAGAAATATTGTTTTTGATAATATCTTCAAGAATCTTGGCTTTTGCCAGGGGGACATCAGGCTTATCCGGTATCAATTTTTCTACTATATCCTTATCAGTTGAATCAGATGCCAGCTTTTCAATCCCAATCATTTCTTTAAATGAAACATATTGGTCTTTTATCCATCCTGTAATGGAAGAAATATAAGAATTCTTTTCCTCCTCTTTTTTTGTGAAAAAAGTGTCATATATTTTTTCCGGATTCAGACTTTTAACTGCTTTTTCCACAACGGCAGAACTCATAATCAATTGATTATGGGTTTCAATAAATTCAGGATCATAGGGGGTATACCTGGCGCCGCTTGTCAAAGCTGCGGTTGTATTCCTTTCTATCAAGACTTTGGTGGCCGCAAAATAGAATGGCGTCGCTGTAAATGTGGCAATGATAACGATTAACAGGGTCAGAATAAAAAAGGTAAAAATAGACCCTTTCCGTTTGTTGATAATTCTAAGATAGTCTCTTAAATGTATTTCTTTTTCATTCATCATCAGAAAAAACTTTCAGGTACCACAAGGACATCATCAGGAAATATGGGCTCGTCCATGTTAACATTCTCATAAACCGTTTTATTACCATTTACAATACGGATAATCCGGACCTTATTTTTAGCCGCTATTTTGGAAAATCCGCCAGCCATTGTGATAGCTTTGATGACGGTAAGTTCATGTTCATACTTATAAGAATCCGGTTTCTTAACTTCTCCGGAAACATAATAGGTTTTTGCCTTTGAAATATAGATGCTGTCATTACCCTGTATGGTGAGGTTTAAAGATGTATCCCCTTTTTTAATGAGCTTTTCCAGATCGATAACAATTTGATCGTTATCAATGCCTGATTCGTTTATCCGTTTGATAGTAGCGGTGCTGCCGGCATCTTCAGTCAATCCCCCGGCTTTTGAAATAAACTCTAAAAATGTAATTTTGCCCCTGACCTCAAATTGCCCCGGATTTCTAACCTGACCTAAAATAGTGGCCTTCTTACTTCTATGTTCAGCAATGAAAACATCCACCTGGGGGTTTACAAGATAACCATCTGCCAATAAATTTTCAATTTTAGCGGACACCTGGGAAACGGTAAGGTCTTTTATGGAGAGTTCACCTAAAAGCGGCACGCGTATGGTGCTGTTCGAACTGACCCTGACAGTAGTAGATAAATCTGTATTTTCATAGACATTGATATCAAGAACATCTCCTTCTCCCACCGTGTATTCCTGTGCAGTTAAAATCAGTGGTAGAAAGAATAAAAATAAAATCAGTATGCATTTTTTTAAAGTACACTGCATCATTTTTTTACATATACAGGGTAGCTCTTAGATAAATTTGGTTTATATCAAAATCATAAAACGAATAATTTGAATTGCTTTGATAATAAAAATATCCCAAATCAAAAAACATCCATTCCCTGGGCTCAAACTTTATGGCCGGACCAAAGCCAAAAATATCATCATTCCGGTCAAAGCCATTGTACTCGTTACGTTTATAAAAAATACCCAGACTGGCAGACCATTTTTCAGTGAATTTTTGTCCCAGGGTAACATCAATACCGGTTGAAAGAAAACTTGATGCAGCTGCCATATCAGATTCGTGGAATTTCCGGAATCCGGTTGCCTGAAGTGAGCGTTTAGGGTTAAATTCATGTTGAAGTCGCAGTTCAAAGGAAATGCCGTCCTGATCTGTGACAGATGGCGAGTTAAAATCCTTTTGTATATATCCTAATTTTATAAGCCCGTTTGTTTTTTCGGTAATTTCCCAATTGGCACCTGCATAGTACCGGTTTTCAATACTGTCATTTATAGTACCGGAATCAAATTTAATATCTGAATAATTGTATTCCGTAAAAAGGTCAACTTTGGTCCAGAATTTATAAAATGCAGATATGCCATAAGATTTGTCAGTCCTGTCTCTATTTGAAACAACAGTGTCTTTATAATCCAGGCCATAATTTGATAAAGCCAGTTGAAGTTTGAATTTGTTTGAAGGCGGATCATAGGTTGTTATAAAATCAATTAGATTATCCTGATGCCTGTAGAGCGTATCTGACAGACCATCTCCGGAGACCTCTTCTCTGTCATTTAAAACACCGATTAAATCAAAGGATAATCCGAAATTAAGATTATACTGAAAAAGAGCTTCTGCTTTGTGATTTATATGATCATGTTTGGAATAGCCGGAGTTAAAGATAAATTCAGGTGAATATAAAAAATAAGACTGATAACGTCTGCTGCCGCCCTCAGGCTTGATGCGGCTCAAGTGGAGCCCACCTGGAGCAGTTATCGTTGTGTCGATTTGTAATTGTTTTACTTTGGTTCCAGGGAATACAAGCCAGACCCCCGGGGCTATGGTGGTAATAAGAGAAGATTTTTTATTTGAATTAGTGGCAAAAAGATTATCAGTATAGACTTCTTCAAGGATTATAAATGGGTGAAATATGCCCCCTTTTTCTCCTAGAATATCAGATGTGATAACTGCATCTCCTGTTGAACCGCCAGGTACTGAACCGCCAGGTACTGAACCGCCAGGTAC
>JACNHV010000168.1:0-8497 GCA_014383445.1 Candidatus Desulfobacula maris | reverse complement strand
ACTGTTTCTGATCCTGAAGGTACTGTTTCTGATCCTGAAGGTACTGTTTCCTGGGTAATGGAAGGAGAATCTGCTGCATGTGCATATTGGATAATTATGGTAATGAAAAATACTGCTAAAATTAGTAGGATGAACTTTTTATTACTTTTCATTTTGCACTCCATTATGATGCTACAAAATTGAGTTATTAATTTTAAAAAATTCAAAAAATAAAATTTGCCATAATCATAATATACTGATTTAGAATTAACTTAATATTTACCAGGATATATTGTCAATAGAAAAAAGCCTTGAAAGGTAATTAACAAGGCTTTTTATGAAATTATCAGAGTGTATGTAAATGGGTTTTCAATTTTGTCCGGGTTTTCCATGTTCGGATTTTATCCCGGCCCGGGGTTGGTTGCTAAATGTTTCTCCAATCCTTATATAGGGCTTGACGCGGAAAATGGCTTAGGATCTGGTTGAGCAGAGATGGCGCTGATACGACCCGGTGCTGCCGTTGCAACAGGAGTATACCCTAATCCAATATCTTTTAAGCATTGCGCCTGGGCAATATCCTCACTGGAATAAATAGGATTGCACAAACCTGTGGAAAGTCTTGCGTCTGTAGCAGCCCTTGCAAGAACCTGTTTGTTTATATCGCTTTGACCGGCGTACATGCAAAGTTGATTCAGCTCAATTTCCCCGCCATAGCTGAGTACCTTTTTAATAACAGAGTATGGGCTATATCCCAAGTCCACAGCAATTTTTATTACCTCTCCAGGGGGAGCGGATAATGCCATTGCGTTTTTAATTGCATTGTCTAACGCTGAAGTGTCGTTAGTTGGGTATCCTAATCCTGAATATTGGCCCGGGGTTTTTATTCTCGCCTGCTGAAGGGCTTGTACATATTCTTGTTCCCAATCATTTTCCTGTGCTAAGCCTGCGTTTGAAAAAACAGTCAGCCCGATTATCAGTATGCTTGTTATCAATATGTTTTTCATCATAACTTTAAACCCTCATTAAAATATTATATGCATCTTACATAGTCTATGGCATATGAGTAAAGCAATTAGTGTGCCAGAGCCAAAATTCCCAGGTTATAAAACAGGTGTAATTATTAATTTGAAAATCATGTAATAATTTATCACATTTATAACCTTTATTGCTCAATTTTGTGAAAAACATTTCTAATCCGTTTTATCGGATTTCCTTTCAAGACTTTCCAAAAGGGAAAGTATGTTCCTTGAATTTTTATTTTTCCCGTCACCATATGAGTTAAACGCAATTCCGGTCTGGTAACGATAACTCTGCTCCGGGTTTTTTGATATCCATTTGACATTGGCAATGATTTCAGGTTCTGTTTCAGTCCCAGGGATACTGACCTTTACAATGAGTTGGGCTCCGGCCGCAAGCCTCTGGTCACACAAAAAATTTATCCCGCCTTTGCTCATATTGATAACTGGATAATAGTCCTTTCTATATTTGCCATGGCCGAAAAAACGGGGTTTGTTCTTATAGTAAATAACAGTGCCCGGGATGCTGAACCTTTTACAGCTTCGTTTTTTCAATGCAAGGTCTCCATTTGAATGCTTGATGTAATAGTTTGATATTATACAATATTAAAATAATTTTTCAACTTAAAAAAGGCTTAAAGGTGTTTTTAAGGGACTGTTTGACAAATAATGCTTTAGAGCATGACAAAATATGTCAGATTTTCATTATGTATAACCACCTGCCTGTGTGTTATACAGCCTGGCATACTTTCCATTTTCTTTTATAAGCTCCTCGTGGGAACCCTGTTCTATAATATGTCCTTTATCAAGAACAAGAATTTTATCTGCCATTTTAACAGTTGAGTATCTGTGGCTGATAATTAACGCTGCACGCCCTTTCATCAATTTTTTAAGCTTGGAAAAAATATTCATTTCTGTTTCAGGGTCCAGGGCACTTGACGGTTCATCCAGAATAACAATCTGGGCATCCCTGAAAAAGGCCCTTGAAATCGCTATCATCTGCCATTGCCCAATACTTAATTCCTCACCATTTTTAAACCATTTTCCCAGCAGGGTATCATAACCCGCGGGGAAACAAGATATTTTTTCATCCACATCCGTTTGTCGAGCAGCTTTTTTTATTTTGGTTATATTGTCTTTTTGTTCAACATCTCCCAGAAAGATGTTTTCTTTGGCGGACAACTGGTATTTGATGTGATCCTGGAAAACAACACTGATTTTTTTTCTGAAATCATCTGTTTTAAAAGCTTTAATATTCTGCCCATCCAAAAAAATGCTACCTTCTTGCGGATCATATAGTCTTGCTAATAATTTTACGATGGTTGATTTACCAGAACCGTTCTCACCCACAAGGGCAACAATTTCTCCTGGTTTTATGGAAAAATTTACACAATTAATAACATTCTTTACACTATTCTGGTAAAAAAAACTCACATTTTTAAATTCAAGGCTGGTTCTGATTTTTTCTGGCACATCACATGGAATTTTTGGCTCAAGAACCTGGGGTTCAAGTTTTAAGAAATCATAAAGCTGGGACAAAAATAAATTGTCCTCATACATCTGGGCACCGCTTTCCAAAAAGGTTTTTAAAAATCCAAGCCCTTTTTGGAATCCTTGAAAATACATTACCATGTCTCCCAGGGTGATCGTGCCCTGGGCAGTTTTAAAGGCAATATAGACAAAAGATCCAAAAACAGCCAGGGTAGCGCTTGACTGGGCAATAAAGTCTCCAAAGGCCCGTCTTTTTTCAAAATAGAGTTTTTCATCCTTTAAAATTTTTCTAATGGATTTAAACTGGGTAATAAAATGCTTTCCAAGGTTGAACAGTCTGAATTCCTTGGCATGGGCATCTCCTGTGAGCATCCAGTGAAAATAGTAAGAGCGGCGCTCATCTTCAGTCCTTTTTTCCTGCCAGGAATAGATTTTTTCAGAATATTTCAAGCGCAGGAGAACTCCCGGGATCGAGGCTGCAATCATAACAATGGGAAGGATTGGGTTAAACATGAACAACAACCAGCACACAGCGGCAAAAGATGCCCCGCTCTGGCCTGCTGCAAACAGACCATTCACAATGCTTGTCGGCCGGTAAGGGCCCTCTCTCTGGGCTCTGAAAAGCGTATTCATGTATTCTGGAGATTCATAAAAGGCAAGATCAGCCCGGACTGATTTTTCATGCAGAACTGAGAACATGTAATCTGTAACAGTAAGGGACTGGGCTTTTTTAATATAGTCGCTTAAAAAAGTAAAAAATGCTGTTATAAGCCCGATCCCGCAACTGATTCCAATGTACAAAAGAGGCTTTGAAAAATCATGATCAAACAGGCTTGTTTCCTGGCTGAAATCAAGCCCTGTAACAGAATCAATAATCAGTTTTATAAGGTATAAGGAGACAAGGGGAAGGACACCCAGGACAACAACAACAAACCCTGAAAGCACTGAATATAAAGGAGATGCCTGCCATACAAACTTTAATGCCCTGTCAATCCTGAAGGCATTTTTAAGTTTGGTATTTAAGGAGTTTGGAGTCATCAGACATGATTATACACAAAACAAAAAAAAAAGACAGAGAGCATTTGTAACTCTCTGTCTTTTAAAAGCATACTATGAAAATTTATATCAAGTCAGTTTTTTTTCTTCCCATTACACTGATTCCAAGGAGGCCAATTCCGAAAAATAGCATGGTTGCTGGTTTAGTTACAAGGAGGAAACCCACCTTTAGGGCAAGGAGGAGGACCAGACGAAGCAACAACATTCTCATGCACATTGAATCCGGTGATGGTTTTAATTTCCGGTTTTATCCAGATCTTTTTATTTTCTTTTTTGATTTTATTATCCATTTGTTAACTCCTTGGTTTCAAAATTCTATATTTTCTTTAAAGAGAATTAAAGCAACAACTATGCCAAAAGTCAAGAAAAAATAAATTTCATCTTTCTAACGATGCGTGTCAGCAACTGTAAAATATTCATCCGGGATAAAATAGCAATCAGGTATCTTTCAGTGCCCAGTCCAAAAGTAACGGGAACAGATTTTCTGTAAATTTCAGCAACCTTTCCAGCAAGGTCTTCTTTTTTGATATCTGGATCTGGTGCGAAACAATTATCTCCTTTGGTGATGATATTATTATTGGCGGTTTTAATTATCCTGTGAGCCACAAACCTGGAATTTGACTCTTCATAACAGGCCACAATATCCCCAACTTTAATTTTTGAAGTGATGGGAACTATTTTGATCGTATCAGCATCTTTGATCCAGGGAAGCATGCTGTTGCCCTGGATAGTCCCAGAAAATTTAATTAAAGACCCACCCCGGGATAAATTTTTTAATAAGATATGGGCAGTTTGGGTGGAAATGCTTTTTTTATTCCCATCATTTTTTTTCAAGGATCAAACCCTTTTCAAGGAGTTCTAAGATCAGTTCCTTTATGTCTTTTTCAACCTTATCCTTTGAAACATCATACTCCCAAACCAGCATTTCAATAATCTTTGCCAGAGAGTTCTGCCCATCCAGTTTTCCCCAAACAATCTTTCCCGTATCGTTTAAGGTATAAATGGAGCTGTCAATATTACTGATATTTTCATTCATTGTAATAATAACAAGCTCATCCTCAATTTCTTTTACAATTGCATTGTCCACTGTTTTATAAGCAGTCAGAAGATTTATGTCGTGCATAATTGATTTCCCTAAACGCATTATAATAATTGGATCTCTTGAGAAATAAGGGTATAGATTTCATTTGTCAAATTAAATTTCAATGAATAAAAAGGAGTCTTTTGGACAAAATCATCAACAAGGCCCAGGGTTGAGTTCCATTGGTCTGTCATGAAAAAGTTTTTAACAAGCGCCTTTATCGCTTTTTCATATTTCTTCGTTATTTTTGTTATTGGTGTTATCATATTATGGTCTGCCTGCTCAATAAAAAATACGGCATCAACTTTTTCTGTATAAAGAGAGGCTGATGTTACCCCAGGATGTATCCAGCTGCCCGAAGCAAAAAAATCTGCATTGTCTTTTTGCATGATTATCCTGTCATCGCAAAAAATCTTCCCTCCGTTTTTTTTAATCAAGCCTGAAATAGTACTTTTGCCTGCACCGGATTTGCCGGTAAACAATAATGTCTTCCCGGAGAGGGATACGCCGTTTGAATGAAATAAAAAACCATTTCTGTCTGCCAGGAGTTTTGACATCAGAATCTGATCAGTAGCTAATCCTGTCAAACTAGCCAGCCTTAAATTGCCATATTGTTTTCGGTTTATACCTGAAAAATATATCTTGCCATGGCTGTGCTCCTTGTCAAACATATTTGTGACTGAGTATGGTATGGGTGACCATTCTTCGGAATTATATCGATAAATGCAAATAGAATCAGAGATTGATATCTTCCATGTGCCGTCATCCAGAACCGTTTTTAAGTCATTTGACTTATCGACCTCTGGTTTGGGGATATCAGATAAGAAATGGCGGATAACAATATTATCTTCACCAGGGCCGTCAGTCTCAAAAAAACTAAATTTAGGTTCCAAGGTATTTTTTGCAATGGGAACCTCTGAATTTAATTGGACGGTTATACCGGCTGCACGGAAGAACCTAGTGTATGTTTCCATAAACTCCTGCAAATTTTTGATTAAAATAAACTTTACCTATCCAATCCATAGATTCATTCCTAAAGCGGTTACAATTTGTTTTCATCATAAACCTCCTTATACATATAACAAATAAGGATAGATCGTGTGAGCGCAGCGAACCACGATCTTGTCATTTGCGGTTCAAATCACAATAACAATGACTCAAGATATTTCATACCCTGACAGACCCTGACACCGCAGTCCATTCTTTCACGTTTCAAATGCAGCACCAGTTGCGTGGCCGGGGTATCATACCGTTTGCTGAAATTAATCAATGCCCTGACCGGCTGCGCCTCGGATCGTTTGGTTTCAATCAGCAATTCAAGGGTGTTGTCCTGTACCAGGCAAAAATCAACTTCAGCGCCATCCTTGGTCCTGACATAGTGAAGAGACGCTGGTTTGCCCTCAAGGTCAACCAGTGCGCAAACATGTTTCAGCAGGCACAACGCAACCATGTTTTCAAAAATTGCACCTTCATCACCTTTCACCATACCCGTGTCATAAAAATAGATTTTTGGTGTTTTTAAAACGGATCGGGCGATATTCCTGGAATAAGGGGTTACTTTGAATATAATGAACAATGATTCTAATATCTGGATGTATTTTTTTACGGTATTGGGCGAGACGCTGACATCTTCAGCAATGGACTGATAGGAGACCGGCGATCCTGTCCTGGATCTTAACAATTCAAAGATCAGTTGAATCGCCTTGAAATCGTGAATCCGTTCAAAATCAAGAATATCGGTTCGGATCAGACCATCTATATACTGCATCCGCCATCGGTCAGCATCTGTACTGTTGTCCGCCAGAAAAGGTTCTGGAAATCCTCCCCGGCTAAGGAAAAATGCTGGATCCACAAATTGATCAGTATGGCCGACTTCAGCCGGTGAAAACGGAAGCAGCCGATGCCTGAAAAAACGGCCGGCTAAAGAATCTCCCTGCTGTCTGAATGCTTCCAGGCGCGCACTACCGGTTACAAGTATCATCATTCCTGCCGGTTTGGTATCATAAACACCTTTAAGATAGTTTTTCCAGCCCTTCATTTTATGGAGTTCATCAAGGACAAGCAGCGTTGTATCTTCCAGCCAGGCTTCTTCTTTAATTAGCTTGCGGTCCCCGGCACTGTCATAATTCAGATATACGCTTCTGGGAAACAACCGGGCAATTTCCTTTGCCAGCCAGGTTTTCCCTACCTGTCTCGGACCTGTGATAAAGACCATCTTTTTTTTCAGGTCATTAATGATATGCTGTTTTTGTTGTCTTTCCATGAGGCTATTCTGCAACATTCTGCGGAAAAGTCAAGTCTATTCTGCAAAACGATGCGGAATAGTCGCTGTTCACTCCAGCTTTTTTTGTAATACCACCCATATAAAAGCATTTATCGGGTTTGTGTTTTAATTTTGTTCCATCAATCGGTTCACAGCTTCCATAACAGGCAGAGCCAGTGTTTTTCCTTTATTGAGCGGTATAATCCGTTTGCCAGGGTAAATTATCCATTCTTCTATCGGTTTTAAGTTTTTACATCCCTCGTAAAAACCCCTGCCAGGTCGTGGCGTTAATCCCGCCTTTATTTCAATAGCGATTTTCACCTGTCCTCCGGAAATCAGCAACAAATCAATTTCACTGCCACCGCTTGTGCGCCAGAATCCAAGTTCCCAACCAAGGGGAAGACAGGATGCTATTTGCTCAATAACCAGACTTTCCCATGAATTTCCCCTTACAGGGTGCCCCAGCAGCTGTTCCCTGTTTTTCAGACCGAGTAGCGCATGCAACAGACCCGTATCCCTGATATACACCTTGGGAGATTTAATCAGTCTTTTGCCCAGGTTTTTATGAAATGGCTGCAACCGTCGTACTAAAAGAGTTTGTTGAATGGCATCCAGATACCGGCCGGCTGTGGTTGCACCTATGTCAAGGCTTCTGGCAAGCTGTGCCTTGTTCCAGAGTTGCCCGTGGTTGTGGGCAAGCATCTGCATGAAACGCCACATTCTTTCCGGAGGCAAATTAAAGCCCAGTAAGCCTAAGTCTCGTTCCACCACATCACGCAGATAATGTATCCGCCACTGTAGGCTTGTGGAATCAGCCTCCGCCAGAAATGAAGGCGGAAAACCACCACAGACCCACAACTTGTCGACGCTGCTTGCCTCGGAATTTATTTCCTGCAAAAGAAATGGGGTTAATTCCAGGGTAACAATACGTCCAGCAAGGCTTTCTGCACTTTGGCGCCGGAGGTCGGGAGAGGCTGACCCAAGCAACAGAAACCTTCCTGGTTTTCGGTTTTGGTCCACCAATATCCTTATTGCCGGGAAAAGTCCTGGCATGCGCTGGGCCTCATCTATGATGACAAGTTTATCATGATACTGCTCCAGAGCAAAAACAGGATCTTCAAGTGCAAATTGATCAGCCGGGTTTTCAAGATCGAAAAAATGGACTGCCCTGTCCTTGATGAATTGGCGGGCAAGGGTTGTCTTCCCACATTGCCTTGGCCCGATTATCGCTGTAACTGGCGAATCAGCCAAGGTTTTTTCAACGGTTTTGTAAAGTTGTCTTGATATCATGTTTGTAAAATAGCACATGCTGTGGTTGAAATACAAGGTTTAATACTTGCTTTGCTAACCACTTCAAAACCTGCTTTTTTAAGAGTCTTTATGGCATTCTGGTGGCTAATCCCCGGTCAAAACAGCCTTAGCAGTAAGCACCAGGATCTTGAAGTCATTAAAAAGCGACCAGTTGTCAATATACTCCAAATCCAGTTTCATCCAGTCTTGGTGCAATCTGCCACAGGCAAGTCTCTAACAATCATGATCTGTGACCTTTAGCACGATGAAGACAAAAGTCGCTATCCTGTTTTATTTTGGCACCATTGCTTCGTATTAACC
>JACNHV010000080.1 GCA_014383445.1 Candidatus Desulfobacula maris | reverse complement strand
CATAATCCAATACATGGATAGCATTCTTGTTGGACAGCACTGGCTCATGAACAAAAACCCGTCCCAGTTGCGTCTCTCCCAGAGTAAACAGATCTTTGATAAAGTCTTCTTCCTCATTCAAATATTTGTAAAAAAGTTCTCCCAATACTTTTTGATCCACATCGCTGCGTATCCGCATCATGGAAAATTCAAAAAAACCAGCCATGGGTGGCGGAAGGACATATTCGGTTTCACCATTTTGATCAATGTCTACCAGTATCGCCCGGGATGCCAGTTTATCAAGAATTCTTTGTGCCTCTGGCAAGCGCATCTTCCAGCCCTTGGCTGCTTTAGCAGCGGTGAATGGTTTGATGGGAAGCAGAGAAACCAAATGTGCCTCTTCTTCAGAAAACAACAGGGTTAAAATTTTGTCCAAAAGTTTTGAAGGCGGAGCACCTTGGGGGAAAAAATTCAACCGGTTAACAAGAGATGTATAACTTGATTTAAGGGTATGGTGAGCCATAAGTCTCGTTTCCTCATTATATCAGAGATGCAATAGCAATTTTAGTTTATACTTTTAATATGTCATACCTCTAACTAACAGCAATAATTCTTTACTGCTCCCCCCAAAAAAAAACTGGGGCCGGAATAAGTTTTACGGCGGAGCCGCCGCGAATGTAACACCAAAATCACCGGTGAAATCCAGTGCATTTTTAAGTTGGGATTATCTTCTAACATTCCTGGTTCAGGATAATCACATATCTGCTGATAACACGCCCAGGATGTTTTTTTTCTGTATTGCGGAAACCACCCCGGCATTGAAACGCTGGGACGAAATGGGGGATGCCAAGGCGGTTCATGCGAAATATCTTGATATCCAGTTCCATCTGTGTGCCCCATCCAGCAAACAATATAAACCGGGCTTGTCAGGGCAGGGCGCAACCTCTTTTTGTCCATTAACGCTTTTCAAAAATTTGTTTATAATAATCGTGGCGGGCTATCCGTCGTGAAAATTTAAAATGCACCGGCTTGCACCCGTTTATTTTTTTTATTAAAAATTATTTGAGCAAGGGTGATGCTATATCATGACAGAATAGTTTTTCTTATCACAAACAGCATTTTTTATGTTTTTTTCCACTGCCGCAAGGACATGGATCATTTCTGCCGACTTTCAAGGTTTTTGCCGGCTGTAAAGGCAGATAGTTTTTCTGTCGACAGCTTAGATAGATACTTTTCAATTTTTCATGCCGGGTGTGCAAACGTTTATAAAAATCGGGCTGTTGCTCTTCTATTGCATGTCGGATTGTTTCCAACTTTATCGAAGGAGAAAAGTTTTCCGCGGTTTCCCAGCGTTTTTTATTATATTTCAATGTCAGAGCACACAATGGTTCTGATTCCTTATCTATCTCCTTGATAGGTACAATGTCCAGAATGGTATCGGAACATGAGCATTTAGGCAGCAGGCAAAACTGATCAAAAATCAAACAATCCTCATTATTGATAGTGACATGCATTTGGTCTCCATACGGGAGAACGTCATTGTAGGCATACATTAACCCTTCCTGTTCTACAGCCTCGTAGTCAAAAAAAGCATTAATAGAATCAGTATCCGCCGTTTCCGTAATGTGATTTTTATAGGCAAAATGCTTTTTAAATAAAAAGTCAAAATCATCATCGTTCAGCTGAGCCCAGAACAGGTTTGCAAATTCTAAATCTTCTGGGGAAATTTTATTTTCCGATGCAGAATTCAATTTTTTTTCAATAAGATCAATATCAATCCGGTGAGAAGACAGAGGGCGACCGTTTCGGTTTTGGCCCAGTAACGGGTTAAGGTCAACATCAATAGATCCGCAGGTGCAGGCCGGATTGTCGCAAGAAGAAAAGAAACATTCGTAGGTATGGGCATTCCCATCTTTAAGGAGGGTAGCGATAACTTTTCCTGTGTTTTCATTTTTATTAAATAGCATGTTGTTTCCTTACCAAATATAAAAAAACTATTTGTTGTGTTGAAAATCACTGAACAGATCTAATTGAGGGTCATTCTCCAATTCCTGACTTTTCTTATCCACGGCTATTTTTCTATTGATTTGTGTTCGCTGTTTCTTTTTTGCCAAAGCTTTTTGCTCGTGTATTTTCTTATTTTCTATAAATTTATGGACCACAAAATGTTTTATGGTCCATAGACAGACTTCAAAACACCGCTTTGCCTTCTAAGGTTAACCGCCTATTATTTCATTCAAACCATCGATGGTTAGAGCCAATTCTTCATCAGATACTTTTGCTATTTTTTTGCCGATGCGTTTAGTTGAAAGAATTCGAATCTGACTGATCTTTACCCAGGATTTTTTGGGTAGTTCGGTATCCACAAGTTCCATGGTCAGTGGATAACCAGCCCTTTGTGCCTGACTGGTGATCGCCACAGCAATGACAGTACCTGATCTTTCATTGAACACATTGTGGCTTAAAATGAGAACAGGACGTAAGCCGCCCTGTTCACTACCAATTACAGGATTCAAATCTGCCCAGTGTATATCACCCCTTAGTATTCTGGCCATTCTTCCAACTCCGATGAGAAGCCTTCCTCTGATAGGGATTGTTCGAATGCTGGATCTAATTTGGCGCACTCCTGGGCAAGACGGCTTTTCTCAATGCGCATTAATTTTTCAGCAACAGCCTCCTGGATAGCTTTGCTGCGGTTTGAAAAAAATTTCGATTTAACAAGAATATCTAAACGTTTAAGCGTCTTGTCGTCTATTGTAATTGCGATTTTTGATGCTGCCATTTTAATCACCTCTGGTATGATAATATATCATACCATGGTTCCTTGCAAGTTTAATTTTCATGACGGTTAATCCGTAGAATTCTGTTGTTGAATCATAGGATTTCCATAAATAAAGTTAATGTTGGGCTTCACCTTACGTCAGGATAAGCCTGAGATACTTTTTTTATCATAGTCAGCAGCATGTTTCTTGTTTAAAATTTATTCGAATTGCTGAAGTGTTTTACCTACTCTTTTTTTGATGGTTGCTATGACATCATCCACCAGGCTGTCACCTTGATGTCTGATGATAAAGTTCGAATGGGTCGTGTCAATTGCTTTGATCAGTTTAAAACAAAATTCTGTTAATCGTTTCCGAAGGGTGGCCTTGCTTATTTTAATTTCCTCTGCAAATCTGTGCCACTGCCTTTCCATGATCCACTCCGGTCTGTTTTCTCCTCCTATTTTCATAGCAAGTTTTTGTGACAGGTCTTTATAAATATTTGTACACACCTGCATCGGTAAAGAAATAGATATTTGGAACGCCTCCGGCGAGCCCAGCCACTTCCTGGAATATTCAAAGGAAAATTGTCGTCTGCTATTAATACTTAGGGAACCGACCCTGATTTGTCCGGAAAAAACATTCAAAGTTTCCAAAATCAGCGATCTCCACGTTTAATCAAATGAAACTCAAGACCAAGACTGTCCAGCAATTCAAATACTTTTCCAAGTTGAGCGGTTGCTTTACCCTTTTCAAGCTCAATAATGAACTTCCTGCCAACATCAGCAAACTCAGAGATTTCTTTTTGAGTTAGCTTGAGATGTTTACGCTCTTTGAGAAGATATCGTCCCAATTCTTCAGGACTGCTTATTTTAGTTGAAGATTTCAATGTGTTCCTTTTGTATAAGTTTCCGTTCAGATACTTTGATCAGACATATGAATGAAATGCAACTAAAAGTTTCCGATCGAGGACTTTTATAAATTATTATTGGATTTTATGCTAAAAGTCCTCGATCGGGAATCAAAAAATATGCATGACGGCTACCGTTAAATGTGGTTGACCAGCGCCAATTTTTAACCGGTGCTTCAGCAGCGCGGCTTTAGACGCGTCCGGTTGCAAGCGCATGGTTAGGCCGCATCATTATAAGTCCACTGTGTTCAGGAGCACAGGCTTTATATCTACCACGGGTGTTCCATCAATTGCTTCTATGGGTCCCACCTTTAATCTATATCCAGTGATTTCCAAAACAGTAACTCGGTGCAGTCCAAGTGGATTTGGTCTATCAGGAGACCGTGTAGAAAAAACACCAGTCATAGGATTGCTCTTATCCCCGCGGGGGTGTAACTTTAATATGTCACGATGAGCCTTGTGAAGCCATGTAATCAAAATAATTTCCCTACCAACTGAAATACCTTCAAGTCCCACTCCAAGAGCCGAACTCACCTCGACCCATGCATCGGGTGCACCTTCGTATCCCTGGCGAGGTGCTGCCTCACGACTGGCCAATTCGGACCGTATGACCCCAATTGGCTTGATCTCATAAATGGGTTCGCCCATATCTCCTCCTTTCTGCGTTGCTAAAGGCAATATCAAGTCTATGTTCACCAAATTCAAAATCGATTTCCGCTGCTTCAACTTTCTCAGGTAAAGCCTGATCAAATTTTCCCCAACACGCTTGACACTCCATCTCAGATATCCATAAGATTGAAACCCGTGGCAAAATGGCTTGCCCCGATTACGGAGCTTTCCTGGCGGTTCTGTTTAATAATTCTTCAGCCGGACACCTTTTTCGAACAAGTTCTAACCCGGATATTATAGTAGAAAGTATTGACAATAATAGGGTTTAGCGGCTAAATACAACCCGCAGACATATACTCTGGTCCTTTTTAAGGATTTTAAAAGAAG
>JACNHV010000170.1 GCA_014383445.1 Candidatus Desulfobacula maris | reverse complement strand
TTTGCCGCTAGTTTCTCTTGTTTTTGCACTTAATTCAATTAATTCCAAAGTTTTTCCTCCGTAACTGCATGCATGCATGCTTAAATACTAATATATACTTAAATTTATACAAATAGAGAATTTACAGAATCACCTCTGTAACTACGCATAATCGCCTCACCAACCAGTTTGGCAATGGATAACGTCTCAATTTTGCTGCATTGTTTTGCTTCTTCAGACAAAGGGATGGTATCTGTTACAACAAGAGAACTTAAAGATGATTTGTTGATTCGATCAATGGCCGGCCCTGAAAGCACTGGATGCGTACAATAGGCATGAACCTCTTTTGCACCCTTTTCCATGATAACACTTGCAGCCTCTGTCAATGTCCCTGCCGTATCAACCATATCATCAAGGATAAGCGCTATTTTATCTTCAACATCCCCGATAATGGCCATGGCTTTTGCCTTATTTGGCGCACTTCTTCTTTTATCAATAATGGCAAGGCTTGCATTCAGTCGCTTGGCATACGCTCTTGCTCTCTCAACACCACCGGCATCGGGTGATACAACAACCATATTTTCTGGATAACGGGTTTTAATATCATCAATTATGATCGGAGCAGCATAAAGGTTATCTACTGGGCAATTAAAAAATCCTTGAATTTGTCCAGCATGCAGATCCATTGTTATCACCCTGTGAACACCTGCCTTCTCAAGAAGGTCTGCAATTAATTTGGCACTGATGGGAACCCTGGGAGATACTTTTTTGTCCTGCCGTGAATACCCGAAATAAGGGATAACCGCAGTAATTCTACTTGCAGAAGATCGTTTAAATGCATCAATCAATAGCAGCAACTCAACAAGATTGTCGTTTACAGGTTTACACGTGGATTGTATTACAAAAATTTCCTGTTTTCTGACATTCTCCTGAATTTCAACCTGTGTTTCTCCATCACTGAAACAGTCGACTTTCAATCTTCCCAATGGCTTTGCAAGGTGTTCTGAAATCCTTTCAGCAAGTACGGGATTCGAATTTCCAGCAAAAATTGACAAGTCACTCATATCAAATCTCTTCTTTAAAATTTATAAATCCGGTTATAAAAACATGGCTGGGGCGAGAGGATTCGAACCTCTGAATGCAGGGATCAAAACCCTGTGTCTTGCCACTTGACGACGCCCCAATACATTAAACTCACAAATATTAATTAAATAAACGAGGAAAGAAATACCTTTCTCCTGCTCCTGGCCCACTTTTTCAAAAGCAATTCAAATGCCTTCTTTGCATTTTCCCGGGCTGAAAAAAGAGCAAAAAGAGATGAGCCGCTTCCAGTCATATAAACTTTTCTTTGCAGCAACACCACCATCTCTTCTTTTGTTTCTTTGATCTCAGGATAGAGCCTGCACGCTGATTCTTCAAGGTCATTGTGCATCTGAGCCCTTACATCAAATTTCTGTCCCCTTAACGGTTCATTTAAACCAGTATACTTATTATATTTTTGATTTGCTGTCAATCTAAAATCAATATTTTTATATACTTCGGCTGTTGAAGCGGCAATCCCTGGATCACACAACACAAGATGACAGGGTCTTAAATTTAGTACTTTTTCAAGCCTTTCTCCAATGCCTCTGGCAATTGCCGGGCCTCCAAAAATAAAAAAGGGTACATCTGCGCCAAGACTAAACCCTATTTCCATCAGCTCTGATTTTGAAAAAGGTTTTTTGTAATAATTGTTTAAAGCGGTTAAAACAGAAGCAGCATTACTGCTTCCACCGCCCAGTCCCCCGCCGGGTGGAATTCTTTTTATAATTTCAATGGAAAGACCTTTTTTTTCTTCACAGGTCTTTGTTTTTAAAGACTGATGAAATAATACAGCTGCTTTATAGGCAAGATTAGATTCATCTTCAGGCACATCTGGATGATCACAGGAAATTGACAATTCTTTTTGGGCAAACTCAATATAAAGGTCATCACGCAGATCAATCTGAGTCATCAAAGAATAAAGGTTATGATATCCATCCTTCCGTTTGGATTCAATATATAAGGACAGATTTATCTTTGCAAAGGATGCAACCTTTTTTATCAAGCTTTTGCCTCAACATACGCCAGCCTGATTTCACTTAGCAACGCGCTAAGAAGGTTATTTTCTTCTTCAGTCAAATTACCCTTTGTTTTTTCTTCCAGCATGGCAATCATCTCAATGCTATGCCTTGCAAGTTCAAGATTTATGGATTTTTTTCCTGTTGAAGGATCTTCAACCTTGCCAAGCTGGACAAGACCTGATGAATATAATGACAGAATAAAACTTGAAAAATCAATTTTAAACGGGCCTTTAGCTCCTGTTGGGGCCTCTTTCATTATAAAACCATTTCCCTTAGCCATTTTCTTTCTCCTTGAATAAATTTCTTATCTTATTGTCCATTGAACATCTACATTATCCTTTGTCACTGATGCAAGGTAGCCGTCAAAATAAAAATTTTCAACTAAATAATTTTTGTCTAAATACTGAACCACTAAATTTTTATCATCAACAACACATTTTATCTTTGCTTTTGAAAGCCCCCTGATCCCATGACCTGTTTTTTTTAATACAGCTTCTTTTGCTGTAAATGTTCTGAAAAAAACAAGAGATTTGTCCTGATTTGGGAAATGTGATATCTCTTGCTGATCAACAATTCTTTCAAACACACCATCAGAAACATCCTTAATCTGCTCCAGATCAATACCGATCTTTCCTGTTGAGACAACTCCGGCTACAAAATCCGGTTTGTGAGTAACAGACCAATAGATAGTATTTGACGGCAGGGGAACTCCCAGGGCATCTTTCTCAAATATTCCCACAGAAAGATTTGATTTTAAGCTGGAGGCCTTCACACTTTCCCTGGCAAACCTGCTTAAAGCAACAACTTTCTTTTTCCCTTTCAACGCCTTAATTGTTTCAGGAACCCTTGTTATAACCGGATATAAAAAAATAATCAGTCCTCCTGATTTTCGAGTCGAATTATAATATCCGCAACAGTTGCACCCTCTCCCTCCTCGTGTACAAACAAGGGATTAATATCCAGTTCTTTTATCATTGGATGGTTATCTGCCATGGCTTTTAACGCAACAATATGTTTTTCTATGGTTTCAATATCTGACGGCTTCTCCCCGCGCAACCCCTTCAGAATCGGATACCCCTTAATACTCCTGACCATTCTTCTTGCAACATTTCTGCCCATGGGTGACAATCTGAAGACAACATCTTTATAGACCTCGACAAAGATACCGCCCAGTCCAAACATGACAGCATGCCCAAAAACCTGATCTTTTGATAATCCCAATATTATTTCCTTGCCTTTTGGGGCAAGCTTCTGAATCAGCACGCCCTCTATCCGGGCATCAGGATTATAGGCTTTGGCTTTTCCCATGATTGTTTCAAAAGCATCTTCCACACTTTTGCTATCTTCAAGTCCCACAACAACACCGCCGGCATCTGTTTTATGGAGAATATCAGGAGATACGATCTTCATCACAACGGGGTAACCCATCTGGTCTGCAATTTTGCAGGCTTGGCTTTTATTTTTTGACAAAACCATGGGAAGCGTTTTAAATCCATAACATTTAAGGAGTTCACTCCCGTCCAGTTCACCCAGGATCATTCTGCCTTCTTTTAAATATTTATCAATGATCTCTTTTGCTTTAATAGTATCATAGGCAAGTTCAAACTGTGGCAAAATTTTTCTAGACAGCCACTTCACTCCCTCTCTCAGCGCGCCTAAAGATCTGGCAGCACTTTCCGGAAACTGATAAACAGGAATTTTATGCTTTTGTAAAAGCTTGACACCATCTGACACATCCACGACACCCATGAACGAACAGACAATTGGTTTTATGCTGTTCCTGGCAATATTAACAATGGCTTCGGCAGTGCCAATAACATCGGTCATGGATTGAGGCGTTAATATTATCAAGGCAGCATCCACACCACGATCACTTAATACTGTGGCCAATGTATTTTCATACCGGTCTTTGGCCGCATCCCCGATTATATCTACGGGATTATGAAAATTGGCTGTGGATGGCAGGTGTTTCTTTAATTCCTTAATGGTCTCATCAGAAAATTTAGCCAGGTTCAATCCGGATTGTTCGCTCATGTCTGTAGCAATAATACCGGGTCCGCCCGCATTCGTGATAATGGCAATTTTATCTCCTGTAGGATATTTGTTGGCCGCAAATGCCTGGGCATAATCAAACAATTGATTGACCGTTGCACAGCGTAAGATTCCAGACATGGTGAAAATAGCGTCATACAAAGCATCAGAGCCTGCAAGGGCTCCGGTATGAGAAGCGGCTGCCCTTGCACCTGCATCTGAGGAGCCTGATTTTATAACAATCACATGGGTTGGATTGGTTCCCGAGGTCATCTCTCTGATTTCTGAAATAAATTCTTCAGCGCTCCTGGAAAGCTCCTCCATATATATCATCACCACATCTGTATCAGGGTCATTATGATAATACCTTAATAAATCAAGTTCATCCACATCTGCCTTGTTCCCGATTGAGATGAATTTTGAAAACCCGAACCCTTTGTCTGCCGCATAATCAAGCACTGCCGTACAAAGCGCCCCACTCTGGGAAATAAAGGAAACATTACCAGCAGTGGGCATTCGTGCCGAAAAGCTGGCATTCAGCGATACTTTTGGTGATGGATTAATCACCCCCAGACAATTAGGACCAACCAGCCTTACTTTGGCATTGGCACACAAAATTTTGATTTCTTTTTCAATCTGAGCCCCTTCACCACCCACTTCTTTAAAACCGGCAGAAACAATCACTATCCCTTTAACACCCTTTGCAATACAATCTTTTACAGCATTTAAAGCGGCTTTGGGAGGCAGAATAATCATACCCAGATCAATGGGATCAGGAATATTTGCAATACTGGTGTAACATTTTACACTTAAAACAGATTTTGCTTTTGGATTAACAGGATAGAGGGTTCCTGTGAATCCGCCAAATAAAATATTGGCAAAAATATCATGGCCTACCTTGCCTTTTTGAGTTGAAGCTCCAATAACCGCAATGGTTTCAGGTGCAAATATCGCATCAAGTCTATCCATTCTTTCTCCTTATATATATTCTACAAACAAAATTTTATATTCCCATAATTTTCATTATTAGATTTAAGATAAAATAAAGAACTTATTTATCTATAATACCACTTCATAAAACAATTATCTACAGATAGCTCTGGATACTTGCGATAAGGATCATATTTCCTAACCAACTTATGCCAACCCGTTCAGGCCAGTTTGACTTTCCATCGCTGGATGGGACATATGGACAATTATATAAAATCTTTTCCAAAAAAGAAAATTAAAGGTATATTGTATAGATGAAAATTAAATTTTTTAAAAAGCAGGTTTATAATGTTGGATATATCGAGTCAATTAAGTATTCCTGAAAATGAAATCCGATGTGAGGCAATTCGGGCACAAGGAGCCGGCGGGCAGAATGTAAACAAAGTTTCCAGTGCCATACATTTGAGATTTGATATTAAAAATTCAAGCCTACCAGATGTGTATAAAGAAAAAATACTGGCGCTCAATGATAAAAGAATTTCAAAGGATGGAATCATTGTTATTAAGGCGCAAAGATTTCGCAGCCAGGAAAAAAATAAAGAAGATGCCCTGAACCGTCTCAAGTCATTGATTTTAAAATCTTTGACCAAACAAAAAAAAAGAAAACCAACCCGGCCTTCCAAAGGTGCAAAGAAAAAACGTATGGATTATAAAACAAAACATGGCAGCCTTAAGGAATTAAGACGTAAGGTCATACCGGAAGAATAATTTTTTAGCAAAACCCGTCTGGCAAATGCCAAAAGCCATATAATTCTTATGTGTTCAGATCTCCAAATTAAAAAAAGATTCCCTTTTACTTCAAAAAATGATAAGTTATAACTAATTTTTGAACCGCATTATGAACCGCAGGATTCATTCCTGTGGTTTTTTTAATAATAAGGAAACAAAACAACAATGATTTTAACAAACAACGTATCCCTCGCATACGGCAAGAGGGTTTTGTTCAGAGACGTAAATATAAAGTTTACACCGGGTAATTGTTACGGACTCATCGGAGCAAACGGGGCAGGAAAGTCCACATTTCTAAAAATTCTTGCAGGGGATATTGAGTCAGACTCTGGAACTATCAGTGTAGGACCCATGGAACGAATCGCAGTTCTAAGACAAGATCATTTTGCCTTTGACGAGAAAACTATTTTAAACACTGTGATCATGGGCCATGAAAAACTTTACAGAATTATGACACAGCGGGATGCCCTTTATGCCAAACCAGATTTTTCCGAAGAGGATGGAATCAGGGCGGGTGAGCTTGAGATCGAATTCGCGGAAATGAACGGCTACGAAGCAGATCCTGAAGCGGCAGTTCTTTTAAATAGTCTGGGAATTGCCGAAGAGCTGCACCACAAAAGAATGAAGGAGCTTGAGGGTGGTGAAAAAGTTCGAGTGCTCCTGGCCCAGGCCCTGTTCGGGAATCCAGACGTCCTTCTTCTGGACGAGCCCACCAATAACCTGGACATCAAATCCATTGCCTGGCTTGAGGAGTTTCTCTACAGATTTCAAAACACAGTCATTGTGGTATCACACGATCGCCATTTCATGAACCAGGTTTGCACCCACATTGCAGACATTGATTTTAGCAAAATCTCTGTGTACGCTGGGAACTACGATTTCTGGTACCAGGCCAGCCAGCTGAACCTGAAACAAAAACAGAATGAAAACAGAAAGGTCACTGACCGGGCCAATGAACTAAAGGCTTTTATCCAGCGGTTCAGTTCCAACGCCTCCAAATCCAAACAGGCCACCTCCCGGAAAAAACTCTTAGAAAAACTCACTATTGAAGATATGCCTGTGTCGTCAAGAAAATATCCATTTATTTTTTTCAAGCCGGAACGGCCCTGTGGTAACGTAATACTGGAAGTAGACGGGCTCACCAAGACTATTGATGAAGAAAAAATTTTGGACAACGTGAGTTTTACGGTGAACAAAGGAGATAAAATCGCCTTTATGGGCAAAAACGGCCTGGCCAAGACCACTCTCTTCCAAATCCTGGCCGGAGAGATGGAACCGGACAGCGGTACTTTTAAGTGGGGGGTCACCATTAATCATTCCTATTTTCCAAAGGAACACAGTGATCATTTTAAAGGTGAGGCAAACCTTATTGAGTGGCTCCTGCAGTTTGCTCCTCCTAAAGAGGGAGAGAACTTTGCCCGGACCTTTTTAGGACGTATGCTTTTTTCCGGGGAGGATGCATTGAAAAAAATAAGTGTACTTTCTGGTGGAGAAAAGGTTCGCTGCATGCTGTCAAGGATGATGCTTTCGGAATCCAATGTCCTGATTATGGATGAACCCACCAACCACCTTGACCTGGAATCCATAACAGCCTTAAATCACAGCTTGATCAAATTTCAGGAAGTGGTTCTTTTCACATCCCATGACCATGAATTTGTGAGTACCGTGGTAAACCGTATTATTGAAATAACTCCCGGCGGAGTCATTGATCGACACATGACCTTTGACGAGTATCTTGAAAGCTCGGAAGTTGCCCAGACCCGGGAAGCCATGAGTCAAAAGGCTGCTTAATATTTTCTTTTGCCCGCCTCAATTGTCTGACCTCAATTGTCTGATATGATACAAAAAATTGCCGGGATCAACTATTGTTGATCCCGGCAATTGGCTTTCTTTCATTTATTTGACCTTATTGTATATATTATTTTTTAAACAATCTTAAAGGCTCAGTTGTGCTGATTTTAATGTATTTTTCATGAGCATGGCAATGGTCATAGGTCCTACGCCGCCCGGAACAGGTGTGATTTTTCCTGCAATCTCTTTGGCTGCTTCAAAATCCACATCACCTTTTAGAATTGCTTTTCCGGTCTTTTCATTCATGCCAACCCTGTTAACACCCACATCAATAACCGTTGATCCGGGTTTTATCCATTCAGGCTTTACAAGATCAGGAACACCGGCTGCAACGATGAGGATATCGGCTCGTTTGCAATGGGATGCAAGATCTTTTGTACGGGTATGAACAATGGTGACCGTTGCATTGGCACCCACACCTTTTTGAGCCATCATAATTGCTATGGGTTTACCAACAATATTGGATCTTCCCACAACCACAACTTCCGCGCCTGAGGTTTCCGTGCCGGATCGAACAATCATTTCCTGAATACCCGCCGGAGTACAGGGAAGAAATTTTGCTTCATCACCACCAATCATGAGACGACCTACATTGACGGGATGAAACGCATCAACATCCTTATCAGGATTGATGGCATTTAAAACCTTTTTATCATCAATATGTTTGGGCAATGGCAACTGCACCAGAATCCCGTGAATCGCCGGGTCATTATTGTATTTGTCAATCAAGCCTAAAAGATCTTCTTCGGAAATATCAACGGGCTGGTCATCCTGTATTTCATGAAATCCAAGACTGATTGCAGTCTTGACTTTAAGTGTAACATAGCTGATTGACGCAGGGCTTGATCCCACAAGAATTGTTACAAGACCCGGCACAATGCCATGTTTTTTCTTCATCTCATCGACTTCCTCTTTTATCTCAGCAAGGATAGCCTTTCTTATCTCTGTTCCGCTAATAAGTTCAGCAGTCATATATAAACCTCCATATAAAAAATTTAACCAAAAACAGCTTTTTTTTGAGTACTAACCGGGCTTAAACAAATTTTATTTAAGCCCGGCCTTGAAAGTCTCAAAAATTGAACGCTTTTTGAAACTTGTTAGAATACTCCCTGTACCTTGCCAGTTTCCACATCAACATCAACCCTCTTGAAAGCAGGATTTGAGCTGGTGCCCGGCATGAGAGAAATAGCACCTGCAACGGGAACGATAAAGCCTGCACCGCCATATGTGAGGACTTCTCTAATGGTCAGTCTCCAACCGGTTGGGACACCCTTAAGGGCTGGATTATCAGACAGAGAAAGATGAGTTTTCACCATGCAAAGACCCATTCCTGCCAATTTAGGATCTGCCTGGATTCTTTTAAGGGCAACTTCAGCATCAGCCGAGTAGTCAACTCCGTCTGCGCCGTAAACTTCCTTGGCAACCATTTCGATTCTTTGTTTGACTGGTATGTCAAGTTCATAAAGGAATTTGAATTCAGATTTTTCTTCACAAGCCGCAACAACAACATTGGCAAATTCAATTGCACCGTCGCCGCCATGCTCCCAGTGTCTGGAAAGAGCAACTTTTGCACCTTCAGCTTCACTGAGCTCACGTACTTTTGCAATTTCAGCATCTGTGTCAGTATAGAACGCATTAATACAGACAACAGGAGAAATCCCTGCTTTTCTGACGTTTCTGATATGATGAATAAGGTTGGCACAACCTTTTGCAACCCATTCAACGTTTTCTGATGCATACTCTTCTGGCATGGGTTTACCTGGTACGGGAACTGGTGCACCACCATGGCATTTAAGTGCCCTGATCGTTGCAACAACAACTGCGCAGTCTGGTTTGAGGCCTGAATAACGGCATTTAAGGTTCCAGAATTTTTCAAATCCAATGTCTGCACCAAAACCGGATTCAGTCACATGGTAGTCACCCAGTTTCAGGCCAATTTTATCAGCAATAACAGAACTTTGTCCGATTGCGATGTTGGCAAAAGGACCGGCATGAACGATGACAGGCTGGCCTTCAAGGGTCTGCATTAAAGATGGATTAAGCGCATCCACCATCCATGCAGTCATGGCGCCGGCCACCTGGAGATCTTCAGTGGTAACGGGTTTGCCCTTTTTAGTGTAGGCAACAACGATTTTACCCATTCTTTCACGCATGTCTTTAAGATCTGAGGCAATGGAAAGAATAGCCATAACTTCTGAAGAAACCGCAATTCCAAATTTTGATTTCATCATAAACCCGTCAGCTTTGCCGTTCACTCCGTCAATACCAATAATAATATTTCTTAATGCCTGACAGCAGAAATCCATGATCCATCCCATTTCAACCTTTGTGGGATCGATATCGATTCTTTTCATACCGGACAGTCTTTCAAGTTGCTCGTCTGTATAATTTCTTTCGTGCTGCAGACGGGAAGTCAAGGCAACCATTGCAAGGTTATGGGCATTCATGATGGCATTGATATCACCGGTAAACCCAAGTGAAAAAGGGGTTAAAGGGATGCATTGAGCCAGACCCCCGCCTGCAGCAGACCCTTTAATATTCATAGTTGGTCCGCCTGAAGGCTGACGAATAGCTGCACAAACATTTTTACCGATTTTACCAAGGCCCTGTACAAGGCCCATTGCACATGTTGATTTTCCTTCACCCAGCGGTGTGGGAGAGATTGCTGTTACGTCAATGTATTTTCCGTTTGGTTTGTCTTTAAGACGGTCCAGCACTGCTCTGAAATCTATTTTTGCAATATAGTGCCCCTGGGGAAGAAGTTCTTCTTTCGTCAATCCCAGTTTTTCACCAATTTCATAGATTGTAAGCATTGTTTTTTCTGCATCTTCTGCAATTTCCCAGTCAGCGTGTTTGGTTGGATCTAATGCCATGGTTTACTCCTTTATTGCTGTGGACTCAAAATGAGCCGTTTAAAAAAAAGAAATGATGAAACCCGTATATACATTTTGTTCATAAAATTCCAAGTGCATAGTCTACCTATTAAATAAAATGAAAAAAATCAACTTTTTTCGCCCATAGGATTCAAATTTATTAACTAAATTTCATTCAACAATATACCACATTGTAGACAACATTCGGGATAGCTTGTTGTACAGGGGATTTTGGCGATTATTTCTTACAATCATTAAATTAACTCATCTATTGACAAAAAACAGCACAGAATATAAATCATATTCTGTTATAACTAAATTTAGGATTATGATAAGGGCAGCTATATGGGAAGATATGTCAAGTTAAGGTTATATGAGTTTGATTTAGCTATTCCATTATATATTTGTCCTTTTCTGATAAGATCCTGTCAGTTTAATCTTAACCCCCCCCAACTCATAACTATCTTTAAACTTAGGAGGTAAAAGTGGGATTTGCAATAACCAAAGAAACCTATGCCGGCAGTATCAAAGGCATCACCATAGGAAAAGGTGATAATGCCCTTACCGTCGGCGGTCAAACCAGCTACCCTTTTTATCAGTTTGAAGGTAACATGCCCAATAAACCCATTATTGCAATGGAAATCTGGGATATGGAACCTGCGGACTGGCCCGAGGCTGCCCTGGCGCCTTACAGGGATGTTGTATCTGATCCTGCAGCCTGGGCAAAAAAATGTGTAGAAGAATATGGAGCTCAAGCCATTGTTCTTCAGCTCAAAAGCACAGACCCCAATGATAAGGATGCAAGCGCAGATGATGCGGCGGCAACCGTTAAAAAAGTCTTAGCTGCAATCAATGTTCCTCTGATCATATGGGGATGTGCAGTGCCTGCCAAGGACGGAGAAGTCCTAAAAAAAATCTGTGAAGTCTGTGAAGGTGAGAACCTGATTCTAGGGCCTGTTGAAGAAAAAAATTACAAAGGAATCGGAGCGGCGGCCATGGGATATGGTCACACGGTAATCTCATCCTCTCCCATTGATGTGAATCTTGCCAAACAGGTCAACATTCTTCTTGAGAACCTGGGTGTCAACCTTGGCAATGTGATTGTTGACCCCACCACGGGTGGACTTGGCTATGGCATGGAATATTCCTACTCGGTTATGGAACGTCTGACACAGGCAGCAATGACCCAGGGGGATGACAAGCTCCAGAACCCCATGATCAATAACCTGGGCAATGAAGTATGGAAATGCAAAGAAGCAAAATTGACTGTTGAAGATGCCCCTGAACTGGGTGATCCTGAAAGGCGGGCCATCCTCATGGAAGCTGTTGGAGCAGTATCATATCTGCTTGCCGGCTCCAGCATCCTGATCATGCGCCATCCTGAATCCATCAAACTTGCCAAAGCATTTATCGGTTTTATTTCTGAAGGCGGTTCAGCCATGGATGTCCCCGCCATTGAGAAACGCCTGGACGATGTTGAAATTGATTTTGCCGGCATGGCACCTGCAGTGGATCTCACCATTGTAGAAGAAAAGAAAGCCGCTCCTGTCAAAAAAGCGGCTCCGGCAGCACCGGCTGCACAAAAAGCAGCAGCTGCACCAGCACCTAAAAAAGAAGCACCCAAAGCAGACGCGGCACCTGCGCCAAAAGCCGCAGCACCTGCTGTAGATCCTGAAGCTGAAGCAAAAGCAAAGGCTGCGGCTGATGCCAAGGCAAAAGCCGATGCAGCGGCTAAGGCAAAAGCTGATGTTGAGGCGAAAGCAAAAGCTGACGCTGACACAAAAGCAAAGGCTGAAGCTGATGCAAAAGCAAAAGTTGCGGCTGAAGAGAAAGCTCAAGCTGATGCAGCCAGCAAGCGTGATGCTGAAGAACAGGCATTGAAAGAAAAACGTAATTCTGAAAAAGCAAAAGCGGCTGCGGCAAGAGCTACTGCTCCTAAGGCCGGTGCTAAAAAGACCCCTGCAAAAATCAATAAATCCAACCTTGAAAGACTTATTGATAACCTTAACAGGATTCACAAACGGGCGAGTTAATTGTAACAAATTGTGCAGGCTGTAAACATGTTGCACAATCCTAATATATAATCAAGAGGAGGAACCTCTAATGGTAGAAAAATTAGAAAAGACAGTCAAAGAAGCAAAACTGGCTGATCCTATAGAAGCATCTATTGATAAAGCATCACAGATGATGATTACCCGTTCTCATGAGCTCGGTATTGAAACGATCTTTGACAGAGCCGTTACAATGAAACAATGTAACATCGGTATTCAGGGAACTTGCTGTAAAAACTGTGCAATGGGACCTTGCAGGCTTCCACTTCCCAAAAACGGTATTGAAGGGGAAGACGAAAGAAAAGGTCTTTGCGGTGCCACCGCCAATACCATTGCGGCCAGAAACTTTGCCAGAATGATCGCAGCTGGCGCATCTGCTCACTCTGATCATGGCAGAACAGTTGCAGAAGTTTTTCTTGCTGCAGCCAGAAAAGAAACAGATGATTACAAAATTAAAGACCCCATCAAACTTCTGGCTATTGCGCCGGATTATGGTGTGGAAATAAAAGTTGAGGTTGACGGTGTGATGGTTGACAGAGACATTGATGAAATCGCACTTGAAGTTGCAGAAACTGTACTGGCTGAATGGGGCAAACCAGAAGGCCTTCTTCTTGTTCCCAAAAGATTCCCCAAAGTCAGATATGAACGCTGGGAAAAACTGGGTGTCCTTCCCAGAAATATTGACAGAGAAATTGTTGATATCATGCATAGAACCTGTATCGGTGTTGACCAGGACTACAAAAATATCATGAAACAGGGTGCCAGAGCTTCTCTTGCTGATCTGAGCGGTTCCTGGATGGCAACCGATCTTCAGGATGTTATGTTTGGCACGCCTTCCCCACTGATTTCTGAAGCCAACCTGGGAATCATGAAAAAAGACCATGTCAATATTATTGTTCACGGTCATGAACCTGTTCTTTCAGAAATGATTGTTGCAGCAGCCCAGAATGCTGAAATGATTGATCTGGCCAACAAAGTCGGCGCAAAAGGCATCCAGTTGGGAGGTATCTGCTGTACAGCAAATGAAGTGCTTCAAAGACATGGTGTGCCCAACGCAGGTAACTTTTTGCAGCAGGAACTTGCCATCATTACCGGTGCCTGTGATGCAATGGTAGTAGATGTTCAATGCGTTATGCAAAACCTTGCCAACGTAGCAAAATGTTTCCATACAAAACTGATCACAACACATCCAATGGCAAAAATGGAACAGTCCAATGTTCATCATATTGAGTTTGACGAGCACCATGCCATGGAAGATGCCATTAGAATAGTGACCATGGCCATTGAAAACTATAAAAACCGTGGTGACAATATCCAGATTCCGCCTTACAAGGAAAATCAGGTTGCGGGTTTTTCCGTTGAATCTATTAAATACCATCTGGGTGGATCTTTCAGAGGGACTTACTACACCCTCAATGATAACATTATCAATGGTCGTATCCGCGGTGTTGCAGCAGTTGTTGGTTGTAACAATGCCAGACAGAGACACAATGAGGCCCACACGACGGTTATCAAAGAACTCATCAAAAACGATGTTATTGTTCTGACCACGGGTTGCGGCGGTATTACTGCTGCCATGGAAGGATTACTCCAGCCGGATTCAGCTGCTGCCTACTGCGGACCGGGTCTTGCTGAAATTTGTGAAACAGTGGGTATCCCACCGGTTCTTCACATGGGTTCCTGCGTAGATAACTCTCGAATTATCAACGCTGCTATCCAGGTTGTTAATGCCGGTGGCATGGGTCAGGATCTTTGTGACTGGCCAGTAGCCGGTTCCGCTCCCGAATGGATGAGTGAAAAAGCCATTGCCATTGGACAATATGTTGTTACCTGTGGTATCTATACTGTATTTGGCGGTAAATTTCATTCCTCAGGAGCCCCGGTCTTCCATAACCATTTGCACAAAGACATGGAAGAAATTTACGGCGGCATGTGGGATGTTGAACCTGATCCCATCAAACATGCACATCTCATGATTGCCCATATCGATAAAAAGAGAAAAGAACTGGGTATCGATAAGGCAAGAGAGAGAGTCATGATGGATATGGCATCTCGCCAGGCACTTGAAGGCTAATGAAATTATTTAAAAAAATAAGTTATAATACAATAAATCCTCAAAGAAGGGGGAACATAATATGTCAAAATTAATCGCATTTGCTGCCATTCAAGGTGGATACAAAGTAGTTGCACAGGCAGAAGGACAGCTGAACAAAGCACTTGCTACCTATGATGCAGCAACAAAAGTCGGATTCCCGAATACAGCATATTACCTGCCGGTTATTTATTCAATTACCGGTCTTAAAGTTGAAACCCTGGAAGATCTTAAAAAACCTTTGGAATTTGCAAAAGGACTTCTTCCACCCCATATCAGGCTTAAAAACTGGCTCCCGTACCTGGGACCACTTCTTGATGCCGGCATGGCGGGTATCCTTTCCTATGAAATCATCGAGGCCTTAAGATATCTCAATGAACCCGATTTCTACATTGCCCAGGAAGACCCGGACATTGAAAACGGCAAACTCTGGGTGGGTGCAGCAGACGACACCATCCTGAGAAAAAGAGGCGTTGAATTTGTTGATGGTTCTGCCCCTGGATTTGCTGCAATGGTCGGTGCGGCTCCCAATAAAGAGATTGCCAAGATGATCGTTGAAGATTACCAGAAAAAATCTCTGTACATCTTCTGTGCCGCTAATCATAATGGTAATACAATCATCCAGCAATGCCTTGATGCAGGCATGCAGGTGGGTTGGAACACCCGTATTGTACCTTTTGGTCCGGACATTTCTTCTGCAGTATTTGCTCTTGGATTTGCCAACCGCGCTGCCATGGCATTTGGCGGTGTTCAACCAGGTGATTTCAAAACCATCCTCAAATACAACAAAGACCGTGTATTTGCATTTGTTAATGCACTCGGTGATGTTGGAACTGAATGGGGTGTTGCAGCTGCCGGTTGTGTTAACTGGGGTTTCCCGACAATCGCTGACACACCGATTCCTGAAATTCTGCCAACGGGTATTTGTACCTATGAACATGTTGTGGCCCCCGTTGCCCATGAAGACATGGTAGCAAGATCTGTTGAAGTCAGGGGCCTGAAAGTACAGGTTGCTGAAATCGATATTCCTTGTTCATTTGGTCCTGCATTTGAAGGTGAGCGTGTAAGAGGTGCTGATCTTTATGCACAATGCGGCGGCGGAAAGACTCAATGCACCGAGCATGTTAAAAAAGCTGAAATGAATGAAATCGAAGACGGCAAGGTCATCATTGAAGGGCCGGATCTTGACGCTATCAAAGAAGGTGGGACTTTCTCTCTGGGTATCAAAGTACAGATTGCCGGCCGTGAATTCCAGGAAGATTTTGAACCTATCATGGAACGACAGATTCATCATCTGATCAACTACATCCAGGGTGTCATGCATATCGGACAAAGGGATATTTCCTGGATTCGTGTTTCAAAATCCGCCATTGAAAAAGGTTTTACATTAAAAGACATTGGTGTGGTTCTCCATGCAAAATTTCATCAGGATTTCCAGAAAATTGTCGACAAGGTTCAGGTTACACTTTTGACCAGGGCTGAAGATGTCGATAAAATGACTGAGATTGCCAGAGCAGACTATCATGTACGTGATGCTCGTGTTGATAATATGACTGATGAAGATGTTGAAACTTATTACTCATGTACGCTGTGCCAGTCATTTGCACCCAGTCATGTTTGTACTGTAAGTCCTGAAAGAACAGGTCTTTGCGGTGCTTACAACTGGATGGACTGTAAAGCTTCTTTTGAGATCAACCCCACAGGACCCAACCAGCCCATCGAAAAAGGCGAAGTCCTTGATGCTAACCTGGGTCAGTTTAAAGGGGTTAATGATTTTATCTACAAAGCTTCCAGAGGTACTGTAACCCATTACAACTTCTACTCAATGGTAATTGATCCCATGACTACCTGTGGTTGCTGCGAATGTATCGCTGCCATGCTACCCGGTTGTAACGGCGTTATGACTGTTGGCCGTGATTATTCAGGCGAGACCCCTTGCGGCATGAAGTTTACAACCCTTGCCGGTGTTATGGGCGGTGGTGCATCTTCTCCCGGATTTGTGGGTCATTCCAAATTCAATATTACCCAGGGAAAATTCATCCTGGGTGATGGTGGTCTTTTAAGAATGGTCTGGATGCCCAAGCAACTCAAAGAAGAGCTTAAGGACAGAATAGTTGCCCGTGGTGAACAAATGGGTGTTCCTGGTCTTTTTGACATGATTGCTGATGAAACTGTTGGGATTACTGAAGAAGAAATTCTGCCCTTTCTCAAAGAAAAAGGTCATCCGGCACTGGCTATGGAATCCCTTGTTGGATAATAACTAAAAAAGATCCGGCAGCTTTTCACAACAGAAATAGTACTGCCGGACCTAATTTCATAGTTTTTTTTAAAACTTAAGGAGAAAAAAATGGCATTAACCGGTATACAGATATTCAAACTCCTACCCAAAACAAATTGTAAGGAGTGCGGAGTTCCGACTTGCCTTGCCTTTGCAATGAACCTTGCATCGGGAAAGGCAGAACTGGACAGTTGTCCTTATGTTTCCGACGAGGCAAAGGCACAGCTGGCAGAAGCATCAGCTCCTCCCATCCGCCCTGTCAAGCTTGGTAAAGGTGTCCGCCAGACCACAACCGGTGGAGAAACTGTTCTTTACAGACATGAAAAAACGTTTTTCAACAAAACCGTTCTTGCGGCAATTATATCTTCCGACATTGATGCAGCAGAACTGGACAAAAACCTTAAAATCTACAATGCTTTCCAGTATGAACGCGTTGGCTTTAATTTAAGACCTGAACTTCTGGTGGTCAAAGATGCTGGCAACGGTGCACAGGCCTTTGCAGCAATTGCAGGCAAAATAGCCAAAGAATCGGAATTCAACCTGGTTCTCATGACCCAGGACCTTGATGTAATGAAAGCCGGAATCGAAACAGCCGGTTTCAAACGTCCCCTGCTCTATGCTGCAACTGCTGACAACGTGGATGCAATGGGGGCTCTTGCAAAAGACAATGATCTGCCCCTGGCTGTTAAAGCTGATTCTGTTGAAGCCCTTATGCCATTGACACAAAAACTGACGGCGATGGGACTCAAAGATCTGGTCCTTGATTCTGGTTCAAGAGAAATCAAACAGGCCCTTGAAGATCAGGTTGCCATAAGACGTGCTGCCCTTAAGGCTTCCAACAAAGCACTTGGATTTCCAACCATTACCTTCCCCTGTGAGATGGCATCCAACCCGGATATGGAAACCCTTATTGCCGCCATGTTTGTGGCAAAATACGGTGGAATTGTTGTGATGTCTGATTTCAGCGCAGAGTCTCTATTCCCGCTTCTGTTAGAAAGACTCAATATTTATACTGATCCCCAGAGACCCATGACTGTAACAGAAGGTATTTTTGAGATTGGTAATCCAGATGAAAATTCTCCAGTACTTGTAACCACTAACTTTGCATTGACCTACTTTATTGTTTCCGGTGAAATCGAAGCCAGTAAAGTTCCTTCATGGTTATTGATCAAAGATTCTGAAGGTCTTTCTGTTCTGACTGCATGGGCTGCCGGTAAATTTGGCGGCGATGATGTTGGTGCCTTTGTTAAAAAGAGTGGCATAATGGATAAGGTAAAACATAAAGAACTTATTATTCCAGGCTATGCTGCAGCCATTGCAGGTGATATTGAAGAAGAGCTTCCAGGCTGGACCATCATAGTTGGCCCAAGGGAAGCTGCCCACCTGCCAGCATTCCTGAAAAACAAATAAATAATACAAAGCCAGGGCAACTTCAATGCCCTGGCTTAAAAAATTTAAATATTAACTATAAAAGGAAGAAATCATGATACTTTTTGGTGAAAGCTTGAATGTTATTTCCACCATCATTGGGAAAGAGTTCAGGGAAGCAGATCCAGCCAAACGTAATCCAGAACCCATTCAGAAAGAAGTGTTAAGACAAAAAGAACTGGGAATGGATTATATCGACATCAACCTGGGTCCGGCAAAAAAATTTGGAATAGAATTAATGCCATGGGTTGTTAATGTTGTTCAGGAAGCTGTTCCAGGAATGCCCTTACTTCTTGATTCCTCTAACATCGATGCCATTGAAGCAGGACTTAAAGTTTTGAAACCTGCTGATCACCCGCATATCATCAATTCTATTATGGCACGACCTGAAAGATATGAAAAAATGATTCCCCTTGCAGCCCAATACGATGCTGACTTTGTTGCACTGATGTGGGGGCCGGATGGTCTTCCAAGGGATGAGAATGAAAGAGCGGCTTTAGCTGTTGAACTGATTTACTTTGCCAATGAAGCCGGCATTGCCAATGAGAGAATCTGGGTGGATGGAATTGTAACCCCGGTTAATATCCAGCAACAGCAGTTGATGAGCCTTTTAAATTTCCAGATGATGCTTGAAGACATGGCGCCGGGTTCAAAATCCACCTGTGGGCTGTCCAATATTTCCAATGGACCTCCTGAACACCTTCGTGGCATCCTGAACCAGACTTATATGGTTATGCTTGAAAAATATGGTATGAAAGCAGTTATTTCAGATCCCCTGGACAAACAATTGACAGCTATTGCCAAAGGTCAGCGCCAGGATATTGTTGACATGATTTACGGCATGATGGATGGCAACGAACCTGATATTGCAGGTCTTAATAAAGAAATGCAGGATTATGCAAAAACCTATAAGGTTATTATGGGTGAAACACTCTATTCTGATTCATGGCTTGATATTTAGTCTTTCCTGAACGGTAACCATTTAAAAGCTCCAGCCCTTTTTTAAATAGGGCTTGGGGCTTTTTTATTTTTACTGCAAACTTTACCTTTATTTTATATAAAATAGTCTTATATTTGATTCAAATAAATTTTTTGGCAGGAGGAGTTTAATAAATTGAATGATCTGATAAATGATACCTGGTATTATATAATTGTTCAAAATTCGGGAGAATCCAATGAACAATTTGTGGGATATATAAACAAAACGACAAACATTACTTTTATTCCGGCCTTTAAAACAAAAGAAATCGCACAGCAATGCTTTTTGATCATGCCCAAAGATATTATGAATAATAAATATGAGGCCCAGGCCATTATAAAGGAAGACTTGATGGACAATGCTCAAAAGAACGGTTATGAAGTTTTCCTCTTGGATGATAAAGGAAGCGTTTTAGAAAAAATATTCTGATTCCAATACATAATCTTAAAATTAAAAATTGCAGGAGGCCTATTTTGAGTTTAAAACTTGCTGTCGGCGGCAAGGGGGGTGTTGGGAAAACCACCATCACCTCTTTAATTGCAAGATCCATTGCTGCCTTAAATAAAGAGACTAAAGTCATTGCCATAGATGCTGACCCTGTTGCCAATCTTGCTGCAGCCCTTGGCATTGATGAATCAAAGCCCATCACCCCTATTTCAGAGTTGTCTGACCTGATTGCAGAGCGCACTGGTGCCCAGCCCGGAACCATGGGGGGGTTTTTTACACTAAATCCAAAAGTGGATGATATTCCGGATCGCTTTTCCATTGAAAAAGACGGGGTAAAGCTGCTTGTAATGGGAACAGTTCAAAAAGGTGGGTCAGGATGTATCTGCCCGGAAGCAACCATTTTAAAAGCCTTGATGAACCACCTTGTCCTTGCCAGAAATGAAGTTGTGGTCATGGATATGGAAGCTGGCATCGAACATCTGGGCCGCGCAACTTCAGGATCTGTGGATGCCCTTATTGTAGTTGTAAACCCCGGAAAAAGAAGCAGGGTGGCAGCGGATAAAATAAGAAAACTCGGGCAGGATATCGGAATCAAAAATATTGTAGTAGTGGGAAACAGAGTCAGGTCAGATGAAGACAAACGTCTGATCCAGGACAGTATGCCGGGTTATGAAATCCTGGGATTTATTCCGGAAATGGATGAAATTGCACGTTCTGACAGGGACGGTATACGCCCCTTTGATGATATAACTAAGATCCCGGAAGAGCTAAAAGAGATCACAAAAAAACTTATTGAACTGGGTTCATAGACTACTTATAGTGCCTGCCGGACTATTTTGCTTGAAATGCAGCGATGGTGGTATTCAGCATCCGATTTGAGTATCCCCATTCATTATCAAACCAGGCCTGGATTTTGACCAGATGTTTTCTACTGACCCGGGTCTGGTGAAGATCAATGATTGACGAGCGGGAATCATGATTAAAATCACAGGACACCAAGTGTTCGTCGGTTACACCAAGGATATCTTTCAATCCCTGTTCAGATGCTTTTATTAACGCATTGTTGACAGCCTGGATATCTGTATCATTTTTTACCAGAAGAACGATATCCATGATGGATACATTTGTGGTGGGAACCCTTATGGCCAGTGTTTCAAATTTCCCTTCCATGGATGGCAATATTTTTGAAATTCCTTTTTCCAGGGCTGTATTTACGGGGATGATGGACAGCAATGCTGATCTTGTTTTTCTTAGATCAGGATTATAAGCATCAATCACGGGCTGATCATGCATGGCAGAATGAATAGTTGTAATGGTTCCACTCTCAATCCCCAGGGTTTGATCCAGCACATAAAGGACAGGGATAACACAATTGGTCGTGCAGGAAGCATTGGAGATGATGGCATGCTCTTTTTTTAATACGTGATGATTGACACCATATACAATGGTTGCATCCATTTCATCTGTTGCCGGCTGGGAAAAAATCACTTTTTTTGCCCCTGAAATAAGATGTAACTCAGCAGATTTCCTGTCCTTATAGATCCCCGTGCAATCAAGGACTATATCAATATTCAGATCTTTCCAGGGAAGGTTGACAATATTTTTTTCCTGAAATATTTTTATCCTGTCTTTACCTATTATCAGGGCTGAGTCTTCATTTTCAACCTTTAGAGGAAACCTGCCATGGGTTGAATCATATTTGGTTAAATGATAAATGGTTTTCTCATCAGCCGTCTCATTTATGGCAACAAGATTGATTTTATTATAAAATTTTTCAGATTCATATAAAGCTCTGGTAATACAACGCCCGATTCTACCATATCCATTGATTGCAATATTAATTTTCATTTTTATTCCATCTTAAATGGTACAAAAGTATTTATCCTGAATTTATTCCAATATTCAAAAAATTATTAAGCCTATATATCATAAACCAGTCTATAATTTAATGATAAAATGCCCGGAAACAATTAATCTTATTTTCAAGGCTTAAAAAATGCATTTTATGATCTGTGCCTTTCATGATTCCTCAAACCAGATAAATCTATATCAGAAAATAATTTGATATTTTTTCTTAATGCCATGCAAAATCATATGGATATAATTACATGGAACTGATTTCGCAGAGCATTGCAAATAGTCCGTCTCAAGCCTATCTGCTTTGAATTTACTGAAGCAGCATATGATAAATGAAAAAATGGGATATTATTTAAATTACATTAAAAACAGTAATTATAATATTGTAAAACAGTTATAATAGCAGAATAATTTTAGAAAAATAGTAATTATAGTATCGAAATCAACAAACTTCATAAATTATAGCTGATAAAAAAAAGATGAAAAACAGCCTTGACATTGCTAAAACATAATGTAATAGAAAATCTAATTTGATGAATGGTATTTATTAACTAATTGCTGTTGTTTTATTAACTTATTACTCAGGAGGTAAAGTCCATGGTTGACAAGTCAAGGAAAGAGTACTGGCGAAGAAATGTAAAGCTGGTAACATGGTGTATGATCGTATGGTTTGTCGTTTCTTTCGGGTTTGGTATTCTTCTAGTTCATCCTCTTAATGCAATCTCTCTAGGGGGATACAAGCTAGGGTTCTGGTTCGCACAACAGGGGTCCATGTATATCTTTGTGGCATTGATTTTTTTCTATTCCAACAGGATGGGTAAATTGGATAAAGAATTTGGCGTTGAAGAAGAATAAAAGGAGATAAGCTATGAGTTTACAATTATTAACGATTCTTGTTGTTGGTGCTACTTTTGTACTTTATATTTATATTGCGATCCGGTCAAAAGCCAAAGACACCAGCGACTTTTACGTTGCCAGCAAAGGTGTTCATCCCGTTCTAAACGGTATGGCCACAGGTGCAGACTGGATGTCTGCTGCATCTTTTATTTCCATGGCAGGTCTTATTGCATTCCTAGGATATGATGGATCGGTATATCTGATGGGATGGACCGGCGGTTATTGCCTTCTTGCCATGCTTTTAGCCCCGTATCTAAGAAAGTTTGGGAAATTTACAGTTTCAGAATTTATTGGTGAAAGATACTATTCTAATTTTGCAAGAATGGTGGCAGTGGCCTGTCTTATCACTGCATCCGTCACCTACGTTATCGGACAGATGAAAGGTATCGGTGTTGTCTTTTCCCGTTCCCTAGGCGTTTCCTTTGAAGTTGGAATTATTATCGGTATGATCATTGTTTTTATCTATGCAGTTTTCGGCGGCATGAAAGGGGTTACCAATACCCAGATTGCCCAGTATTGCGTTCTTATTTTCGCCTATTCTGTTCCCGCAATATTTATTTCTCTTCAACTCACAGGAATGCCCATTCCGCAATTAGGTCTGGGCAGTACATTGTCAGACGGCAGTGGACTTCATCTTTTAGATAAACTTGATGGCGTTTTAACAGAGTTAGGGTTTGCGCAGTACACGGCCCAGAAAATGTCAACGATTAATGTACTGTTTTTGACCATGTCGTTGATGATCGGTACGGCCGGGCTTCCCCATGTTATTATGAGGTTTTTTACAGTGCCTTCAGTAAAGGACGCACGTGCATCTGCAGGTTGGGCCCTTGTTTTTATTGCCATCCTTTACACCACAGCTCCTGCAGTTGGTGCCATGGCCCGCATGAATCTGATGCAGACCATTCAGCCCGGACCCGTTGGAAGTATTGACGGCAATATAGAATATGCAAAAGTGCCTGCCTGGTTTAAGAGCTGGGAAAAAACAGGTCTTTTAAAGTTTGAAGACAAAAATGGTGACGGCAGAATTCAATACTATGATGAAAAAGGCCTTAAAACTGCTGAATCATTTGGTTGGAAAGGTAATGAAATGATAAAAGTTGACAGGGACATCATGGTTCTTGCCAATCCTGAAATTGCCGGACTGCCCAACTGGGTTGTCGCTTTGGTTACCGCAGGTGGTATTGCCGCAGCTCTCTCAACTGCTGCAGGACTTTTACTTGCCATAGCAACTGCCATTTCCCACGATGTTTTAAAGGGCTGGCTAATGCCGGATATCAATGACCAGCAGGAACTTAAATACAGCCGTATTGCCATAGGCGGTGCCATCATCGTTGCAGGTTATCTCGGGTTGAATCCACCGGGATTTGCGGCACAGGTTGTTGCCCTGGCATTTGGCCTTGCCGCATCATCCATATTCCCGGCCATCATGATGGGTATCTTTTCAAAACGCGTCAACGATAAAGGTGCCATTGCCGGTATGCTGGCAGGTTTAGGAACAACTCTTGTTTATATCTTTATATACAAGGGATGGTTTTTCTTTAAATCCACAGCAATGTTACCGGACAACGCCGATAACTGGTTGTTTGGGCTTAATCCTCAGTCTTTTGGTACTGTGGGTGCACTGATTAACTTTGCCGTGGCATATGTGGTCTCTTTTGCAACTGAACCACCTCCACAGAGGATTCAGGATCTTATTGAAGATATTCGTGTGCCAATTGGCTCTGCCAGCGCTCAAGATCATTAAT
>JACNHV010000073.1 GCA_014383445.1 Candidatus Desulfobacula maris | reverse complement strand
GGGCCAGACTTTCTGCCTGTTCCGGTGTATCAGCAAACTTGACTCCACCGGCTTTCCCCCTGCCTCCGGCATGTACCTGGGCCTTGACCACTACAGGTTTTGCCAGCTTCATTGCTGCAGCCTTTGCCTCTTCAGGAGTTTTAGCCACCATGCCTTCAGGAATAGGTATTTTGGACTGTTTAAAAAATTCTTTACCCTGATATTCTAAAAACTTTGCCATTTATCCTCCATAACCAAATATTGATATTTTTTCCCAGCTTTGTTTTTTTACTGAAAAATTACCTTAGATCATAGCCAGGACAATCAATCCAAGTTGATTGCCATCTGGTCTGACCTGATACATAAAACCACATCAATCCATCATTGTCAAATAGTTTTTTCGGGAAAATAAGGCTTTCTTTTAAAACAATTTTGATATTTTCTCTGGCAAATTAATTTTCAGGATTTAATTTAATAGCTATTAAGGTTTTTGGCTGGTCGTACCAGATTAGATATAGCCAATGATGATTTACACGAGCAGTTATGGGGAAACTTCAGTTCTTTTTTGCCTTGCATCCCGTGGGCGCAACAGGTATAAACTTTCTAATACCAACAAAGAAGGAGATATCGTGGGAAAAATTATAATGGCAGTGCTGGCAGGTCTTATGATTGCGGCAACTGTATGCATAGCAGCAGATAATCCAGGGCTTTCCAGGGCTATGGCCAAGGCAACCCTGTTTACTGGATTGACCGACACAGAGAGGGATACACTGAAATCTGCGACCCGGCTGCGACAGGCCCGGGCCGGAGAGTGCATCATCAAACAGGGAACCAAATCGGGCAGCAGGTTCATCATCCTGGACAGTCCGGCTGAAATTCTGGTTAACGGGAATCACATTGTAACACTTTCCGGCCAATCCCTGGTCGGTGAAATTGAATTTCTTGACACACTTCCGGCTAGCGCCGACGTGATTGTCACCCAGGATACCGACCTGATCGAGATGAACCATACGGCATTGACCGATCTGATGGACAAACATCCCAGGATGGGTTATGTGCTGATGCGAGAGCTTGCAAAAATCGCAGCCCAGCGCCTCCGGGCCGGCAACTCGAAATAAGGCCCGGCCAATTTGCAAGACATAAAAAAAACTGATACTGGAGACAGTCATAAGAAAAAACAAATTACGGGAATTGTTAAATGCCGGAAAACCAAGCTTTGGTACTCGTGTTCAAAGCAGCTGGCCATCTACTGCAGAAATTATAGGATATACCGGCCTTTTTGATTATGTTGAATTTATAGCTGAAAATGCCCCTTTTGATTTATATGCACTTGATAATTTGTGTCGCGCGGTAGAATTGTTTGACATGTCTGCAATGATTAAAGTTGATGCTGAACATTATGGGTTTATGGCCCAGCGAGGCATAGGCGCCGGTTTTCAGAGCGTTAATTTTGCAGACTGCAGAAGCGCTGCAGACGTCCGGGAAAGAGTAAAAGTCACCCGCCCGGATACACCCGAACACGGTGGCACATTTGGCGCTGGCATGCGCCGCTTTGCGTATATGGGGCATGACGCATCACCTGAGTATGTCAAAGCGCTGCAGGATGTTGTCATTGTCATTATGATTGAAAAACAATCCGCCGTTGACCAGCTTGATGAAATCCTAACAGTAAAAGGTGTCGATATGATCCAATGGGGGCCATCGGATTATTCAATGAATATCGGCATGGCAGGTGCCAAAACCAGCCCAGAAATAAAAGCCGTTGAACGAAAAGTTTTTGAAACTGCTAATAAATATGGAATCCCGGCAAGAGCGGAAATTGCCAGTGTGGACCAGGCAAAATACTATCTTGATATGGGTGTTCAACATTTTAATCTTGGGGTAAATATTCGGTCAAGCACTTCACTGATTATTTTTTCAATAAAGATTTAAAATGCTTATTGAGAGGATATAACCAAACATCCTTAATTGGAACACTAATTTTTCCTGGTGGGCCAAGTTTCCCTCTGCCTTTAGTTTGTCCAACATTACGCCAGTTAGCAGCCTTGTAACATGTGCCTTTATAACGATCTTTTTGTACAAATGTTTCCAACAAAACAGGTCTAATTTTATATTTTTCCCCCCAGTCATCTGGAAGTTGTTTCGCATGTAATGCTAAAATTTTAGACGCTAAATTTTTTGATTGAATCCATGGTAAAATGAGAAAACGGGCATTATTAACAATCAAATGCAAATTGTTTTTGCGCTGTTCGTGATCCCATCCAATAAATTTATCTCTGGGTGATGTCTGCCATGCGGCAGCTCCAAATCCTGTTAAAGCAAGAATTTGATTTTTGGCAGTAATGAAGTAACGCAGCTGTGCTCCGGGTAAAGGGGTAAACCCGAGATAATGGTAGCGCTGAATATACTCATTCCACAAGGATGAATTATTTTTGTTAACCATTTGAAGCTGTAATTGAGGCAATTGATTAACAGGGCAATGAATCAATTTCTGAGGATCAGTTGCCGGTGTGGGGTCATTTTTTCTGGGAGGGTGCTTGACCCCGAGTGGTTCCGGCAATTTTATCAACCCATCGGTCTGCATACGTAACATTGCAACACGGCATGACATCTCCTTTAGTTTACCATCAGGCTTGAACCACTGAAACATTTGGCAAACTTTCCTGGACAACCCTGCACGGTGAAATTGTGGATTTTCCTTTATGAGAGATTTGATTTGATCAAGCTCATTTAGGGTAAAGTCTCGCCCGCAATAGCGCATCAGGATGTATTCAAAGGTTTAGAAAGTTTATGCAGACGATCCTTATCCATTTTCCAGGGAAGAAAGGATGACAGATCAGTAGGAGCCCTGCCATTGTTGTTTGCACACTGAGTCAGGTATAGTCTCAGCCAGTGATTACAGTTAAGATTCCATAATTTCATTGTTTGAAAGATTGAAAACATCATTGCTGCAAGTTCTGAACTCCAAACGCTTCCGGAGCCATAGTAATTTTTACGTCCTGTGACAGGGTTTCGTATTGATCGTTCCCCAGCATTATTGTCCATTGGAACCCCGGGGAATTTTAAGAAAACAGTCAACCCTTCCCAGTGATTTTTAAGGCTGATAAGAATTTTTTGCTTAACCGTTTCTAACAAATCAAGGTCAGAAAAATCCTGATCCAAAAAGTCATCTCGTTTTTTAACCATATTATTCAGGCTATCAACAAGCCTACTATGATAATGTTTAAAATCTTCAGACTGCCATTGAACAGGAAGTTTTCCATCATACTCCTGACAACGCTTATTGTTGATGTGATAAAGTTCTCCAATCATGTCTGTCCATGTGAAGGCCCATTTCGTAAGTTTGGGATACTTGCAGGCTGCATCCAGGAAATCACGACGTACATGAGCCCAACAAAAAGCCAAAATAATAAAGCTCAATTGTCTGGCCAAGGATTTATAAGCACTGTAACGATCACAGACCACAATGATTCTATCTCTATGTGTGTTTTTAAAATGTGTTACAGGAATGTCTGCTCCACGGCCCGGAGCAATCTGAAAAAACACTACCGATACAGATCTGCTTACCCACAACCACCAACGATTGCCGACTTTGCCTTCAACTGATTCAAACACCTTCCAACCACTTTCATCATTGTGGAACATTTCTTCACTCATCTGATGATTATACAGGGCATCATAAACTGCTTTAAATAAAGGTATAAGTTTTTGCAGCCCATCGGTGATGGTTCCCTGTGAAATTGGCAAACCAAGCTCTTTATAATAACTTAGAAGTCGGCTGGTAGGATGGCAATAAAGGAATTTATTCAAAAGAACCCCTTCCCAGATAGAGATATCGTATGAGCTTTGGGGTATGACTTTTGGAACAGGAGGAGCAATAATATAATCAGGAACGTCTTCGCATGAACATGTTTTTTTATAGCTTTTGCGTTTGATTTTCCGTACATGAGCCTTAACCTCAACTTCCATAATTTCTGAATCTTCAGTTCCATTAGGAGCATATGGCCTACCGCATATAGGACAACATTTATCTCCAGGCGAAAGATCAATATATTCCTCTTTCATGGCAAGGTTGGGTTTGGGAGTACGGCCATGACCTTTACTGCCCTTTTGTTGACCTCGGGGACGAGGTTTTTGAGCTGGTTTTATATCTCCTTTATTCTTACCAGAACTGGTCTTTTCATTTGATTTGCCGAATAAACGCTTTTTTAAATCTCTAATTTTGCCTTCTTTTTCCTGTAATTGCCTTTTTAATTCTTTTTCTCGTTCTTTTGCTCTTTGAAAAAGGGATTTCCAATAACCTACTTCCCATTTAAGCAAGAGAATCTCTTGCTCTGAAGCAAGAATCTGTGCAGGGTATTGAAGAATATCAATTTGTTGATCACCTGCCTCTTGGCTATATATTGGCAATTTTTTTTGAGAAACAAAATTCATGCTTCTCGTTATAGCAGATTAATTTCTGTGTGTCCCGAGTTTTTTTAATGTTTTTAAAAAAAATTTGAATATTTACTCAATTGAAGTGCTTGACCGAATATTTACGATAAAAATAACCATTATTGAAAATTCTCAGGCATTTACATTATTTTAGAGTTATTTAAAACCTTTAATATCAGGAATTTTATAGAAAATTATGGACCAGGACAAACACATACTTACCATGCTGGTAGAAAACGAACCCGGTG
>JACNHV010000067.1 GCA_014383445.1 Candidatus Desulfobacula maris | reverse complement strand
AATTCAGGAAATTCCCAGGGGAAAAGAAACCATATTATTTGTGGATGATGAAATATCTATTGCAGATATGGTTCAAAGAATGTTTGAACGCCTTGGATACAAAGTTCAAACCGCCACGACTCCCCAGGATGCTTTGGATCGGTTTGCCTTAAATCCCGGTCATTTTGATCTGGTCATAACTGACATGACCATGCCCCAGATGACTGGTGTTAGCTTATCTGAAAAGCTGATGGACATCCGGCCTGATATTCCCATCATCATCTGTACTGGCTACAGTGCCCTTGTGGATGAAGAAAAGGCAAAAGAACTGGGGTTGGCAGCCTATGTCATGAAACCAATCAATCTATCAGAAATTGCCCAGACCATTCGAAAGGTGCTGGATAGAAAGTAACGTCCAGTTCAAGGATAATGGTTATATGGCTCGCTATTCCAGGCTTTAAAATTTCAGAATAGCAGTGGTATTCTTCTGATTTTTTAATTAAAATATGGCCCCATATCTTGTGCCTGGGAAGAATAATATTTTGTCCCCCAGACATTCCACTATATGAACCAAAACCATTGTTAAAAGCCATTCTTCCATATTAAACGATATAATATATTTAGTAGATTTTGAGGAAAAGCTTCCCGGAATTTGAGCAGGATTATGTGTATATATAAAAAATTTAAGGATGCCATTTTGGCAGTTTAAACCAAATTTCCTTGTTCAAAACAGACCCCAGACTATCCCTGTTATTCAACTGTCAATGTGCATTTCAAAGTGAGCCATTTTCGAACCTCAAAAGTCAATGATACTTGCAACTATTCATAACTTTTCAAATATTCAACCATTCAAATAGTATACTTAAGCTCCCTTGTCTTTATTGAACGCACCTGATAGTCGGAAAAACCTCTGTGTAAAACCTTTTTCATAGACCTGGTACCTCCTCAGATCTATTATAATTCTATACGAAAGGTGGGCGGGGTATTATTTTAAAAATAAGGGGCGGGTCTGCGGGATCATGCGGGGTAAACTCGAAACAAAACAAAACTCGCTACATAACTGGCTATTGAGTTTCTTATTTCTTCGCCCAAAAGCACCCCAGACTTTCCCTGTGACTCCGGGGCTTTTTAAAAAATGCTTCGACCACAATGTTTTAATTAAAGTCACTATTGGGGACGTCTTTTTAGGGCCTATCAGTTGAAAAATTTTAGGATGCTTTGTAAAATATTTAGTTGAGGCCTTTTTACAGGCAAAAAAATACTATTCATTAAAGGAGAACGTCATGAAAACATCAAATGCAATCGACACATTTCTTGATCACCTCTGCCTGAAATATGTAACAGGGTCAACTACATTTATTTTCCCGCTGGAATAAGAGTGCTTTAATTTTGCAACAATCTGGGTCGCTTTGGGTGGATTTAATTTTTCTGCATAATATCTCAAATGGTTTGATATTTTATCATCGGAAAATTTCACTTCGATGAGTTCTTCAATGATGCCGTCTTTTACGATAACAAAATCTACCTCCCGGCCTTCTTTATCCCGGATAAACTTAAGCTCATATCGGTATCCGTCCCGGTCTTCCAGAAAATTAAGTTTTTTTAAGATCTGGGTGGCCACAAGATTCTCAAAAACAGCACCTTCATCCCCAATGACGTCTCCATTGTCAAAGAAAAACACTTTGGGCGGCTTGATCACGGCCCTTGGCAGAGTTTTAGTGTATGGTGGAACAACAAATACAAGATACATTCTTTCCAGGACATCAAGCCAGTTTTTTATAGTTTTGGGAGATACCTGGATTTCCCCTGCAATATTTGACTTGACAATAAGGCTTCCCACGCGGGTCTTAAGTTGATGGATAAACAGATCAAGCAAAGAGATGTGCCGGATGGATTCAAGGTCCCTGATATCCTCTTTTAAGACCCTGTCAAATCTTTCTCTTCGCCATCGCCGGGCTTCGCGTTCATCCCCGTCAAGAAAGGGTTCAGGGAACCCGCCAACGGTCATTAAGCGTTTAAACACCTCTTTTAAGGTCATATTTTTCGGGCATTCATCAAATCCAAAAGGGTGAAGCCGCCAGTAATGATACCGCCCTAAAAGAGAATCCCCGCCTCTTCTGTATATATCAAGCCTTGCTGATCCCGTTACAAGAAAATTTAGATCTCTTTTATTGGTATCAAAAATCCCTTTGATCCAGTTTTTCCAGTTTTTGTATTTGTGGAGTTCGTCAAAAACGATGAGCCCATCATTATCATGCCATTTCAAGGATAATATATCCTGCTGGTCTGATGTATAATCCCAGTTAAAATATCTTCCGGACGGATAAGCCTGGTCCAGGACATTTTTGGATAGAAAGGTCTTGCCCACCTGTCTGGGCCCGCCAATGAAAACCATTTTTCGGTTTAAATCTTTAAGGATATGATCATACAGATATCTCATGTGGCTATTTTATACTCTATTCCAAAATAGTCAAGGCTGTTTTGGAATAGGGGTCAAAATGGCCAGGTAAATTTTTTTCCCAGCGCCTGGATCTGGAAATGAAGGATTTAAAGCCCGTGTTGAAAAAGTACTTTAATGACAAGGGAGAATTCATTGCAAAGGACCTGGCAGTGATTATGGGACTGATGGCAAAGCTCCACGGAGACAAGCGGGTGAGGATCAGGAAAAATCTGCTCAAGCGGGTTGACTACCGCCTCCAGATTCTCCAGCAAAAAAACCTTTCAGGCCAGCCAATCCCAAAACCTGATCTTAGCGCTCGGTTATACCCCTACCAAGCGGATATACGGGGATAATGTAAAAATAGAACTTATCAAACAGGAACCCTTTTTCCAAACAATAGCTGAAACAATACCGATTGGTTCAAACGGCCTGGGCGAATACGCATGGTCCATTCCCAGGGATTTTACCACAGGAACTGACTATCTCATCCGGGTTACCAGTGTCTCTGACGACACTTTTTTTGGAGTCAGTGAAAGCAGCTTTGTCACGACCACCCCGGACCCGACTCTGAATACAAGTCATCATATTTTAGTCCCGGGCTTGGCATAAGGTTGAAATTAAATTTGCAATAGACCCCAATCTAATGTACTCTATTTTCAGTAGGATAGCCAAATATAGAACATTCTGGTGATTTTAATTGTTTAAAAAACACTTGGACTATATAAAAAAGCAGGAAAGAATCCAGTGAATCAAAAGGCAATAATTGATTTTTGGGCATCCGAAGCAGAAGAATAGCTTCATGTCGCAGATCATCTATTTGAAAAGAAAGATTATTCCCATGCACTTTTTTTTGGTCACCTCGCTGTCGGTTCATCACATCCTGAGACTGGAGCAGTTCCCAAGGGTTTAGCTGCGTTTTATGCTTGGAGTTTGCATGCTTTAGGATCAAGACCTTGGCTGTCGTTATTAGATTCAACTGATTTCTACTTCCAGTGAATCACCGCTGCTTTTCTCTCCGGCAACCGATGATACTTAAACTTGGGATATCCGATCATCATCGGATAGAACCAGGTGTGTCCCTCGGGCAGGTCCATGGATTCTAACAACTCTGGGGTAGCCAGCATGGCCCCCCGGAGCAACCCAGCCCAGCAGGTGCCCACGCCCAGAGGCAGGGCGGCTAATTCCAGATAAGACAAAGCGATACTCAAGTCCACCAAGCCGTTGGCGCTCTCTTTGGGCGCGGAGGGAATAATGAGGGTCTGGGCAGTGCGCAGGATACCGTCGTAACCAATGGCCCAGCCAGCTACCACTGGGCGGAAATAATCGGCTGCCTGAGAGTCGGGTTGGGCTTGGATGACCCGTTCCATCCAGTTAATGGTTTCCCGGGACAGCGTTTCCAAATTGTCCCGTCCCTCAATTACCGTCCAGTGAAGGTTCTGGGCGTTGCTGGCAGTGGGGGCATAGCGGGCTGTATTGATTAACTGTTCCATGGTTCCCCGGTCCATGGCCTTGTCCTTGAAACATCGGATAGATCGCCGGGAGCGGAGGAATTGTTCGGTCTGATCCCATGACAGGACTCTGTCGTTTTCTATCTTTGGGCAGTCTTCAATGGCCACCCCGGTCACACTCAAAGCACCGTGAGGACAGACGGCCACGCAATGTCCACAGGCCATGCAGTTGGCTTCATCCGCCTGTGCAAATTGAGGGAAGCTCTTGTCTTTTTCCTGAATTATAATCCGCCTGGGGCACTCGGCCGAACATATTCCGTCCCGTTTGCACTTGGTTTGGTCAATCGTCAGAAAGGCCATGCTTGTCTCCTTGTGTGTAGTTGTTAATATATTCAAAGGTACTGGATATTATGTAATTTGTACTGTTATCCGACCTGCAGCAATTAAAAAAATTGATCTGCAAATCAATATCAGTGTTTCAAATATGTGTAAAGACCTATTCAATTATTCTGATATGGTGCGGACTAATGGCCAGTTATGTAGCTCCTGACCTGGTTCAATTTTATAATAAGTTGATTATCTGTGTGATGAATAAAATTTACCCCAAACACAAAATATTGTGTTTGCCGATGATGCTAAAAGCTCAAGACTGTTAATATAAGTCCGAGGATTATTAAACTGTAGCCAAAACATTATATGGTTGGCGGGAATTTCATCCATCGATAGCAGTCATGACTAATTATCCTTTGTAAAATTTTCAAAACTTGATTTAGTCAATGATACCATTGGAATTCAAACCC
>JACNHV010000114.1 GCA_014383445.1 Candidatus Desulfobacula maris | reverse complement strand
ATCTGATTTTATTAACCGACATTCCCTCAATAGTTCAAACCGCCTCTGTAAAACATGGCCTGAATAAGGCGCAAACAAAAGCGCTGGCAAAACTTGAACAGGTATCTGACAAGGCTTTTCAGGATATCACCCAGAAAGGTTCCATCCCGTTTAAAGATCAGAATAATAATCTTTTGCCAAAACTTGCGCTCAATGAATTCATCCTGCATCCTGGGTACTTACCATTGACAATCAGACCAGACCTGACTGAACTGTAAAAAGGAAAACGTATAAATCTTAGACTTTCTCAAAAAGAGTACCCATCTGCATTGAGATTTTGCCTGGAATTCTATATAGAAACTGACCGGATAATATTATCTACATCCTTTCCCAGTGTTTCTGATGAGGTAACAATACATGAACAGGGACCCACTTTGGTTGAAAAGCGCTTTGCCTCCTTACTTCGCTTGTAGGCTTTGGAAAGTTCTTCACTTGTTTTGGCGATTTTTGAAGCGGAGAGCTTTTTTTGATCAGCCAATTTTTTTAAATTAAATACGTCGCCGTCCTTCAACCATGCGATACCGAATTGACTCGGTGGTTTACCGATAAATACATAAGTGACATCGCTTGCAGGGACAACTTCAAGTGAATCTTTTGCCTGGTTGGCCAGGTCTTCCAAAGGCTCTCTGATATCTTCAAGATGCTTTGCAAGGGGATTGGTTTCTTCAAGTGGGGAATACGGTTTTTTTGAACCGAAAAATTTGTCAAAAATACCCATTGGTAACTCCTTTGTCGATAAATTATGGCGAGCGTTTCAGGTATAAATGAAGTATTTTCGAGATCAATTTCAGGATTCAGGATACATCTACACCAGCATCGCCAGGGATTTTCCTGTTATCGAGAATGGTTTGAATTTAATACGTAAAAAGGCGGTTTGTCAAGTACAATTCCAAAAATTAATGTGAACAATATTTTTAATGTTTTAACACCCCTGAAATTAAAAATCGAATCAACATCTTCAATATAAGATAGCCCATTAATCTTCCTTTGTGCCTTTTATAGAGAATTTGGAAGGCACTTACAAAATGACAAGGATTATTTGGTTGAACAATATAAAATAACGTTTTCTAACTCGATTGATTCATTGTTTGGGTCTATTTTGGAAATCTGTCCTAATACATTGAATAACATTCCCTCTTCGATTACTTTTAAGCTCTTGTTGTCATTTAACGAAACCACACAACTTACGAGCGCATTATGAGGAAAATCTATAGTATCTGTGAATACTGCATGAACATCATTTTCTTTTTGAGTAATTATGTTTTTGAGATACAAATTCCATTCTACCTTGCTACCAACATAACCTTGGGCTGCTTTCTCACGCAATGACGGCGTAGCGATAGCTTTTAGTTTGGCTATTATCTCAGATGGTGTCAAATATTCACTTCCACCCTCTTGAACAACACTGGGAGAGGAAGTCGCAGTTTGTTCGGTTTTATTTGGGTCATTGCCAGTTAGTGAAAGCAAGTAAAGTAATAGACCAACACACGCAGCTACGCCAAAAGCTGAGGCATGGGATTTTAAATCAGTTAGTATCATTATAATAAATCCATATCAGTATTTAAAAGTACTGTAAAGTAATGATCAAAAATGGTATACGATTCACTCTCAATAAATTGAAAAATATACGGGCAGTCGATAATCTACTCTTTAAATGTTCAATTTGGTTAATTATGGAAAATGATTCAAAAGATTCTCCAGGAAAGATCTGGCAACAATGGTCAGAAAAGTATTGGATGAGGAACAAAAAGGGTTATCTTATTGAAACAAGATCAAAGATAACGCTGCCGATAAACACTTTTACCTTTATTCTTACGGGGATCTTTCTATCATCTGCCGTGACCCAGAGTTTTACAGTTGGATTTTCACTCTTTTTAAACACCCCTGAAAAATGATTGACCTGTGGGACAAGCACATATGTGTCAAAGGTTCCCGAGGGTAAGGTGATTTTTTCCTTACCCAACACTTTGCCTTTCTGCATGAAATATTTTTTCCCATCCGTAACGGGAAAGGACAGATTTTCATCAATTTCAAAATCTATGGTTCGCATTTTATAAAAGGCTGAAACCGGGTCAAATGTATTTAAAGGGATCTCAATGGGATCTCTTTTCCTGCCAAAGTTGGAATATGTAGCCGTCTTTTTTTCCCAGTCAAATTGAACCAGCACTTCTCTTTTATCTTTGCCCGATTGTTTCTTTTTGTGTAAAAGAGATTGGGTAAACTCAATATCTGTAAATCCTTCCAGCCGATCCCTGATTTTGTAAATCATGTCTATATAATTATTTGATTTTGCTTCAAGCAAAAAATGATATGCTTTTTTCCCATTGAGTGTTGAAAGAGGAAGTACCTTGAAAGTTGCTTTTCCAGCTCTGACCATTTCCCAGCTGACAGAATATTGAATTTCTTCGCCAATGGAAAACGGCAATTTTTTTTCTCCGGAATGGGCCAAAGATGTTGAAAAAAGCAAACCAATCATCAGGATAAGAGGGAAAAAATATGTTCGTGATACTCTAATGTATGGCTTCTGCAATGGATACAATCCTGTCACCCAGCATATTGACATAACTTGCCATTTCATTGTCATACCAGCCATAAATCACGGCCTGGGTAACCTGGATGCTGGTAACCTGATCTTTGATCATATCCAGAATATTTTTGTCAATCCCGCGCACATGCTCAAGATTGATGTTAATGGCCCCTGTACGGGTATGGGTTTCATGACCTTCAATAACTGTTGCAGCCCTTGGTGTTCCGATAATATCAGAGGAGACATTCTGTTTGTCCGAATACAGCAGATATCCGTTTGTATTGGATTTTGCGGCATTTTCATAAATCGAGTTGATCATGTCCCTTCGTATCGGCTTTTTATTGAGCTCTTCCTGAAAATTCATCACAAGAATAATCAAAGATCCCGTGGCTGTGGGGATGCGGACGGACTCTGCAATAAATCCAATGGTTGCCATTTCCGGAATAACCAGTTGTAATGCTTTTGCAGCTCCCGTTGTGGTCAGGATAATGTTATTCATGATGGACCTGCTTTTTCTTAAGTCTTTGGCAAAGGGTTTAGGCAACCGGTCCAGTACCTGCTGTGATCCTGTGGCAGCATGCACGGTTGCCATGGATGCAGAAAGGATTCTCTCAATACCAAAATAATCGATTAAGGGTTTGATCATATGGGACAGACATGTGGTTGTGCAGGATGCATTGGAAATAATATTATGCTTGATTGGATCATAGTCTCCATCATTGATCCCCATGACGGTTGTCACTGCATCATCGGGCATTGCCGCACCCTCTTTTAGTTTAAAGGGAGCTGAGGCAATCACTTTTTGTGCGCCTGCATCAATATGACCCCTGATAGAGCCTTTTGAAGCATCCGCTCCAAGGGAAGGATCCAGAAACTGGCCTGTTGTATCCACTACAATTCTGGCATTATGCCTTGCCCATTCAATATCTTTTGGATTTCTTTGCTCTCTTAATATCTTTACTTTTACGCCATTCACATTTAACGAACCCGCAGCTTCATCCACATCGCTGATAACGGACTTTGCCTGATATCCCTTAAGAAACGCTTCCAGTCGTCCATAAGTTGTATCTCTTTCTAAATAATGGATAATGTCTTGAAATGACTTTCCTACTTCCCGGCCTACATTGATCACAATCGTATCAAAATATTTTCTGCCGGCATGATGCCACAAAGACAGCTTTCCTATTCTCCCGAGTCCGTTAATGCCAAGTGTTATAGAATCTTTTGTATTCATCTATTCCCTCTTTGAATATTTTTTATTTAATTAACTTTAATTGCGCCTTTGTAAACTGATCCTTTTTGACCGTTAATACTGATATAATCACCCGTGACCATTTTAACCCCATTGAGCATACACTCTTTTTTGTGTTCATTGCAAACAAGATTTTCACAGCCAACCAGACAGGTTTTATTAAGATTGTATGCCACCACAGCCGCATGGGAAGTCAGCCCCCCCTTTGCAGTCAGAATTCCGTCTGCTGCATCAATTTCCAGGATATCATCCGGAACAGTATCATTCCTCAATACAATTAATGGGGTATCTGGATCTTTCTTTCTAAAGGCATCAATTTCTTCCAGAGTAAAAACGATTCTGCCACTCATGGCGCCACCGCTGACACCGATCCCCTGACCAAGATATGCCTTGTCAAGGATTTCCGGGCTCACATCAAAATCTACAATCTTTTTTCTGTCCCTCAAGGACATTTCTCTTGCCTGAAGGATAAAAAGATTTTTTTTGGTTTCGCCTTCAAAGGTGAACTCGATTTCCTGGGGATTCCATCCTTCTCCATAAACCAGGCGATGCATCAGTTTTATCAATTGCAAATATATATCAGGGAAACTTTCTTCAAGGCTTATTTTTGAATCCCGTTCCTCCAATTCCCGTTGGACTTCTGAAATGGGAAGGGTTTTTACAAGCCCTGATACAACATCTTCTCCCTGGTTGCCGATGGTAAAATCCCCCCAAAGCCGTATCGTATCGCCCGGAAGTCTGGGGCTATGGCTGAACACCACACCTGATCCCGACTGCCTGGACAGATTTCCAAACACCATGGATTGAATCGTAACAGCAGTGCCCCAGTCATCTGATATCCCCATAATCC
>JACNHV010000068.1 GCA_014383445.1 Candidatus Desulfobacula maris | reverse complement strand
GAGAAAAAGGATATAGAGCGCCTGCACACCATGATTGAAATGTTTGAAAAAGATCTATGTCTTGCAAAAAGTCTATCTGCTTATTTTGGGGCAAAGCTTGATGCAGGCTGTTGCCGGCTGGAAGCTTACCCTTATAAGGTGGTTGAAAAATGGGTGCAATCACAATGTAAGGGATGAAACTTTAAATTTTTGCTTGTTTTTAATGCAGTTCCCTATTCTGCGTTGCTGATTATCAGAAAAGAATAGCAAGACTTTAACACAAGGAAAAGGTGAGAGGGCAGTTGCCGGCGATAAAAGGTAATATGAATATACCGGCATTGCCGGTATATTCATAGAGACTATTATTGTCTGCTTACCTTTCCAATGGCTATATCCAGGGCCTCCAGCATGAAATCCACGTCTTTTTCATTGATGCACATGGGCGGTTTTATCCGCAATGTATTTCCATTATATCCGCCTTTGCCCACTAGAAGCCCAAGATCCTTTAAGGTCTCAAAAATCTCAACACATTCCTGGGAGGCCGGCTCCTTGGTCTGTCTGTTCTTGACAAATTCAACCCCGGTCATAAGCCCGCTTCCCCTGATATCGCCTATGAGCTCGTATTTGTCCATTAAGCGGTGATATCCATTGAACAGCCGGTTCCCCATGTTAAGACAATTTTCCTGGAGCCGGTTCTTGTCGATGAGTTCCAGAACTGCCTTGCCAATGGCACAGGAAACAGGATTGCCGCCAAAGGTGTTGAAATGGATTCTTTCAGTGAGTTTGGCAGCGATTTGAGGAGTGGTCACCACGGCAGCCAGAGGAGCACCGTTTCCAATGCTTTTGGCCATGGTCACGATATCCGGCATCACTCCCTGGTATTCAAATCCCCAGTAATGGGTTCCCAAACGGCCAAAACCGGTCTGGACCTCGTCAGCAATACAGACTCCGCCGGCATTTCTGGTATATTGATATGCTTTATCAAGATATCCTTTGGGCAGGACCACAGTTCCTCCCACCCCTTGTATGGGTTCGGCAAAAAATCCTGCCACACGTCCCGGTGTGGTATGATCAATAACGCTTTTTACATCTGTAGCATATTTTATGCCGGCCTCGGGATCATCATAGCCATATGGGCCGCGAAAGCAATCCGGCATAATAGTATGGCGAACTCCTGAGCCCTGATGGATATTGTATTTCCATGTGGAATGGGCAGTCAGTCCCATGGTGCTCTGGCTGCCGCCATGATAGCCGTTTCTCAAGGCAATGATATCATGGTTCCCCGTATAGATCCTTGCCATGAGCATAGCAAGGTCATTGGCCTCGGAGCCGGAGTTCACAAAATAGCAGACCTCAAGATCGCCGGGCAGGCGCTGGGCCAGCATTTCCCCGTATTCCGCAATAATTGGATTCAGGTATATGGATGGGTTATGGACCAGGGTTTTGAATTGCTCAGCAACTATTTCGGCAATATAGGGATGGCTGTGACCCACACTGACTGTGACAATGCCGCCAATGCCGTCGAGGTACCGTTTCCCTTTTTCATCATAAAGGTATTGCATGGAGCCTTCCACAATCATGATCGGCTTTTTGTAAAAGGTCAGCAGGGAGGGTGTTAAATAACGTTTCCGCAATGCCATTACCTCGTCATAGGAAGGACCTGTATAGGGTTTGGGCTGATGATCATAGTCCGGCAGTTCTGGTATTTTTGTCTCTTGGTTCATAGGAATTCCTCTTTTAATTGTCTGGCAGCCTTTTTCATATGCCAGAAAGTTTTTTGGTATGGGCTATCCTTTTTTTCCCGGCCAGTTTCAATGCCTGGGAGACTTCAGGAAGGGCCTTGATCTTTACTGCTCCTTGCGTATAATAGGCAATTGCCCGGGCTTCCATTTTTTGAGAATAGTCCAGAATCTGGGCACGATCCATGTTCTTGCCGTCCCCGGCTTCAAGCACAAAGGGCTCCCTGAAAAAATCACTAATCGGTTCAAGGATCATTTCAGTTACATTTTCCCTTCTGGTTCGCAGGATATGAGTGATATTTTTTTTGCCATCCTTTGCAAATTCATGGAACAGGTCTGAAAAATCTTTCATTTCCGGATTGGTAGCAACAGATTCATAAAATGCCATGTCCTGCTTTTCCATTTTTTCTGCAAAATTCAATAACCCGCCAAAGCTTGTGATGGGCATAAACGTCTTCCTCCATTTAAATTTGTGTATTTAAAACCAGCGCTCTATAACTACCTTGGTGTCTGTGAAAAAGTGGAATATTTCCTGGCCATGGGCTTTGATATCGCCAAACATGGAGTTGCCTGATCCACCAAAGGGAAAAAAGCTCATGGGGGCGGCAATGCCGATATTGATGCCCACCATGCTGGGCAGGGCCTCATACTTGAATTTTCTGGCTGCAGCGCCGGAATCAGTATACAGGCATGCTGCATTGGCAAAATCCCTGGTATTGACCAGTTGAATTAGATCTTCTATGGTTTTACATCTGACCACGCAGACCACTGGGCCAAAGATCTCTTCTCTGGCAATGGTCATGTCAGGTGTTACATTATCAAATATGGTGGGCCCGACAAAATATCCATCAGGATATCCCTCTACCTTGCAGTCACGGCCGTCCAGCACAAGAGTGGCGCCTTCTTCAATGCCTTTTTCAATATAACCCAGAACCCGGTCAAGATGAATCTTGCCGGCCATAGGGCCCATGGCTGTCTGGTCGCTGAGGCCGTCACCGACTTTTATCTTTTTGGCCAGGGCCAGAAATTTATCCACAAGCTTGTCGGCAATATTTCCAACAGGTGCCAGGATGGAACCGGCCAGACATCTCTGACCTGCAACTCCGTAAAAAGAAGTGACCAGAGAAGGCAAACCAGCATCAAGGTTAGCATCAGGCATTATTCCCACGACATTTTTGGCTCCGCCCAGAGCCTGCACACGCTTTCCTGTTTCGCCGCAGCGTTTGTAGATATGTTTGGCCGTTGCCGTTGAACCCACAAAGGATACACCCTGGATATCCGGGTGATCGAGTATGGCATTTACCACATCTTTAGATCCATGGACCATATTTACCACTCCGTCAGGCAGTCCCACCTCATCCAGGCATTCAAATATCTTTGTCTGGGTCATGGGTACCTGTTCCGAGGGTTTCAGGACATATGTGTTTCCGCTGACAATGGCGTAGGGAAGAAACCACCAGGGCACCATGGCCGGGAAATTATAAGGAACGATTCCTGCAAATACGCCCATAGGCTGGCGATGGCCGGCACAGTCTATTCCTGTGGCAATATCTTCCAGGGTATATCCGGACATAAGGGTGGTCGCAGCAGTGGCATGTTCCACATTTTCAATCATCCTTCTGACTTCCGCCCGGGCCTCATCAATTATTTTTCCATTTTCCATTGTCAGGGTCTGTGCAATTTCTTCAAAATTTTCCTCAAAAACATCCTTTATTCTGAAGATATAGCGAGCCCGCGTCAAAGGCGGTGTTTGCCGCCATTGTAAAAAGGCTTCCCGGGCTGCCTGAACGGCTTTTTCAACATCGTCTGCCGTACCCATAACAACTTGTGCAATCGTCTTTCCCGTGGCCGGATTTGTGATATCTCCAATTTGTGTTCCGTTTGATTCCACCCACTCGCCATTGATATAATTTTTCATGATTGGTAATGTCATTTAATTTTCTTCCTTTTTTTCATCCAAGTATAAAAATCCTGTAACTCAACTTTCAGCCTTAAGTCCTTTTAGACGGGATCAGGCGTGTTTTAGTGTGTCTTTATCAATAAAACGATTAAAAATGCAATAATGCAAGCCTGATCCCATAGGATTCTAAATAGCTAAAAAAGTATGGTCTGTCAATACAATTGCAAAAAATATTCGAAATATATAATTTGCATGGACATATTAATCGAATGTTGATATAAATAATAATTAAATTATTTTAATTCGATTAATTGCCAATATATGAAAGGGGATATATGTCCATCCAGAAAAATGGAGGGAAAAACCGCGGGATCGACGTCACTGACCGGGAAATTATCAAATTGCTCCAACGGGACGGCCGGATTCCAAACACACAGATTGCCAAAGACCTCGGCATATCCGAAGCCACGGTCAGAACCCGTTTAAACCGCCTCATTGAAGAAGAATATATTCAGATCGTGGCTGTCAGCAACCCTTTGAAACTGGGATTTGAAACTGTGGGGTATATAAAAATCGATGTGGATATCAAAAAGATTGATCATGTGGCCCGGGAACTGGAAAAACTAAACCCCATCTGCTTTATCGTGCTTGCCACGGGGGAATCAGACATCTACACGGAATTTGTGTGCCAGTCCACAGATGAGCTCAATGATTTAATTTTCAATAAAATTTATAAAATTGACGGGGTTATCAGGACCCATACCTCCATGATTCTCAAATATGTCAAACGCCGTTACGACTGGGGAACTGCCCTGGATGAGACCTGAAAAAAACTAAAATCAGACTTTCAGGTGGTGAATTTCAGGTTGGCAGCAAGGAGGGCAAAATTGCTTGACAGAACTCAATTTTTTGTCTTATACAGTCGGTCATGATTCTCGACTCTTTTTTGATACTTCTTCCTTTGATTTTTCTGGCTTTGGGAGGGTATGTTTTATCTGAATTCTACTCCCTGTCCGAGGACACCCTGATCCGGATTGTTACAGATTTTTTCA
>JACNHV010000069.1 GCA_014383445.1 Candidatus Desulfobacula maris | reverse complement strand
TTTGCTCTGGGGTTTAAGGCCCACTCCTGTCACGATGTGACCCTTGTGACGCTCCCGGACAGATTCTGGAAATGGCGGATGAGGGGTGCAGCACTTTATTTTGTTAATCATGTCAAAGATTTTTCAGTGTTTGATGCGATTATCGTTACTGATATGATGGATTTAACAGATTTTTTGTCGCTTGCAGGTAAAGACCTTCCCCCAGTATTCATGTACTTTCATGAAAATCAATTGTCCTATCCATTGGCCCCTTTGGAAAAAAGAGATTTTCACCTGGGTTTCACCAATATTATTTCTGCCTTTGCAGCAGATAAGGTTTTATTTAATTCTAAATTTCATTTTAATGATTTTTTGACATCAGCAAGCCGATTGATAAAACAGATGCCAGACTTCAGGCCAGGTTGGATGATCAAACAAATCAGGCAAAAGGCAGAAGTGGTTTATCCGGGATGTCGATTTGAAACAGACTTGATTGATTTAAAGGAAAAGGATGTCAAAGCGCCTTTGATCATATGGAATCACAGGTGGGAATATGATAAAAATCCTGAGTTTTTTTTTGATGCCTTGAGCGCTTTAAAAGAAAAAAATATCGCTTTTTCTCTGGCCTTGCTCGGGGAAAAACATGATATCTTTCCTGATATCTTTAAAAAAGCTAAAGAAAAATTTAAAGAGGAAATACTTGTTTACGGGTATGTTGAATCCCGAAATGAGTATGTAAAATGGCTGAAAAAAGGTGCAATCGTCGTAAGCTGTGCCATCCAGGAGAATTTTGGTATTTCCGTTGTCGAGGCAGTCAGATTTGGTTGTATTCCTTTGTTGCCGGACAGGTTGTCTTATCCTGAAATTATGCCTGTAGAATTTCATTCCAGGGTTTTATATCAGACAAAACAGGACCTGCTAAAAAAACTTCAAGACATGCTTGTAAATTATGAAAAATATTTGCCTTTGCAGAAAAGATTATCTGAAAACATGGAAGTGTTTTCATGGGAAATCATTGTAAAGCTATATGATCACAATCTGGAAAAATATTTATGAACGTTGTGAATTAATACAAACTCACTTCATATCAGTTAGAGGTCATTATTTGTGTTTTTCATCAAATTCATCCCAGAAATCCTTGTCTGTTTTTTTCCAGCCCTCACCAAATAGTTTGTCAAACATCGGCTCAAGCAATGAAAACCATTTGATTTGGGATTTTTTGCTTTCATTTCTTGCTGCCAATACGTCTGCAACATATATGGCAATATCCGCGAGCTTGTCTTTCGGGACATAGGCACCCGCGCCCAGCTCAATGGATTCTTTTAAATTATCTGGAGTCAGAGCATGGGCTGTCAGCATCAGGGAGGGAGTACCCATCCTATTGGTAACCTCTAAAAGGTCATAGCCTTTAACACCCATGATATCCAGGACAGCAACATCATAATTGTTATTCTTTAATAAATCGATGGCCTCTTCAAAGGTTGAGGCTGTATCAACGGAACACATGTAGAGCAACTCTTCAAGGGTTTCAAGAATATCTGGTTCATCATCAACCACAAGAACTTTTTTGTTTTCAAGAATATTTTGCATGTACATCGCCTTTCTTTCCCTGTTTTCATTTGCAGACAACGCGGAAAATTCCTTTTTATGTTATTTTAGACAAAATTACTTAATAATTCAATGACATATTCTAACTTTCCACCAAACCCTAAAAAAATTATCCTTTTCAAACAATTATATCATTTCTTGACATCATCAAATGGTTTTGGGTATAGAGTTTATATCTTAAATAAAGAATTGAGGTCCCATGTTCAAGATTCAATAATGAAGTGTAATTAACAGGAAAATAAAACATTATGCTAAAAAGATTCAGTATCTCCTTAATTGTTGTGGCCACAATTGTTTATGGCAGTATGTTTTTTATGGGGATATATTACGAGACCGGTTTTTTTGATGAGATTTTAATTCAGTTAAACAGAGTATCTACCAGATTTACTAAAAAACAGGAAATAGAACAATCTAAATTTATTCTCAAGACCATTATAGAAAATGAACATCCACCGGATAGCTGGAAGGGTTTAATTGCCCACAACCGAATAAAAGATGATGAGGAATTGTTTTACCATTATAAAATATGGACGATTAAAACAAAGTTAAGCCTTAAAAATATCACTGATTCATATGCTATTTCTGAGCAAAATAAGAACAATATCAACATCATTAACATCCGTTACGGCAAAGCAAATCCAGTATTGCAATTTCCTTTTTTTAAAGATAAGGCTGGAAATCTTAAGACCGGTCTGTTTTTTCCGATCAATGAAAAACCAATCTCTGCAGATTATAATAAGGATAATGCTGTCAACTACGAAGATGTCAGGCTTGCCCGGAAGGCTGAACAAAAGGCCAGATAAAATACACCCAAATCCTAAATAAACCCCTTGATTTATATCCTTTTTTTGTTGTATTCAACAGAGGGCCATGCATTTTTTTCATTGATAAAAAATAGTTTTATTAAAAAGAGATAATTTTATGCTTGATAACAGATCCATGACCGGACGGTATATAGGGCTTTTTCTATTGGGTTGTTTTCTGTTTTCCTATCCTGTTTTGACCCTATTCAACCTGGAAGTAAGATTGTTTGGGATCCCCTTGTTTTTTTTCTATGTATTTACGGCCTGGTCTGTATTGATACTTTTCATCATTTTTTGTGGGAAAATTCCGGATATGGTTCACCCGTCAGAACCAGACAGTGCCGGAAACAACTTAAAACAATCAGGCTGAATTCATAATTGACAGCTTGAGTAAACTTAAAAATCAAAACAACTATGTTAGAACAAAAAATTATCATTTTTGTTTCTTTCGGATATATGGGACTTTTGTTTGCCATTGCCTTCTGGGGTGATAAACGGGCAGAAGCCGGCAAAAGCATTATCAGCAACCCCTATATTTATGCTTTGTCTCTTGCCGTCTATTGCACTGCCTGGACCTTCTACGGGAGTGTGGGGGCGGCAAGCAGTTCAGGAGCCACAGGTTTCTTAAATATATATTTGGGCCCCACCCTCATGATGATCCTGGGGTGGCCAATACTCAGAAAAATTATTTGTATCAGTAAAATCAACCGGATCACCTCCATTGCTGATTTTATCGCTTCCCGGTATGGCAAGAGTGCAACCATTGCCGGTGCTGTTACTATTATTGCAGTTCTCGGTATTATCCCATATATGTCAGTTCAGATAAAGGCCATATCAACCTCTTTTCAACTCATCAGTCAATATCCAGACGTTTACATGGCTAAAACTTCAACCAGTCTGTCCGGCACAAAAGATACGGCATTTTTTGTGGCCATTTTACTGGCATTGTTTGCTGTGGTTTTCGGGACCCGCCATTTGGATGCCACTGAACGTCATGAGGGATTAGTGGCAGCCATCGCCTTTGAATCCATTGTAAAACTTATTGCCATCATATCCGTGGGGTTGTTTATTACCTATGGACTTTATTCGGGATTTGGGGATCTGTTTCACCAGGCAAGCCTTGTACCCCAGATAAAGCAGCTCTTTGTTATGGAGGTAAATGCGTCAACATTTACTGGGTGGTATAATGCCCTGTTTCTGGCTATGATGGCCATATTCCTGCTTCCCCGCCAGTTCCAGGTGATTGTGGTTGAGAATGTGGATGAAAATCATTTAAAAAAAGCTGTCTGGCTTTTCCCCTTGTATCTTCTGGCCATTAACATTTTTGTTATCCCCATTGCCTTTGGCGGCATGCTGTATTTTTATGGACAATGCTTTTTAGATCCTGTCTGCAAACTATCGTTGTCCCAAACATTTAGCGGTATCCTGAAGTTTACAAATGGTACTGTGGATGCCGACTATTTTGCCCTGACGCTTTTGATGGCAAAAGAGCAACAGGGCCTTGCGTTATTTGCCTTTATCGGTGGCATGTCTGCAGCCACGGGAATGGTAATAGTTGAAACCATTGCATTATCAACCATGGTATGCAACGATCTGGTCATGCCCGTACTGCTTCGTCTTTCTTTTTTAAAACTAAAGCAAAAGAGTGATTTAAGCCGGTTGCTGTTGATTATAAGGAGAGTAAGCATCTTACTCATAGTGCTTTTAGGGTATCTCTATTTTCATTATGTGGTTGAATATTATTCCCTTGTTTCCATAGGGATGATTTCTTTTGCAGCAGTTGCCCAGTTCTGCCCGGCTGTGATCGGGGGAATATTCTGGAAAGGCGCGACAAGGCGTGGTGCGCTCTTTGGATTACTGGCAGGATTTTTTATCTGGGTTTATACCCTGATGCTGCCTTCTCTTGCCCAGGCAGGTTTTCTTTCCCGGGATTTGCTCACCTATGGGCCTTTTGGTATTGATTTTTTAAACCCTCTTCACCTGTTTGGCCTGGATGTTAATCATTTAGGGTTTAACCAGTATACCCATGCCGTGTTCTGGAGTATGTTTGCAAATATTGCATTATTTATCGGTGTATCTCTTTTTTCAAAACAAAATGCAATGGAACGTAAACAGGCTACGCTCTTTGTTGATGTGTTCAAGTATTCCGAGGAATCGGAAAAATCGTCTTTCTGGAAGGCTACGGCAGCGGTTGTGGATTTAAGAATGCTTCTTGAAAGATTTTTAGGGAAAAACCGAACGGATGATGCGCTTGCGCTTTATGCCAGGGAACATCAGATCAACTGGGAAAAAAAACTTATTGCAGATGCAGG
>JACNHV010000071.1 GCA_014383445.1 Candidatus Desulfobacula maris | reverse complement strand
AATAACCGGGTTGGACTGGAAAAACCATGGGAATTCGGGGAATTTTACGGATCCAGCTATTTTGTCGATCCAAAGGGCCAGTTTCTTGTAAAAGGAAGTGCTGATAAGGATGAAATAGTTGTTGCAGATCTGGATCTTGAAATGATTCGTGAAGTAAGAGACGGCTGGCAGTTTTTCAGAGATCGAAGGCCTGAAATGTATGGAGATATCTGCAAACATCTTCCATAATTTACTGCCATCCTTTTAAGATAAACTGCAAACGAGAAGTTAATATTAACACCATAATGTAAGGAAGGAGATTGTATGAGCGAACAAGAAGAGAATGGAGCAAAGAAGGGATGGATTTTATATCCCATCGGCAGCAAACCCAAATGGCCCCTGGCAATATTACTTGGTCTTCAGCAGTACTTGACCATGTTCGGGGCAACGGTATTAATTCCTTTTATTATCGGAGGCGCCATAGGGATGCCGCCTGATAAACTGGCATTACTTATTTCAACCATGTTTTTTGCCTCTGGTATCTGTACTTTAATTCAGCAATCTCCCCTTGGAAATCGACTTCCTATCATACAGGGCGGAACTTTTTCATTTTTAGGGCCGGCATTTGCCATCATCGGTATGGTTGCAAGCAAAAAACTGACAGGCGTTGATGTCTGGCAGATTCAAATGCAGGAGCTGGCAGCGGCAGTTATGGTCGCTTCTCTTGTGGAGATCGTTCTTGGGTATACGGGAATTCTTGGCAAAATTAAAAATATTGTCAGCCCTATTGTTATAGGGCCTACAATCGCCATGATCGGTCTTGCACTTTATTCAATAGGTGCGCCCTGGATGGCAGCGAACTGGATTATATCCCTGATCACCATTATTGCCCTTATTCTGTATTCACAGGTTTTTTCTTTAAAATCCAAAGTGTTTATGATGTTTCCCGTTCTTCTGGCAATTTTAACCGGGTGGGTGGCAGCTTTGATCGGTACCATGACCGGTATGATTGATCCTAGTAATGCCGCATACTTAAAACCCGATCTTGTTGCTTCTGCTCCCTGGTTCAGCTTTGCACCCATGATGCCGTTTAAGTGGGGATTTCCTGATTTTGGCAGTGCCACCCTGTGGGCCGGTGTATTTGGAATGCTGGCAGGATATTTGGCCTCAATGGTTGAATCCATTGGTGATTATTATGCCTGTGCCAGAATTTCAGAAGCACCTGTACCTACTGAGAGAATGATCTCAAGAGGACTTGGCGCAGAAGGGCTGGGATGCCTTGTTGCCGGTATTCTTCAGACAGGTAATGGAACAACCTCTTATTCTGAAAATATTGGATCCATTGGTCTTACAAGAGTTGCAAGCCGCAGGGTAATTATCGCGGGTGCCATTTTAATGCTGATTATCCCCATTTGCGGAAAATTTGGCGCCAGCCTTGCAACCATACCAAAACCCGTTGTAGGCGCCATGTTTGTAGGACTTTTTGGAATGATTGCATCCGTGGGCTTATCCAATCTTCAAATGGTAAATTTAAACAACTCCCGGAATCTGTTTATCGTGGGGCTTGCATTCTTTTGCGGATTAAGTTTTCCCTATCATTTCAGCCCAATGCTTTCAGCAGCTGCAGTACCCATTGCCTGGGGAGAAGCCGGCTCATTTGTCAACATCCTTGGCAATATTTGCCAGGCCTTACTGACAACGGGTATGTTCGTTACTGCGTTTATTGCGATAATTCTGGATAATTTCCTGCCCGGTGCCACAAAAGCTGAAAGAGGCCTTGAAGCATGGGAAAAAGATGCAACGGAAGAAACGTGGATTGCAGCGGAAAAAGAATGGGATAGCATGGAAGAAGGCCAAGTAAGGGTAGTATAACTTGAGCAGCTATTCGTAAACCATATGAAAGTTATGGGAGCAAATCTCTGATATCAACACCCCCATAACTTTCATGTTTATTTTAAGCCAATGACATACAAGGTTTGATTTGCATGGAATTTTTTCAACAATATCATATTGCGATTATAGGCTGCCTTTTTTTATGTGGTATTATAGGTATGAGCTGGCTTACCCATAAAGAAAAAAAATGGATAAAAAATACCTATAAAAAAGAAAATATCATAGCCCTGGGCTTTGGCGTTACATGTTACGGCCTGTCTTCAGAGCAGGGGGCACCCAAAACATATAGAGGATTTTTATTGATACACAAGGACGGGCTGCTGTTTAAAAATCGATTTTCCAGTATCAGGTTTGATATCCCGGCAGAGTCCATAAAAAAAGCCTATCATGCAACTTCGCATAAGGGTGCCAGGCTCTATAAATCGGCTGTAAAGGTCGATTTTTCAACCTCGCCGAAAAGCAAGGATACCATTGCTTTCAAATTGTCCTATCCCCCTCAGTGGATTGAAATTATTGAAAAAGCATTTATTAAAAAGAAAAGATAATATCATTTTTTAAAAACCATCCTTTATAATCGTTTTAAAAGGCAGCATGAACAAATGGAAAAAAATCAATTAAGAGTAAATGGCAAGCGGCTTCAACACACCCTTGAAGAAATGGCAAAAATCGGTGCCACACCCAATGGGGGTGTCCAGCGGCTTGCCCTGTCAGATGAAGACAAACAGGCCCGGGATCTGTTTGTAAAATGGTTAAAAGAGCTTGAACTTGAAGTCAGCATTGATGAAATGGGTAATATTTTTGGAAAACGCAAAGGCCAGGACAGTGATCTTGCGCCAGTAATGAGCGGCTCTCATATTGATTCCCAGCCCAAAGGCGGACGCTTTGACGGTATTTTAGGTGTTATGGGTCCTTTAGAAGTTATGCGGGTTCTTCATGAAAACAACATCCAGACCAGGCGCCCCATAACTATTGTTGCCTGGACCAATGAAGAGGGAACCAGATTTGCGCCGGCAATGATGTGTTCCGGTGTATGGGCCAATGCCCTTGATAGGGATTGGATTTATGACAGAACGGATATCAATGGTATCCGGTTTGAAGATGAATTGATCCGGATTGGGTATAAGGGCGAAACACCTGCAGAAAAATCCCCCGTCCATGCCTATTATGAATACCATATTGAGCAGGGACCAGTTCTTGAAAAACAGGGAATTACCATTGGTGCTCCCAAGGGCATTGTCTGTCTTCACTGGTATGATATCTATCTTGAGGGCGAAGCCAATCAAGTTGGACCTACCCCTATGGAAGGTCGTCACGATGCCTTATGTGCAGCAGCCCAGATGATCCTGAAAGTTAATGAGCTTCCGGCCCGCATGAACGGGAACCTGGTCGCAACCGTGGGAGAAATCCAGAATGAGCCCAATTCCAGAAATATCATTCCAGACAAGGTTCATTTTACCGTGGATATCCGGTCCTGGGATGATGACCTGGCCATAAAGGCATGGGAGCTTGTTAAAAAAGATTTCCAGGAAATTGCTAATCAAAGGGGATGCCCCATTCGAATCGAAGAAACCTGGCGGGTGGAACATTCACCCTTTGATGAACGACTTGTGCAAAACATTTTAGATACAGCAGACAATCTGGGGTACTCCTCTCTTCGCATGGTCAGTGGCGCTGGGCATGACGCCAGTTATATGAATCAGATTGCCCCCACGGCCATGATATTTGTTCCCAGTATTGGGGGACGAAGCCATGTGGAAGTTGAAAATACAACATGGAAAGATTGTGAAGCCGGAGCCAATGTGTTGCTGCACAGCATTTTGAACTCAGCACAGAGATAAGAGAACCAGCCTGCTCCTTTGATGTTTGGCCCTTCACCCTGTCCGCAGCATTTTTTGGCATGGATGGGGTTAGATCAAAAGACAATTCATAACCATTTAGGAGAAATGCCAGCACTGGCATTTCTCCTAAATGGCGATTTATCCCGAGGTTTCACTATTGCCCAGGTGGCGCAAAAGCACGGCTGGCCTGACCCTTGCGGGCAGAGAAAATCACAGGTTGCCGAGATAAAGAACAATTGGAATAATAAAAATACTTAAAATGCTGGAAATTAAGATCAAACTTCCGGCAAATCTTGCGTCAATACCATATCTTAAGGGCAGCACAACGCTAAAAACAGCCGATGGCAAAGATGAGGCAACCAGAACGACTATTCGTTCCATGCCCGTAATATTCAGCAGGACTGTTGCAGCCCATCCGGCAAAAAACCCGAAAACAAATCTGAATATCAGCCCGGACAGCAGATGAATATCAGCAACAACTCTTCTCTTTCTCAGGGAGCAGCCAAGGGCAAAAGTAGCCAGAGCAGGGGCTCCTGCGCCACAATATCCAAGGGTATCTATCAGATTCTTTGATACGGGAATCTGTAGATGTTTGAATAAAAAGCCGGCAACAATGGCCCACAGAAGCGGAGATTTTATCATCTCCCTGACTCCCACCAGGGTAAAACCGCCAGTGACAATTACAATTCCAATGGTGAATATATAAAAGGTCTGAATCTGATCGTATATCACAATATAATTCATTGCTGCAAATCCTCCCCACAGCTTCATCAGGGGGATCCCCAGAAAACCTGAATTCATGAACAGAATCGGCGGTGCAAAGGCTTTGAAATCCAATTTGAACAACCGGCAGTAAACAAAGGATGCAATAAACAAAATAGCCAGGACAATGCTGACAGCGCCCAAAAGCTTCAGGGTCTTGCTCAGGTTGATATCAGAGGTATAAAGAGAATAAAATATTAAAACAGGCATGAAAAAATCTGTAACAATCCGGATCAGGGTGTCCTCGGACAGGGAGTAGAATTC